>DATNIW010000025.1:0-79373 GCA_035604215.1 Fibrobacteria bacterium
ATCCGCTTCGCCACCCGCCGCACCCTGGAGATTTCGGTGGATCCCAACGGCGAGGTCGAGGTCGTGGCCCCCACGGGCACCGAGATCGTCCGGATCCAGGAGCGGGTCAAACGGCGCGCGAGCTGGATCTTGCGCCAACGAAATTTCTTCCGCCAGTTCCAACCGCGCACGGCGCCACGTCAGTATCTATCCGGAGAAACGCACCTCTATCTGGGACGCCGATACCGCCTGAAGGTGGATTCGGGCGATGATCCCGGTGTACGCATGACCAGAGGTATCCTGTTCGTGACGGATGCGACACCGCCCTCACGCGACCGGGTCGCCGAATTGCTGCTGTCCTGGTACCGGATCCGCGCCAACGAGGTGTTTCGGGAAATCTTCGAGGTGCAGTGGTCGCTCGTGACCCAGACCTCCAGGAAACCGCGGGTCCAGATCAAATCCATGCGCACACGCTGGGGAAGTCTCTCCAAGGGAGGAATCCTCACGCTGAATCCGGATCTGATCCGAGCACCCAAGGAATGCATCCAATACGTGGTGTGCCATGAACTTTGCCACCTCCGCCACCACAACCACAGCCCCGCCTTCTTCAAGCTGTTGTCCAAGCGGATGCCGGACTGGGAAGCAAGGAAAACGAAGTTGGAAGCCTCGTTTGCCTGATCCATCCCGCTGGACGGCGATCCGAGGATGGGTCCGGCGCACCCGTCCCCAACGCCCCCCTCCCACAGACTAGCTTTGCTCGCTTCGCCTATGCGCTGGATCCTCCTTCTCCTTTTGATCGCCTGGGTCGTCCCCGCCCGTGCGCAAAACGGAGGGAATCCCCGCACCTTCGGGGGGATCGGGGGTTCCGCCGCCAAGGACACGGCCCGCAAGGACACCGTAGCGAAGCCGGACACCGTGCGGTACGACTCGGATTCCCTGGATTACGACGCGGATACCCGACGGATTCTGTTGTACGGCCACGCGCACCTGGAATACAGGACCACCAAGCTCTCCGCCGACACCATCGACTTCGACCAGCAGGACGACATCCTGGAAGCCCAGGGAGACCCCAACGTGGAGGACCCGCAGATCCCACCGTTCTTCGGGACACGGCTGAAGTACAACCTCAAGACGCGCTACGGGGCGGTGTTCCAGGCGCGATCCTTCCGGAACGGGGAGTATTACCGGGGGTCCGAGATCCGGCGGCTTCCCGACAAGTCGCTCCAGATCGTGGATGGGGATTTCTGCAAGTGCAACGGCACCCCGGTTCCCGACTACTACTTCTCCGCCGAAAGACTGGAGATCGAACCCGACAAGCAGGCGACGGGCGCACCGGTGGTGTTGAACATCGAAGACGTGCCCGTGGCCATCGCGCCCTTCATCTATTTCCCCTTGGGGAAAGGGCGGCAATCCGGCTTCCTGACGCCGAAGTTCGGCGGCGACCAGAACAACGGCTTCTTCGCCCGCGACCTCGGCTACTACTGGGGAATCTCCGACTACATGGACCTCACCACCTCGACGGACGTGATCGAAGGTTCGGCGGGAAAGTTCGACCAGATCAACGGCGACGGCGATTTCCGCTACGCCCTGCGCGACCAGCTCACCGGGAACGTGGAGATCAAGCGGTACCTGGACCAACTGGGTGGAGCGGGGTCCGGTTGGGAAGCGGACTACGCCCACGACCAGCAGCTCCTTCCGCAGCCGGACAAGTTCACGCTGAAGGGGGACGGCCGCTTCGTGTCCAGCTACACGGTCCAGAACGCGAACGCCCTGTCGGCGGACGAACTGCTGGACCAGACGGCCAACGCGGAGCTGGCCCTCAACTACCAGTGGGAACACTCCTCGGCGAGCCTTTCCGGAAACCAGTTCGAGAACCTGCGCACCGGTGTGCGGACCCGCGAACTGCCCAGCGCAACCTACTCCTCCGCCGGCCAGATCTTCCCCACCGACGATCCCGACGACTCCGCCTGGTACCACGACCTCCGCTACAGCTACGGAGCCCATTTCAGTTCCTACTCCTCGCGGGCGGCGGATTCCGTCCACAACGCCCAGGACAGCCTCTGGAACCACTACCAGGGGTCGGATTCCAGCACCGACTACCCGAATCCAGGTCCGCTGAACCAGGATTACGAGGGAGCCGTGCAGACCCTCTCCCTCACCGAAACCCGGAAGATCGGCTACCTGGACCTCTCCGCGGCCGCCAACGCCCGGCAGGACTGGAGCGCCTACAGCTACTCGGAGCCGCAGCAGCCCTCCGGCCAATGGCGGACCTATTCCACGAACGGATACGATCCGAGCCAGATCGTCACCTGGAACCTCACCGGAGGGGCGTCCACCAACCTCTACGGGACCTGGCTCCCCTACTGGGGCCGTTTCGCGGGGCTGCGCCACACCCTGACACCTTCCGTCAACTACCTGTTCACCCCCCACATCGACTCGCAGGAATACTTCGTGGCCAACCCGCGGCTCGCCTCGGATCCCGCCCAGGCCGGATTGGGGCAGGCAAAGTCCGAGCAGATCCAATTCTCCCTGGGCCAGAAGATCGACGCCAAGCTGCTCCCCGACTCCTACGACACCGGCAAGACCAAATCCAAGAAGGGGGATTCCTATTCCCTGCTCACCTTCAACACCTCCACCAGCTACGACTTCGTGAAGACCACGCATCCATGGGGCGACATCGTGACCACGTTCAACTCCGGCATCCCGCTGCTCCAGTTCAACGGCAATCTCGTGCACACGCTGTACAACCCCTGGGGCGACAGTTCGGTGGAGACCTTCCCCACCTTGAAGAGCTGGTCGCTCGCCTTCCAGAAAGGCGTGTCCGTTTCCGGTTCCTTCACGGACGGCTGGCGCTGGGACGCCGACAGCATCACCGCCAAACCCTGGACCTTCGGTCTGACCTACTCCTACGACATCCAGGCCAACCGCGTCTCCAAGGATGTCTTCCAACAGACGCGCACCCAGTCCGCGGGGTTCCACGCCACGCTGGACCCCTCGCGCGACTGGTCGGCCACCTGGAGTTCCAACTACGACTTCGAGCTGGGGAGCTTCAACTCCCAATCCCTCACGTTCCACCGATCCCTGGGCTGCTGGGACCTGAACTTCGGGTGGACTCCCGTGGGTCCGCTGCGGGGATGGAATTTCCTCATCGAGATCCGCGACCTGCCCGACGCCAAGATCCAGGCCCAGAGCACCACCTTGCGCAAGGTCACCACCTCCGCCACCCCGGGATCGACCACCACCACCTCCAGCACCACGACCGGCCAATGATCCAAGGTCCCTGGCTGGAACGCCTTTCCCACCCCCTGGTCCTGGCCAGCGCCTCTCCTCGCAGGACCTGGATCCTGTCCCAACTGGGAATCCCGCATCGGGTGGATCCAGCGAACATCGACGAGGAATCGGTGCGAATTCCGGATCCGGCGCGGCTCGTCCTGGAACTGTCGAGGGTCAAGGCGACCGCCATATCGAGCCGCAGCCCCGGAGAACTGGTCCTGGGAGCGGACACAGTCGTCTATCTTTCGACCCAGGTATTGGGCAAACCAAGGGACGCCGAGGAGGCCCGGAAGATGCTGCGATCGCTGTCGGGCAGGGAACACGTGGTTTGGACCGGAGTCCATCTGGCCATGGAAGGAATCTCCGGGCAAGGACTGTCCGTGCCCGCCACGGTGCGCTTCCGGAACCTCTCCGACCGGGAGATCGATTCCTACGTCGATTCCGGAGACCCCTTGGACAAGGCCGGCGCCTACGGCATCCAGGGTGCCGGACTGGGCCTCGTCTCCTCCATCGATGGATGCTTCTACGGCGTCGCCGGACTGCCGGTGGCCGCGACCCTTCAACTTCTTCGCGAGTGGCAGACCAGGGCCACCAAGGAAACCGCCGACGCATGAGCGAGACCGATCCCCTCCCTTCGGCATCCGAACTCCTCCGGACCGCCCGCTTGGCCCGCGAACTTTCCCTGGAGCAGGTATCCCAGCACACGCGGATTCCCGCCGATCTCATCCTGGCCTTGGAAGAGCGCCGATGGGAGGCGCTTCCCGGTGCGCCCTACGCCCGAGCCTTTTCACGCACCTTGGCGCTGGCCTACGAACTCGACCCGGACCTAGTTCTGGCTGGATTGCGGATCGACATGGGTTTGCGCCCCGTGCCCAGCGATTCCCGAGCCGCCATGGAACTCCGGCTGGGCCCCCCCGAGAAGCCCAGCGGCAAGACCCCGCTCATCCTTGCCGGAATCATCGGTTTGGCGCTGCTTCTGGTGATCGCGGCCATGCATCTGGTCCAAGGACCCGGAATCTCGCGGAACCCCTCCGATGCCTCGCGCCGAGACACCGTCGAGGAGACCGACACGGTGATTCCGGACACCACCAAGGCCCCCGTCCCGCGTGCGGCACCCAAGGTGGAACTCCCTCCCCGACGCACGACCACCATTTCGCTCACCGACACGTCGAGGACCGCCTTCGTCCTCTACATCCGGCCCGGGATCCGCCGGGTCCGGAAAAAGACCCTTTCGGCGGTCGACTCCCTGGAATTCGATCCGGACACCGCGATCCTGGTGCGGAACCTGTCCGGCAAACCGTTGCGGCTGACCGGCTCCGTCCGGAGGGATTCGCTATCCCTGCCTTTCTTCCGGATCGCCCGCAGGTCGGATTCCGTCCACATCGACGCCCTTCGCGAGGAGGATTGGAGCAGGTGGGCCGATCCCATCGTCAAGGCCAACCAGAAGAAGCACCAGGACTGAGGATGGTCGACAGCCACTGCCACCTCCAGGTCGAGGCCCTTCGCGGCGACGCGGCGGAGCACGTCCGCGAGGCGGTGGCTGCGGGGGTGGTGGAAATCCTGGTCGCGGGGATATCGCCTTCGGAAGCCGCTTCCACGTCCTCGCTGGCCGAACGGCTCGGGGTGTGGTGCTCCGTCGGATGCCACCCCTGCCACAGCGACGAGTGGGATCCCCTTCCCGTCCTCGCGCACCTGTCCTACCCGCGGGTCGTGGCCGTGGGCGAGTGCGGCCTGGACTTCTTCCACAAGCCGTTCGACGCGGCACTCCAGGAACGGGTGCTCCGCGAACAGATCGAGATCGCGCGCCAGGCGGACCTCCCCGTCATCCTCCACAACCGGGATTCGAACGAAGATCTCCTGCGCGTGCTGCGCGACGCCGACTTCCACCGCGGCGTCTTCCATTGCTTCTCCGCGGACCTGAAGACCCTCGATGCGGCCCTGGAACTCGGTTTCCACATCAGCTTTTCCGGCACGGTCACTTTCCGCAAGGCCGCGGTGCGGGAACTCGTGGCGCTGGTTCCTTCGGATCGCCTCTTGGTGGAGACGGACGCGCCCTGGCTCGCCCCCCACCCCCACCGGGGCGCCACCAACCGTCCAGCCCTGGTGCGCCTGGTTCTGGAAGAGGTGGCCTCGCTGCGGGGCGAGGACCCGGGAACGCTGGGCAAACGCGTCGTGGACAATTTCCGCTCGTGCTTCCCGCGCGCCGCGCCGACCAAGGATGTTCCGTGATCCTGCTGTTCTCCTTCCTGGTCGCCGCATGCATCCTGGCCATGGCCGCCGCGTTCCTCGCGGCATCCACCTGGGAGGCGTCCGTGAAAAGGCTCGAGGAACGCTCCAAGATCCACGAGAAGGCCGACACCCACCAGAAGGGAGAGTCCAGATGAGACGCTCGGAGATCGAACGGAAGACACGCGAAACCCGCGTCAAGGTGGTTTGGGACCTCGACCGGCCCGCCACCCCCAAGACCAAGACGGGTTCCGGCTTCCTGGACCACATGCTGGAGCAGTTGGGTCTCCACAGCGGCACGGGGTTGGAGGTGGAGTGCGTCGGCGACACGCACATCGACATGCACCATTCCGTGGAGGACACCGCCATCGCCCTGGGCAAGGCGTTGCGGGAAGCCGTCGGCGACAAGGCGGGAATCGAAAGGTACGGGTTCTACCAGGTCGCCATGGACGAGGCGCTGGCGCGTTGCGCCCTGGACCTGTCGGGAAGGTTCCACCTGGAGTACCGCGCCGGATTCTCCAAGGACCGGGTGGGCGACCTGGAGATCGAGCTGGTCGAACACTTCTTCCGGAGCCTCGCCGAAAACGCGGGAATGACGCTCCATCTGGACCTGGAACGCGGAACCAACGCGCACCACGGCGTGGAATCCATGTTCAAGGCCTTCGCCCGCGCGTTGGCGATGGCCATCGGGCCGGCCCGCAACGGCGACAAGGGGATTCCCTCCACGAAGGGGGCGCTCTGATCCGGGCGACCGGATCTCAGGCCCGAAGACTCCCCTGGCGGGTGCCCCTTCGGCGCAGCGTGGATTCGATGGCGTTCAGCACGTTCCATTTCCCCGAGCACCAGGCCGGGGCCAGCAGCAGATCCTCCGAACAGGTGCCCGTCAGGCGGTGGAAGACCACTTCGGGCGGAGTGCGTTCCACGAGGTCGCAGGCGAGATCGACATAATCCGTCAACGAAAGCGGCTCGTACGCGAGGCTCCGCCACTGCGCGGCCAGGGCACTCCTGCGCACCACGTGGAGGGGATGGATCTTGAGGCCGTCCACTCCCGCATCCACCACCCGGCGATGGGTCTCCAGGGCGCGGTCCCTCCGCTCGCCGGGAAGGCCCAGGATCAGATGGCAGCAGACCGGCAGTCCCATTCCCCGCGCGCGGGCCGCCTCGCGGAAATAGACTTCCGATCCGTGTCCGCGGTTGACCCGATCGAGCGTGTCGTCGAATGCCGACTGGAGGCCGAGCTCCAGCCAGACCACGGCGCCCTCGTCGCGGAATCCGGCCAGGAGCTCCAGGACGCCGGGGCCCAGGCAATCCGGGCGGGTCCCGATGGAGAGCCCGATGCATCCCGGAACAGCAAGTGCCCGGCGGTACAGTTCTCCCAGACGGTCCAACTCCCCATAGGTGCTGGAGTAGGCCTGGAAATAGGCCAGGAAGAGTCGCGCACCCGTACGGCGCGCCACCACGGCCGCACCCTCCGCCATCTGCTGCTCCACGGCCCTCGCCCGGTCGGCCGGGACGAAGGATTCGTTGTTGCAGAACGTGCATCCTCCCGTACCCACGCTTCCATCCCGGTTGGGACAGGTGAACCCGGTGTCGAGCGCCAGCTTGTGCACGCGTTCTCCGTGGCGCTCCCGGAGATCGGTCCCGAGCGTGTGGACGAGGTCGGCGAGTGTGCGGGAGCCGGTGGCGAGACTAGTGGACACCGACGAAGAGACGCTCGGCTTCCGGCGAGACGCGGAGATTCTGGTGCAGGAAACGGTTCACTTCGCTCGCGGTCGCGAGTTTGCGCGCTCCCTCCGCGATGGTCCTGAGTTCGGCCTGGTCGTAGCCCCGGAGAAGGACCTTCGTCCTGGGGATGTACCGGCTGTCCATGGAAAGGCCGTCCACCTGGATTCCCGCGAGATAGAGGGCACAAGCGGGATCCGCCGCCATCTCGCCGCAGATGGAGACCGGGACGCCTGCCTTGACCGCTTCCCAGGAAAGCCTCCCCAGGAGCGAGAGAAGGGCCGGATGGTAGTTGGTGGCGAGCTCGGCCACCTTGCGGTTCCCCCGGTCGGCGGCCACCGTGTACTGGAGCAGGTCGTTGGTTCCCACGGAAAGGAAGTCCACCAGCTTGGCCAGGTGGGAGGCGATCTCGACCGCGGCGGGGACCTCGATCATGGCCCCGATCTGGATCTCGTCCGTGAAGGCGGCACCGCGCGATCGCAGTTCGGCGCGGGCGAGGTCCAGCTGGCGCAGAACCTCCTTCATCTCGTCCACCGCGGAGATCATGGGGAAAAGGATCCGTCCCTTGTGTCCGTCGCAGGCGCGCAGCAGCGCTCGAAGCTGGGTGCGGAAGAGCTCCGGGTGGGCCAGGGAGAGCCGGATGGACCGCTGGCCCAGGAATGGATTGTCTTCGAGCTCGGCGGTCCCTTCGTCGTCCTGGAGGAACGGGGCGATCTTGTCTCCACCCAGGTCCAGGGTGCGGAAGGTGATGGGCCTGCCCGGGAATTCCTCGAAGGCGCGCTGGTAGACGGCCATCTGCTGGGCCTCGGTGGGCGCGTCCCTCCTCATCAGGTACGGGAATTCCGTGCGGTAGAGACCCACGCCGTCGGCACCCCTCGATCGGGCCAACGACAATTCCCGCAGGAGTCCGATGTTGGCCCCGATCTGGATGATCTCGCCGGAGGAGAGCCTGCACGGAGCCCCGAGTTCGCGATCGTCGCCCACTTCGACGCGGGCTTCCTCGATCTCCGAGACCCGCTGGTACTCCTCCAGGACCGCGATCGTCGGGGCGACGAAGACGTTTCCGACCACCGCGTCCACCAGGATCTGCACCCCTTCGGCCACTTCGGTGATCGCCACCCCCACCCCGGTGATCGCGGGCATGTTCAATGCCCGCGCCATCAGGCTCACGTGGCTCGTCACTCCGCCTTCGGCGGTGACGAAGGCCTTGGCCCCGCGGGTGGCCAGAAGCACCAGGTCCCCGGGCGAGAGCGATCGGGCCAGGACCACGGATCCCCGCGGTTCCCGTTCCGGCAGGGCGCTCCCCACCAGCTTCCCCACCAGCATGCGTCCGATGTCGCCGAAATCCTGGGCGCGTTCGCGCAGGTAGTCGCTGCGCGCCTGGCGCATGGCCGCGACCATGTGCTCCACGGCGTCGAACACCGCGATGGCCGCCGGCTGACCCTTGTCGATCCGGGCGTCGACCGAGGCGCGGAAGACGGGATCGTTGAGCAGCAGGGTCTGGGCCGCGAACACGTAAGACAATTCTTGTCCCACCAGTTCCACCGCGGCGACCTCGCAGCGGTGGATCTCCTCCAGGCTGGATTCCATGGCGGCGCGCAACGCGGCGTGTTCGGCCGATGGCCCATCCGTACCCAGCGCCTCGAGCGAGGATCGCTCGATGGCGACGCCGTGTCGGTAGACCGGGCCCAGGGCCATGCCGGGCGAGGCGGAGAAACCCCTCAGCAGGTGCATCTCCCCCCTGCGTGGCGGAACCCTCGATTCGGAGGGGTCGCTGGTGCTGTCGTCCAGGATCCGGAGCTGGCGCTCGCGGTCTCCGGTGCTCCGTTCCAAGGCGTCCAGGAGGCGCGCGCTCTCCAGCACGACGGCGAGCTGCGAAGCGAGCGCCACCACCAGGAGCTCCATCTCGGCGGGTTGGATCTCCTCGCGCGGGGACTGCACGACGATCACCCCGATGCACCTCCCGCGGGCGGTGAGAGGTACGCCCAGGTAGGACTTCAGGTTGTCCTCGGACACCTGGGGCAGGTGGCGGAAACCCGAGGTCGTGGGGCCGTTGGCGACGTTGAGGCTTTCCCGGGTCTGGGCGACCATCCCGGTCAAGCCCTCGCCCATCTCCAGGCGCACATCCGCCGGAACCACGCCAGATGAGGTGGCGACCAGCGAGAGGACGTGGCTCTCGGGGTCCGCGAAATAGAGATTGCACCTGTCGCCGCCCAGATGCTCCGACACCAGATGCACGACTTGGGTCGCGATCTCCACCATTCCGCTGGCCCGGGAGACGATTCGGGCGAAGTCGGAAAGCAGGGCGAGGCTGCGGGATGGGTTCTCCATCAACTCCTGCCGATCCGCTCCCACCCCGCAGCGGGGATCTGGGCACCCAGGACCTGGATGACCTCCGCGGCGGTCGCCGCGGCGAGATGGGCCGAGCGCGCCAGATCCCAACCGCGATCCATGCCGGCGATCAGGCCTGCGGCCCACAGGTCGCCCGCTCCCGTGGTGTCGAGCACCTTGGGGACCTGGGTCACGGGGACCACGACCCGCCTCGAACCCTCGGCCAGCAGCGCGCCTCGGGCGCCCAGTTTCACCACGGCCAGGTCCACATGCTGCGAGATCCACTCCAGGCTGGGTTCGGGGTCGGTCTCCGTGAGCGCGCGGGATTCGTCCTCGTTGGCGAGAAGGCCGAAGATCCGCCGCTCCGCCAGGATCCGTCGGATGTGGTCGCGGAAGATGTTGACCACGTCGAAGGATCCGCAGTCCAGGATCACGGCGGTGCCGGCCGCGTTCGCCTTGGCCACCACGGCGTCGAAGAAGGCGGTGTTGAACAGGAGATAGCCTTCCAGGTACACCAGACCCACCCCGTCCAGGGACACCGCATCCAGGTCGGACACCGCGAACTCGGCGGAGGCGCCGAGAGAGGTGAACATCGTTCGCTGGGCATCGGGAGTGACCAGCGAAAGCGCGCAACCGGTGGGTCGGGTTCCCCGGACCAGCTCTGGCACCAATCCCGTGGATCGGAGGTCCGATTCCAGGCGATCTCCCCTGGCGTCGGGTCCCCGCTTGCCCAGGAAGCGCGCATTGGAACCAAGCCTCGCCAGCCCCACCAGCGTGTTGCAGGCCGATCCGCCGGGAACCTCGGAGACCGGCGTCCGAAGCTTGGCTGCCAACTCGTCCTGGTCGGCGGCCTCGACGAGCGTCATACCCCCCCTGGGTCGGCCGGTGGCCTCCACGAAATCGTCGGAAACACGCGCCAGGGCATCCATCAGCGCCGCACCCACGCCCAGAATCTGATTGTATCGGCTCACGGAGCCGAAGGTAGCAATCCGGTCGGGTCCTTTTTCCGGGGAAAGAGGGAGGCCGACCTTCCCACCCAAAGCAGGATCCCCACGAGGGAGATGGATACCGTCCAACGAATCCGGAACCGGAGCGGACCCGGTTGGAATTCGGGAATCCAGGAAAACCGCTCCGCACCCAACGCGGCCCCGACTCCGCCCAGGAACCCGGTCAATCCGCCCAGAAGCGCGGGGTCGATCCCTCCCAACCGGATGTCCAGTCTCCGCGTGAATTGGGACAGGAATCGTCCCATGGCCGCCAAAGCCCACCAGGCGAGCTGGAAGGGATCGGCGCGCCGCCCGGTGGCGGGAGCGTCCTTTCGCGGTTTTTCCGGGGATCGCGACGGAAACGCGCGCAGAAACCTGTCCAGAAGCCTGTTCACAAGTCGCCGGAGGAGCGCTGGAGGTCTTCGACGCCTCAGCGACATGCCCCAGATCCGGACCTCGAACAGGGGGGTGCGCTCCTCCCAACCCACCTGCAATGTCGCTCGCAGGGGAACCACGAGGAGGGCCCCGAGGAAAAGGAGCAGACCCGCGAAGAGCCAAAGGACCGCGTGGATCTCAGTCCCCGGCGGCCTTGGTCCGCAACCGGGAAAGCACTCCGGCGAACCCTTCCTTGGCGATGATGGTGGTGAACTGGTCCTTGTACGTGTGCAGCGTCGACACGTCGTCCAGGATCAGGTCCCAAGCCTGCCAATCGCCCTTCTGCTGGAAGAGCTTGTAGACCACCTTGGAGGACTTCCCGTTGCGGTACACCGTGGCCGTGACGGTGGTCCTGTCCCCTTCCCCCACCGAGGCCGCGTAGGAGGTGGAATCCGCCCGGTAGTTTTCCAGGCGCTTCATGGAGCTGGATTCGACCGCTTTCCTGAACACGACCAGGAAGCTGTCCTGGTCGGCCTTCTTCAGGGTCGCCCAAGTCTTGCCGAGGGACCGTTTCCCCAGTTCGGGGAAGGAGAACATCGCGTTGATCATGTGCTTCAGCGTGTCCCGCTGGGCCGGGTTCGAGGGCTGGTAGCGCTTGAGCAGCGATTGCAGATCCTGGTCGTGGCGCCGGATGGCGTCCACGGGATCGGTGGCGGCCTGTACCAACATGGGAGCGCACACCAGCGCGGACAGCACCGTGAACGAGGACAATCTCATCGGGATGACCTTTCTTGATTTTGCTTCGGGCATCGGAAAGTTACTAGGGCTCCGACGTCCCGACGAGTCCCGGCCATTGGAGGATCAGTCCGCTCCCGAGCAGGACGTTCAATGCGGCCAAGTTCCGTTGGTACACCGCCTCCCAGTACTTTCCCTGGAAATCCAGCCAACTCTTGTAGGGTGCAACCAGGTCCTTGGACTTGCTCGGGTCGATGTCGGCCTGTTGCGCAACCACGTGCAACCACGATTCCGCGGCGTCGCGGGCCTTCTGGGCGGACGCGATCCTGTCGCGCAACGTGCGGTAGCCCAGCCAACTGTCCTTCATCTGCGCTTCCAGGCCCTTGCGCGCGTAGGCCTGCTTGCGTCGCAACGTCTGCAATTCCAGCTCGGCGCTGTGGACGTTGCCCAACTGGTTCCAGAAGTTCAGGTGCCAGGTGAATCCCAAGCCGATCATCCCGGACACGTTGTTCAGGGGATCCGTGATGAGCACGTCGGGATTGGCTTGGTTGCGGTTTTCCACCCAGGATTTGGTGTACGAGAATTTCCCGAAGAGGTAGATGTCGGGCCCCAAATTGGCTCTTTCCACGTCCAGCAAAGCCTGCTTGGCGTCCAATCCCGCCTTGAGCTTGACCAGGTCGGGATGGGCGAAATCCGTCGAGAGCGTGTCCAGGGGAGGGAGCTCGGGCAGCGGCTCCAGCAGGCTGTCCTGCAGGTGCAACGAGTCCGCGTTGGGCAGACCCAGCGCGAACGCGAGCCCTTCCCTGGCTCGGGCCCTGCCTAAAATGGCTTCCTGGAGATCCTTCTCCAGCTCGAAACGGCCCATTCGCAATTGGAAGAGATCCGTCTGGGAGACGTCGTCGTCGTCGTCGTCCAGTTTCTTCTGCATCGCACTGTCCAGGCTGTCCACGCGGACATCGGCACCTTGGAGGATGCCCACCATGCGATTCGCGTACTGGAGTCCGAACAAATACTCCAACGCCGTCTTGACTTGCGTCTGCCGATTGGCGTCCAGGTCCGCCGAGGCCACCCGAACCCCTGCCCGCGCCGCCCGCATTCCCGCGCGGAGCCTGCCAACGTTCAACGGCTGAGCCACGGTGATGTCCGTTCCGAAGGCTGGTCCCAGGGGCCACCAGGCGTATCGCGTGGTGTCGGTCTTGACGACGTTCCCGTGGATGGTCGTGTCGATGGTGTAGTCGTCGCGAAAACCCGGAGCCGGCCCGAATCCGACGGACACGTTGAACTCGGGCAGGATCACCTTGCGGGGAAGAAGGTCCAGCTGCTGCTGGGCCTTGACCAGGTTCAGGGAATCTTCGGCCAGCTGCGGCTGGTGCTCCAGGGTCAGCCTCACGATATCGCTCATCCTCAACCCCTGGGCATTCGCTCCTAGAGCCGTCAACGCCATCCAGGCAGCCGGGAAAACCGTTCGCATGGGCCCAAAAGTAGGATCAAACCCACGAAGGTCCCAACGGGAATCGGTCCGGAGGTCGAGTCTGGTTCTACCTTGGCGACCGTGTGGATCGTACCGCTCCTGGCCCTGTTCGGTTCCCCCGATACCGCGTCCTTCCAAAAACTGCCGGACCCCGCAGGCGCGGACACGTCGAGGTCCCTGGACGCTCCGAGAATCGCAGACTCGTCGCGACGAGCGCCGACCGCGCACAAGCCGGCACCTCCCGCTCCGCCCTACCACGCCCCACCTTGGTCTTGGGAGGCGGCTCCCCGGGTGGGCGCGCTGGCGGTTGATTTTCCCCAGCGGGAGAATTTCGTCGCGGACATCGGCGTGCTCACCGCCGGCACGGGCATGGTTTTGAGCCAACCGTTTCCGGGGTCGGATCTGGCCTGGAGGCTGGGGATGGATCTGGCCGTGCGCCGCTTCGACCTGTTCCGACTTGTCGCCGGTTTGGATTGGTCGTCCTGGAGCGCGCAGGCGATCGCCAGCCAAGGTGATTCCCTGCAGCAGGCGCTGTCGGGCCGCGATTCCCTCTTCTACCGCTCGTATTCGTCGGACATCTGGACATCCGAGGTCGGATTCGATCTGTTGATTCCCCGCAGGATCCTCAGCGTGGATGCGGCACGAGACGCGTTCCTGGGTTTCCGATACCGGGCCGGGGCCGGTCGTCTCGTCGGTCGGACCACCGCCTGGGGTTGGAGTTCCGGGGAGTCGTTCCTGCTCGGCGCGGACGTCTATTCGTGGAATCGATGGGCCCTTTCCGGGATCCTGGGATGGAACTCCATCTCCACCACTTCCGACAAGAGTTGGTCCCGATTGCTTTGGAACACGACCGATCCCGCCAAAGCCACATGGGATGCGGGCGGCTTGTCCCTGGAATTCCAATTGCGCTGGGGCCCAGACCGGGACTCGCAGAGCGTTTCGGGGATTCAGAAGAAGTAACGGATCCCAGGGAGACCCGCGAGGGAAGGATTCCAAGTGGCCAAGTCGGCATCGTGCTCGACGGCAGTGGCCGCGATCAGGCGATCCACCGAATCGAGAAGCGTCGAATTCCAGCGTGCGGATCGGGCGACGATCGAGGGGTTGAGCGGCAGCAAGACGGCCATGGATCGCTCCAGCGCCAGTTCCATCCAGACCTGGGGAGAACCCGGAAACCGCAACCGCCCCTCGTGCAGCTCCTGGGCGATCTCGACCAGGCTGGCTTGGCTCAGAGCCAGGCGACCGATGACCTGCGAGAGGAGGTAGGATCGCTCCGTTCCCACCCGTGGATCCTTGGCCATCCAAGCCACGAAGAGCGGGGTGTCCACCAAAACCAAACTCACCCCCTCACCGCCAGTCGGGGCGCATTTGCACCCCGTCCAAACCGGTCCGATCGGGCTCCTCTTCTTGCATGGGTAAGATTTTCGCGATGACTTTGCCTCTTTTAGTCAGTAGAATCTGACCATTTTCGTTATACAGTTCATCTAGCAGTGCTAGACATCTTGCTTTGAAGTCGGAGACAGCGATTTTCATATCATAATAGTCATTTAATTATGACTAGTTGTCAAGATGCGTCCCAAATGGCGAACCCGTCGGGCAAGGTGCTTCTTCTCCCACTCGCGCCACTCGACCCAACCCGGAAATTTGCGCTCCGCCAATCGAAACTCCTTGTGGTGGACAAGGCGCTTCCCGCCCCTTCCCGGCCGTGGTGGGTAGGCGATGTGGCACATTTCATGGAATAGCACTCCGGCGACGGAGACCTTGGGAACATCCAACCCATCGTAGGCTCGGGAAATGGTGATCAGATGCCTGGGGCCATCGGCGGTTCGCAATTCCTGGTGCGTGGACAGCCCCCCGATCCTAGGAGACCACCGCACCACCGCCCCCAACAGACCCTGAAAATGAGCATTGTTCAATTCGGTGAACAGGTCCTGGAGGTCCACCGCCCGGCCCTGCGAACTCCCGGACGGAATCTTGTCCGGCAGGTGCGACCCCATCCAAGTGAAGATCCTCCGTTCGATCTCCTTCCGGCGCCTGCGCGAGCCCGGAAACGGGTGGAGCGACGACCGGATCCATTCCCGGAGATCTGTCTGGATTTCCGGGGGAGATCCACGGATCGATTCCGGTACCTGGCAAACCCAACCGCTCGGCTCCTTCGACAATCTCCATCCCTTCTTCCGACGGTTGGAATAAACCAGCGGCACCCCCGGGTCCCTGGCGGGGACCGGCGCAGGCACTTCCTTGCCCGACCCCGGACGCGCGGAAATGGATTCGCGACCGAACAGATCCAGGACCAGCTGGATGGTGGAGCGGATCAAAGGATCCGGCCCCCGGAACTTCGCGCCAGACATCTCCTCACCGGGGCGAAGCTGGTTCGGTGGAGCGCGCATGGCCCCAGCCGGTCCAAGGCCTCCAGGTGTCTGGGGGTGGGATAGCCCTTGTGGATGGAAAATCCGTAGCCGGGATGCAGTGGCTCCTGTTCCACCATCCACGAGTCGCGGGCGGTCTTCGCCAAGATGGACGCCGCGGCGATGGAAAGGATCTTCCCATCACCCTCCACCACCGCCATCTGGGGCAGGTCCAATCCGGGAATGCACCGATTGCCGTCGACGACGATGGCCGCGGGGGATTTTCCGAGTCCCTCCAAGGCGCGCCGCATGGCAAGAAACGTGGCCTGGAGGATGTTCAGCGAGTCGATCTCCTCGGCAGTCGCCCAACCCACCCCCCACGACAGCTCCGGATCGGAACGGATGATCGAGGCCAAACCCCGGCGCACGGTTTCGGAAAGTTTCTTCGAGTCGTCCAATCCCCGCAGCACCCATCCGTCCGGTGCCACCACGGCGGCGGCCACCACGGGCCCGGCCAACGGGCCACGCCCAGCTTCATCGACCCCGGCAACGGGTCGCGCCAATCTCCCATCCGGGTCCGTCAAGACGGACCCGGACCGGCTTTTCGTGGTCATCTTCGCTCCTGGCCGAACCCGTCCCCTACGTCCGGATTCGACACCCGAAGTCTAAATCGACAATCGGCCCCTCAGGCCCTGGCCGCAGCGATCGCCCCTTGGACCATGGCCGCCACATCTTCGGGGGGGCGCCCCTGGATGTCCCTCCTGTGGATGATGTCGTGGAACTTCCCATCCACGAAAATACCGAAGGAAGGCGACGAGGGAGGTTCCCCGAGGAAATGCTCGCGAACCGCCTCGGTCGCCTCCACGTCGTTTCCGGCGAACACGGTGTACAGGTGGTCCGGCTTCGGCCCCAGATTCAAGGCCATGCCCACGCCGGGCCGCGCGGAGGCAGCGGAACAGCCGCACACGGAATTCACCACCACCAGACTGACACCCTGGGCGGCAGGCAGTTCCTTCTCCACATCCTGGGCCGATTTCCACTCGCGAAAGCCCAGATCCACGAGTTCCTGGCGCATCGGCGCCACCAATTCTTCAGGGTACATGCATTCCTCCTTTGAAAGTCGTTCTCAAAATACTCGATCCACGAGGCACGCGACCAGAAGCGGCCTATCTTTGCCTCCATGGGTGCCTTCGAGCAGGCCAAAGAGGAGATCCGGTCCCGCGCCGACATCGTCTCGGTGGTGGGAAGGCGCGTCGCCCTCAAGCGGAAGGGGGCGCACTGGTCGGGCAGGTGTCCCTTCCACGACGACCACGACCCCTCCATGAACGTCAACCCCGTGCTGGGCATCTACAAGTGTTTCGTGTGCGGAGCCGGGGGCGACGTGTTCAAGTTCGTGATGGAACACGATCACATCGGTTTCCGCGAGGCCCTCGAGATGCTTGCCGTCGAGACCGGCGTCCAGCTTCCCGAACGGACCGCGCAGGACCCCGAGGAAGCGTCCCGGACCGCGGCGGCCCGGGCGGCGATGGATTGGGCCCAAGCCTACTACCACCGGGCGCTCCTGGACTCGCCCCAGGTGCTGGGATATGCCCGCAAGCGCGGGCTCGAGGACGGGGAGATCGAGGATTTCCACATCGGCTTCGCGCCCGATGGGGACGCGTTGCTGTCCCATGCGCCTGCGGCCGGGCACTCGCTCCAGTCCCTGGAGACCGCTGGTCTGGTCACCAAGACGGATTCCGGGAGATGGCGCGACCGGTTCCATGTCCGCCTCGTCTTTCCGCTGACCGATCTTTCCCGGAGGGCGGTGGGGTTCGCGGGTCGCAACCTGCGCTCCGACCGCAAGGACATACCCAAGTATCTCAATTCCCCGGAGACCGAATTCTACCGCAAAAGCCAATTCCTCTACGGTCTGGGGCATTCCCGCTCCGAGATCGGGCGAGCGGCGGAAGCCGTGGTCGTGGAAGGGTACATGGATTGGCACGCCCTGTGGCGCCATGGCATCCGCAACGTGGTCGCAGCATCGGGTACCGCCTTCACGCGCGACCAGGCAAGGCTTCTGTCCCGGCATTGCCGGAGAGTGGTCTGCTTCTTCGACGGGGATCGGGCGGGAGTCGCGGCGGCCGAAAGAAGCCTCCCCATCCTGCTCGCGGAGAACATCGAGGTCCGGGTCGCCGATCTGGAAGGAAGCGGTGCCAAGGATCCGGATGAACTTCTCAAGTCGTCGGGACCCGAGGCGTTGAAGCGACGCATTTCCGAAGCCCGCCACTGGGTCCACTTCCTGGTGGGCGGATTCCGCAAGCAAAGTCCTCGTCCCACCCCGGACCAGAGGGCCGACTTCCTGCGCCGCGTCAAGGTCCTGCTGGATGCCATCGCGGATCCTGTCCTGCGGGACCTGTGCGCCAGGGAAGCCCACCAGTTCCTGGAGGTCATGGGCGAGGGACCGGCCCTCGCATCTCCCCTGAACCGGACACCTGGAAAGCCCCCCCTGCAAAATCCGACGGGAAAGGCGATACTGGTCGGAACACAAAAGAAGGAAGCCCAATTCTTGCAGATCGTCCTCACCGATCCGGTCCTGGTGCTCGACGCCCGGAACAAAGTGGAACCATCGGACCTTTCCGAACCCAGTTGCCGGAGGATCTGGGATCTCCTGGTCGCGGAATCGGAATGGGGCGGCGAACCTCCCGACACCAGGACGTTCGTGTCGCGACTGGATCCCCCCCTTGCCGATTTCGTGGCGAAACTCTTTCAATTCCTGCCGGAGGAGGATCCGCGGAAGTGGATGGACGACTTCCTGCGCGACCTCCAGTTGCGCCGGCTCAGGGAACGCAGACGGATCCTGGCATCCGAGGTCCGCATCGCCGGTTCGGAAGCGAGCCGTTCTCCGGAGTACCGTGAACTCATGGCGCAAGAGCAGCAACTTCTTCCCTCCAGGATGGACACGTGAACACAGTCGACCCCAAGATCGTCCGACGCCTGGAGAAGACAGCCAGGGTGCAGGGCTTCCTGGCGCAGAGCCAGATCTCCTCGCTTTGCAAGGACGACGAACAGACCGACCTGCTGGCCGAGCTTTTCCGGCGCCGCGGCGTGACCGTGAACCAGAGCAATGTCGGGATCCGCCACGCCGAGGCACGGAGGCAGAGCAACGGTCAAGGCCGGTTCTGGGATCCCACCTGGGTCTACCTCAATTCGGTGGGCCGGGTCGCGCTCCTCTCCCGCGAGGAGGAAGTCGCCATCGCGCAGCGGATCGACCAGGTCCAGCAGAGGATCCTGGGAATCCTGTTCCACGACATCCGCGTTCTCCGCGAAGTGGTCCACCTCTGCGAACAGGTGGAGCGCGAGGAGATCCGCATCGAGGAGATCTGCCAGATCGACAACGACGCGTGGACCGAATCGAAGGTCTACGAGAAGGAGAAGACCAGGATCCTTTCCCAGCTCGGCCAGTTGCGCAGGTCCCTGGCGGGCGCGACCCGGAAACCCGGCGACGAAGCTCGGGCGGCGGCCCTGGCCGTGGGCCTTTCGGCCCGGCAGATCGACCGGCTCACCCGGCTCTGGAAGACCCTGGTGGAGGAGGACGAACGGGCGCGCGACGAATTCCTGGCGGTGCGCCAATGGGAGGCCGTGCGGGACGGCGCCAAGGAGGAGATCGTCGAAGCCAACGTGAGGTTGGTGGTTTCCATCGCCAAGCGGTACAACCAGAAGGGCATGGAGTTGATCGACCTGATCCAGGAGGGAAACCAGGGACTGATCCGGGCCGTGGAGAACTTCGACTACACCAAGGGCTACAAGTTCAGCACCTACGCCACCTGGTGGATCAAGCAGAGCATCACCCGCGCCATCGCCGACAAGGGCAAGATCATCCGGATTCCGGCCAACATGCTGGACAGCATCCGTCGGATCCTGCGGGTCGCCCGCGAGCTTCAGGCCAAGACCGGCGGTCAGGCGACTCCGGAGGAGATCGCCTTGGCCGCGGGAGTGGACATCGAGAAGGTCAACATCGCCCTGGAAAGCTCGCAGGATCCCGTCAGCCTCGATTCCTGGACATCTTCCGACCAATCCAGCAGGATCGGGGACTTCATCGAGGACCGCACCGTGGAGGCCCCCTGGCAGGCGGTCCAGACGCGGCTTCTGCGCGAACAGATCGACGGCGCCCTGGGAAGCCTGGAAGAGAAGGAACGGCAGATCATCCGGCTGCGATTCGGACTCGACGACGGCCAGGCCAGCACCCTCAAGGAGATCGGCGAGCGCTTCGGCATCAGCCGCGAACGGGTGAGGCAGATCGAATCCAAGGCCATCCAGAAGTTGCAGCACCCTTCCCGTTCCAGGCTCCTCGAAGGGTGGGAGGAGGTCTTCGACGGGGAGTCGAGTCCTCCGTGAGCGCGGAGGGCGCGACAAGACTCGTCGACTGGATCCGCGACAACAGGACCGATCTGGACGCGGCGGCCATCCGACGCGCGCTGGAATTCGCGGACCGCGCCCACGAAGGCCAGCGTCGCAAGTCCGGCATCCCCTACGCCGACCATCCTTTCGAGGTCTGCCGGATACTGGCGGAAAACGGAATGGACGAAGCCACCGTGATGGCCGGAGTGCTCCACGACGTGGTCGAGGACACCGAGATCCCCGTCGCGGAAATCGGAAACCTCTTCGGGCAGGAGGTGGCCTTCCTGGTGGAGGGCGTCACGAAGATGGCGCTCTTGCCCTCGCAGACGCGGGAGCAGCGCCAGGCCGAGACCTACCGCAAGATGCTGGTCTCCATGGCCTCCGACCCGCGCGTGATCCTCATCAAGTTCGCGGACCGGCTGCACAACCTCCGGACCCTGCGGTACATGGCCCCGGAGAAGCGCAAGGCCATCGCCGCCGAAACCCTGGAAGTCTACGCGCCCCTCGCCCACCGCTTCGGGCTGGGTCGGCTCAAGTGGGAGATCGAGGACCTCTCCTTCAAGCACCTCCACCCCGACGAGTACCAGCGGCTGGTGGAGAAGATCGCCGAAAAGCGCGCCGAGCGCGAGGCCTACATCCGGTCCGTGCTGGAACCGCTGGAGCAGCGGCTCGCCGAGGCGGAGCTCCCCGCCGAGGTGAACGGCAGGCCCAAGCACCTCTACAGCATCTGGCGGAAGCTCCGGGAGAAGGCCACTTCCGAACTGGATTCCATCCACGACCTGAACGCGGTGCGGGTCATCGTCGGTTCCGTGGCCCAGTGCTACGAGGCGCTGGGCTACGTCCACGGACTCTGGGCTCCCATCGCGGGGCGCTTCAAGGACTACATCGCGGTGCCCAAGTCCAACCTCTACCAGAGCCTCCACACCACGGTGATGGGGCCGGAAGGCCGTGGCGTCGAAGTCCAGATCCGCACCCGCGAGATGGACCGGATCGCGAACGAGGGCATCGCCGCCCACTGGGCCTACAAGCAGGGCGTGTCCGGCGACAAGGTGTTGTCCGAGAACCGCTGGCTGGAACAACTCCTGCGCATCCAGTCGGAGACGCGCGACGGCCCCGAGTTCATGGAGATGGTCCAGGGCGAACTGTCCGCGCAGGAGATCTTCGTCTACACCCCCCGCGGCGACGTGGTGCAGCTTCCGAAGGGCGCCACCCCGGTGGACTACGCCTTCGAGATCCACACCGGGCTGGGTCTCCATTGCGCAGGCGCGCGCGTGGACGGGAACATGTTCCAGTTGCACCTGCCGCTGAATTCCGGCCAGACGGTGGAGATCGTCCGGTCCGAGTCCTCGCACCCCGTCCGCGACTGGCTTCGCCACGTCCGCACGTCCAAGGCGCGATCCGCGATCCGGCGCTACCTGAAGCAGACGGAGACCGAAGCCGACCGATCGCTCGGTCGCGAAGTCCTGTCCAGGGAGTTGGGGCGAAGACAGATCCCGTCGCCACCCCCCGATCTCCTGGGCCTGTTGCTCGAGAGGTCCGGCAGCGACGATCTCGACGACCTCCACGCCCGGATCGGCAGAGGGGATTTCTCCCCGCAGCAGCTCTCCGCCGCGCTCCCGCCGGTTCCGACTCCGCCGCGCCAGGGGATGCTGGACCGGGTGCTTCGCCGCAAGGTGGAAGCACCGGCCCGCCAGCACGCGATCCGGGTCGGGGGGCAGAACGGGATCCTCCACCACCGGGCCGGCTGCTGCCAGCCGGTTCCGGGCGAAGAGATCCGAGGCTACATCACCCAGGGACGCGGCATCAGCCTGCATGCGGCATCCTGCGCCCAGGGAAAACGCCTGATCGCCCGCGAAGGCCGCGAGGTGGAGGTGGAATGGGATGCGGAGGCGCAGAAGCTCGACTGGGAGGTCACCTTGGAAGTCACCGCTCGCGACCGAAACAACCTCCTGCGCGACCTCACGGGCTCGCTCAGCTCCGCGAACGTGAACGTGCTCAGGGCGGCCATCTCCACGGTGGGCGATTCGGTGCGGGACAGGTTCCGGATCAGCGTCTCCAACCTGGTCCAACTGGAGAACTGCATGGGAAGCCTGCGGGGAGTTCCGGGTGTCCTCCATGTTCTGCGCACGGGAGCCACCGGATGACGCTCTGGAACACGGTGTATTCCATGAACGGGCGCCTGGTCGCCTTCCTGGTGGGGGTCGCGGTCGCCACCGTATTCGCCGCACCCATTCTCCTCGCGACCCTCCGCAGGCCGCGGCGCGCCGAACGCGAGGCGCCGCTCCCGATCCAAGGCCCCGCCTACCGAGGCATTCCGGACATGGCCGGCGCCCTCCAGCAGTTGGCCCTGGCGGACCTGCTGCAGTTTTTGGCCCAGGGCGGCCACACCGGCACGCTGCGTTTGGATTCGGGAAGGAGAACAGGGTCCATCCGACTGGTCCAGGGGCTCGTGACCACCGCCGAGTTCCGTCGGGACAGGGATCTTCCGGCGCTCTTCCAGATGCTGTCCCTGGAGATCGGAGACTTCCATTTCCGGTTCGAACCCACCCCGCCCGAACCCGTGCGCGGACGCGAGGTCGTGGACATCCTGATGCTCTGGCTGGCCGGCAAGGAGGATTTCCGATGAACCACAACGCGACATCCCCGCTGCTGTTCCACCGGTTCCGACGCGACCACCAGTTGCGCCTCCTGTTTTCGGCGGCGCAGAGGCACGTCTCGGGCAAGCCGGGTTGGATCCGACCCGGAAGTCCCGACGTGGCCTCGATCCTCGAACTCGTCGCCGAAGCGGTCTACCACTCCCAGGAAGCCCTGCGGAACCGGTCCATGGAGTGGCCCGGTTCCGCGCCGGACGATTCCGACCGGAAGCTGGACGGTTTCCTGGTGGAGATGCACGACTGGTTCCTGCTCCTGAGTCGGCTGATGGCGGGAGAAGACGACCCCCGACCGCGGATCCAGCCCCTGCTCGAGGCGAGGCTTCGCATGGGACAGCAACTGTTCCACTCCTCCCGGCACCCCGCTCCCGCTCCGCCCCTGCGCTGACCTCGCCGAGTTCCTGTTCCCCGTTGGATTGCCCCACCCTCGGGTGCATCTTTGGTGTCCACGGGAGAACTGGATGATTCCCAACCTCAGGCATTTGCGCGTCCTGGCCGACCAGGGCTTCAACTTGATCCCCATCTGGACCGAGCGGCTTGCCGACACGGAGACGCCCGTCTCCGCCTACCTGAAGCTCGTGGGCACGGACGAAATCGACCATTCGTTCCTGCTGGAATCCGTGGAGGGAGGGGAAACCGTGGCCCGCTACTCCTTCCTTGGACGCGACCCCCATCTGGTCTTCCGTTCCCGGCACGGGAAGTGGTCCGTCTCCGGCGAGGTTTCCGAGCAGGGAGACACCGACCCCTTCGGAAAGCTCCGCCTGCTGGTTTCGGCGTGCAAGGTCCACCAGCCCGAGGGGCTTCCCCCATTGGCCGGCGCGGTGGGATTCGCGGCCTACGACAGTGTCCGTCTGGTGGAAGACCTGCCGGACACCTGCATCGACGACCTGGGGATGGACGATCTCCGCTTCGGCTTCTACGACGCGGGGGTCGTCTTCGACAACCGACGCCACCGGATCCTGGTTTGGAGCTTCGCGGATCTGCGCGTGGACGGACCTGAAGCGGCCCTGGAGAAGGCGCTGGAGAGGATCCGTCTGCTGGACGGCAAGTTGGATGGAACGCTGTCCAGCACCCGTCTGGACGTGGTGGCCGAGCCCTCGGCGGTGACTTCCAACTTCACCCGCGAAGGATTCCTGGCCGCGGTCGCGCGCTGCAAGGAGTACATCAGGGCGGGAGACGCCTTCCAGATCGTGCTGTCGCAACGGCTGACCTGCACGCCGGGATGTTCCGCGCTGGACATCTACAGGATGTTGCGGGGCATCAACCCCTCTCCCTACATGTTCTACCTCAAGTTCGGGGAGACGGAGGTCGCCGGAGCGAGTCCCGAGCTCCTCGTGCGCGTGCAGGACGGGAACGTCGAGGTCCGTCCCATCGCGGGGACGCGGCCTCGCGGAAAGACGCCGCGTGCGGACGCGGAACTGGAGAAGGAGCTCCTGGCCGATCCCAAGGAATTGGCCGAACACCTCATGCTCGTGGATCTGGGACGCAACGACGTCGGGCGCGTGAGCGAATACGGAAGCGTGACGCCGCGCGACCTCTTCGTGGTGGAGCGGTACAGCCACGTCATGCACATCGTGAGTTCCGTGCAGGGACGCCTGGCCCCGGGGAAGGATGCCTTGGACGCCCTGATGTCGGGCTTTCCCGCCGGAACGCTGTCCGGAGCCCCCAAGATCAGGGCCATGCAGATCATCGACGAACTGGAGCCCACCCGACGCGGTCTCTATGGTGGAGCGGTCTGCTACCTGGACCTCGCGGGCAACCTGGAAAGCTGCATCGTGATCCGCACGGTGGTGGTCCGCGACGGTCTCGCCCACGTCCAGGCCGGCGCGGGCATCGTGCACGACTCCGACCCGGAAAGCGAATTCAAGGAGACCCTCCACAAGGCCAGCGCCGTGGTCCAGGCCATCCGCGCGGCGCACCGCGCCCACGGGGAGTTGGGCTCCATCGAAGCCTCCATCGCCGAGGAGAACGCATGATCCTCGTCATCGACAACTACGACAGCTTCACCTTCAACCTCGTCCAGTACCTGGGAGAGCTGGTCGCGGGGAAGGACGAAATCCAGGTGGTGCGAAACGACGAACTGACCGTGGACCAGATCCTGGCCCGGGGCCCGTCCCATCTGGTGGTGAGCCCCGGACCGTGCACCCCCTCGGAAGCGGGCGTTTCCGTGGAGCTCGTCTCGCGCTGTCCCGATTCCATCCCCCTGCTCGGGGTCTGCCTGGGACACCAGTCGCTGGGCCAGGCGATGGGGGGGATCGTGGAACGCGCACCCGTTCCCATGCACGGGAAGGTCTCGGAGATCCACCACGACGGATCCCGACTCTTTTCGGCGCTGCCGGATCCCTTCGAGGCCACCCGCTACCACTCCCTGACCGTGCGCCGCCAGGGGTTGCCCGCGACGCTTTCCGTCACGGCCTGGACCACGGACGGCCTGGTGATGGGATTGGAGCACGTCTCCCGCCCCCTCTTCGGCGTGCAGTTCCATCCGGAGAGCATCCGGACCACGCACGGGAAGCAGATCCTCGCCAATTTCCTCTCTGTCCGCGGAGCGTGATCGGATGAACGTCAAGGAAGCCATTGCCAAGGTCGTCGAAGGCGGCGACCTGGACCGGACCCAGGCCTCGCAGGTCGCCGGATGCGTCATGCGCGGCGAGGCGACGGCGGCGCAGATCGGCGGACTCCTGGTGGCGATGCGCATGAAGGGCGAGACCGTGGAGGAGATCGCGGGGTTCGTCACCGCCATGCGCGAGAACGCGGTCCGCTGCCCGGTGACGATCCCCGTCATCGACATCGTGGGCACCGGGGGAGACAAGTCGGGAACCTTCAACATCTCGACCACCACCGCCTTCGTCGTGGCCGGAGCCGGAGCGCACGTCGCCAAGCACGGGAACAGGGGCGTTTCCTCGAAGTCGGGAGCAGCGGACGTGCTCTCAGAGCTCGGGGTGGATCTGGACCTGTCGGCCGAACAGGTCGCCGACTGCGTGGAACGCGCGGGAGTGGGGTTCCTCTTCGCGCAGGCGTTCCACCCCGCCATGCGGCATGTGGGACCCGTCCGCGGCGAACTGGGCGTGCGGACGATCTTCAACCTCCTGGGACCGCTCACGAATCCCGCGGGCACCAAGAGGCTGGTCGTCGGGGTCTTCCACAGGCGGTGGTGCAGGCCGCTGGCCGAAGCGCTCTCGCTCCTGGGGACCGAAAGCACCTGGGTGGTCCACGGGTCCGACGGGCTCGACGAGATCACCACCACGGGCCCCACCCATGTGGCCGCCTGGGACGGGGAGCGGGTGACGGAATTCGACATCCTCCCCGAGGACGGCGGGCTTCCCTTCTCCGCGCCATCCGACCTGAAGGGCGGCGACGCCCGCGAGAACGCCGGGATCCTGCGTTCCATCCTTTCCGGCGAACGGGGTCCCAAGCGGGACATCGTGGTCCTGAACGCCGCCGCCGCGCTGGTGGTCGGTGGACGGGCGCCGGATCTGGCGGCCGGCGCGCGCCTGGCGGAAACCTCGATCGATTCCGGCAAGGCGCTCCTCGCCCTGGAAACCCTGGTCGCGACCTCCCGGGCCTTCCGCACGTGAGCGGCATCCTGCAGCGGATCGCGGCGGTGAAGCTGGCGCAGGTCCACGCCCGCAAGCGGGACCTCCCCGAGGAGGAACTGGAGAAGATGGCCCTGCTCACCCCGCTCTCGGGGCACGTGATGCGCGAGAACCTTCGTCGCGCACCGGGACAACCCATCCGGGTCCTTTCCGAATGCAAGAAGGCATCCCCTTCCAAGGGAGTGATGATCGAAGACTACGATCCACTCCGGCTGGCCCGAAAATACCTGGCCGGGGGAGCGGCGGGCATCTCCGTCCTCACCGAAACGGAATTCTTCCTGGGCGACGACGCCCACCTTCGCGCGGTGACCGGATCCATCCCCCTCCCGGTCCTGCGGAAGGACTTCACCCTGGAGCGCTACCAGATCCTGGAAGCGAGATGCCTGGGAGCTTCCGCCGTCCTCTTGATCGCGGCGCTGCTGGACGACGCGCGGCTGTCCGATCTGGTGGCCGCCGCCACGGACATCGGTCTGGATTCCATCGTGGAGGTCCACTCCTGGACCGAGCTGGAGCCGGCCCTTCGCGCCGCACCGTCCATCCTGGGCATCAACAACCGGGACTTGGACACATTCGAGGTGTCCTTGGACACCACCTTCGAACTCATGGGCGACGTTCCCGAGGGCACCGTCGTGGTCGCGGAGAGCGGGATTTCCCGTCGGGACCAGTGCGAGCTGCTGGAGGAAGCGGGAGTGGACGCCATTCTGGTCGGCGAGGGGTTGGGGACCTCGGCGGACCCCGAAGCCAAGATCCGGGAGCTCCGAGGACTGTCCTGATGCTCCGAGCCCTGGCCATCCTCGCGGCCATGGGGACGGGAGTTCTGCTGCCCGGCTTGTCGGCGCGGTCCGGATGGATCGGATGGATCCTGTCCGCGATGCTGTTCCTGGGGTTCTCGGGAATGCCCGTGGGCCGGTTGCGCCCGGAGAAGGCCCATCTGAGGCTTCTCCTGGCGTGGCCCTTGTTCATGGCGCTGGGATGGACCGTCCTCTGGCCCTTCGGTCGCGACGCGCGTCTGGCCGGCCTCCTGGTCGGCGCCACCCCGACCGCCACCGCGGCGCCCGTGATCACGGGGCTGCTGGGCGGCGACGTCGGATTCGTCTCGGTCTCGCTCCTGGGGTCCAACCTGATTTCCGCCTTCCTCCTGCCTCCCCTCCTCTCCCTCGCCGGAGGAGGACGGATCCCGTCAACGTCGTCGTTCCTGGCGCGGACCCTGGCGCTCGTGCTCGTCCCCCTGGCGCTCGCCGCGATCGTCCGCAGGTTTCCCGGGACGGCGGGACCTCTGGCTCGATTGCGCGGCCTTTCCTTCCCCCTGTGGCTCGCCGCTCTCGTGCTCGCCGGAGCCAAGACCTCTGAATTCCTGCGCGCCCATCCGACCGGGATCCGATCCGTCCTCGCCATCACGGTCGGCACCGCCCTGCTCTGCGCCGTCCACTTCCTGGCCGGCCGCGCGCTGGGCGGGAAGGAACGCGCCCTGGAGGCCGGGCAGAGCCTGGGCCAGAAGAACACGATGCTCACGCTCTGGCTCGGCCTCTCCGCGTTCGGACCGGTTCCCGCGCTGGGGCCGGCGTTCTACGTGCTCTGGCACAACGTCTGGAACGCCTTCCAGATGGCCAGGAGGGGAATCAGGCGGAGTTGACGAACGCCCTGGCGCCTTCGATGCGCAGCGGAATTTCCAGCAGGATCTGTCGCAAATGGTCGTCGTGGTGCAGCCCCATCGACTGCCACGCCTTGGTCGCCGGACGGGGCATCACCGTCCGCGAAAGGGAGGAGGCGCCCATGGCGATGCAGAGGATGTTGGCGCAATGGATCGCGGAAGCCAGGGGAGCGGCGGCCCCGGCCCTTTCCGGTTGGGGACGCCACCGCAGGCTGTCGCGGAGGGCTGAGGGGAACTTCCATCGTTCGGCCAGGACCGCGGCGAGCTCGCAGTCCTCGAAGCCCAGGACGCGGGTCTCCACCTCCTCGAGCTGGATCCCGTGGCCTTCCGAGGCCTGGATGCACGCGGTGAGCAGCTTCGGCTCCGATATCCAGAGCAGGACCTTCCCGATGTCGTGCAGGAGTCCCGCGACGAAGGCTTCGTCCGGATCCGCGCACCCGGAACGCTCGGCGAGCAGCCGCGATACCCCCGCGACCGCGGCGGAATGGATCCAGAGCTGCTCCATCCGGAAGTGTTCCCCCGATTCCGTCCCCTTGAACGCCTCCATCACCGAGGTGGAGAGGACCAGGTTCTTGATGGCGTTGAATCCCAGGATCACGATGCCCTGGTTGATGGTGTGGATCTTGCCGGAGTACCCGTAGAACGGGCTGTTCACCAGCTTGAGCACCTTGCTGGAGATCGCCTGGTCCTGCTGGATCACCTGGGCGAGTTCGTCCGAGGACGTCTTCGGATCCGACATGCGCCGGGAAAGCTCGATGAGCACGCCAGGCAAGGTGGGGATGCTCTTCACGTGGCCCGAGATGGCCTCGAGGGTGGGAATTTCAACCGGCATCGGAGGTTTCCAGGACCATCCTGCGCAACTGCTCCAGTTCCGGGGTTTCTCCCGTTTCCCCGAACAGTTCCAGGATCTCGGTCCTCCGGGCGACGACACGAGCGTCCCTGGCCTCTTCCGACTCCTCCACGGCGATGGACACCGCGGGGATGCCGCGTTGGAGCAGCTGGGCGATCTGGCCGTCGCCGAGCAGGACCCCGGCGGGCACGAGGACCTGGCCCTTGGCATCCCGGATCGTGTCGCGCACCGCCATACCCGGTCGGAGCGATTTGGTCGAATACATCATCGCACCGGGATGATACCACATCTTCTCCCTGGATTTGTACATTGCCCCTCCTTGTGTTTCCGGCCTGTCGGCGATCGGAACCCGGTCGCCGGCTTTTTCCCGGGGGCGGTGCGAATTGGGCCGATCCGCGCCGGATCCGATCCTTGGACCCGCTCTCTCCCTTCCGAGGAGAACCGTCATGAGCATCACTGAAGCCCTCACCTTCGACGACGTCCTGCTGGTCCCGGCCTACAGCGAGGTCCTGCCCGCAAACACGTCGGTGGCCACCGAGCTCTTCCCGGGCTTCGCGCTCAACATCCCCCTGCTGAGTTCTCCCATGGACACCGTGACCACCTCGGAGCTCGCGATCGCGTTGGCTTGCCAAGGAGGACTTGGAGTGATCCACAAGAACCTGTCGAGCGACGCCCAGGCGGCGGAAGTGGCCCGGGTCAAGCGGTGGCAGTCCGGCGTCGTCGACCATCCCGTCACCCTCTCCCCGGACGACCCCGTCGAGAAGGCCTTGGCGATCATGGCCCTGCGGAAGATCTCCGGCTTCCCGGTCACGGACGCCCAGGGCCGGTTGGTGGGCATCCTCACGAACCGGGATCTGAGACTTTCCAAGAAGCTCGGCGCCAAGGTCAAGGAACTGATGACCGCCGAGAACCTGGTCACGGCCACCCCCGGTGTCACCCTCGAGAAGGCTCGCGAACTCCTCCACTCGCATCGCATCGAAAAGCTTCCGCTGGTGGATCGCAAGGGTCTCCTCAAGGGACTCATCACCTTCACCGACATCAACAAGCGGGTGGACTTCCCCCAGTCGCTGCTGGACGACAAGGGACGTCTCCGGGTGGGAGCGGCCGTCGGAGTGGGACCCGATTCCCTGGAACGCGCCGAGGCCCTGGCCGCGTCCGGCGTCGATCTCCTCACGGTGGACACCGCGCACGGCGATTCCAAGGGCGTGATCGACATGGTCAAGACGTTGAAGAACAGGTGGCCGTCCATCGCGGTGGTGGCCGGGAACATCGTGACCCCGGAAGCCGTGACGGCCCTGGCCAAGGCAGGCGCCGACGTCGTGAAGGTGGGGATCGGTCCCGGTTCCATCTGCACCACCCGGGTGGTGGCCGGAGTCGGGTATCCGCAGCTTTCGGCGATCCTCGAATGCGCTCCCGCGGCCCGGAAGGCCGGGGTGGGCTTGATCGCGGACGGGGGGATCAAGTACAGCGGCGACATGGCCAAGGCGCTCGCCGCCGGCGCCTGCGCCGTGATGCTGGGGTCGCTGTTCGCGGGCACGGACGAGAGCCCGGGCGAGGTGGTCCTCCTGGAAGGGAGATCCTACAAGGCCTACCGCGGGATGGGGTCGCTGGGTGCCATGCAGCAGGGCTCCAAGGACCGGTACTTCCAATCCGAGATCACCGACGCCAGGAAGTTCGTCCCCGAGGGGATCGAAGGACAGATTCCGTATCGGGGTCCGGTCAAGGACACCGTCTACCAGCTCGTCGGCGGCCTGCGCACCACGCTCCACTATTGCGGTGCGACGTCCATCGGCGAACTGCAGCGGAAGGCGCGCTTCGTCCGGATCACCGGAGCGGGGTTGCGCGAAAGCCATCCCCACGACGTCCTGATCACCAAGGAAGCTCCGAACTACCATCCCGGCGTGTGAGGCGGACCGTGGATCCCCACTGGGTGCCGCCGTGGATCGCACCTCTCCCCGACCGTGCGGTCGCGGGAGGCCGGACCGTCTTCCTTTCCGACCTCCACCTGGGGACCGGCCCGGACGACGACCTCCGGCGGGCGGATCTCCTCGAGCTTCTCGGGACCCTGCCCGGCAGGATCGACGATCTGGTCCTGGCCGGGGACATCTTCGAGTTCTGGTGGGAATGGGGGTACGCCGTCCCGTCGCGTTTCTTCGACGTGCTGATCGGGATCCGGGACGTCTCCCGCGCCGGGGTGCGGGTGCGGTTCGTCGCGGGCAACCACGACTTCGCGATGGGATCCGCCCTCGCGGGCTTCTGCCAGGCGATCGTCGAACCAGACGGAATCTGTCTAGACATCGGCGGAAATCGCTGGCTCCTGGTCCACGGAGACGCGACCGCTCCATCCGAGCGGCTCGACCGGGTCGTGCGCCGCGTGATGCGCTCCCGTTGGGCCCAGGCCGCGTGGAATCTCCTGCCCGCGGACATGTCCTTCCGGGCGGCGCTCGGGGTGGGCAAGGTTTCGCGCCGGCTGGAGCCCGGGCCCGCTCCGTCCACGGCGGAGATGGAACCCATGGCACGGGCGTGGATGCGCAGGTACGGGCTGGCCGGCGTGGTCCACGGGCACACCCACAGGGCGCTCGCGACCATCGGGCCGGAGGGCGCGTACGTCAACAATGGAGATTGGGTGGTGAACAGGAGCGCGGCATGGATCACGGTCACCGGCGCCACCCTGGTCGATTGCTCGCGGGAGGGCCATCCATGGGAATCGAGCGGCTGAGTTTCCCCTCCGGGGACCTTGCCACCAACAGCGCGCTCTTCTGGTGCTCCCGGACACGGGAGGGGATCCTGGTGGACCCCGGCGGCGAGCCGGAGGAAATCCTCGACCTGGCCCTGCGCCAGGGCGTCGCCATCCAGACCATCCTGCTCACGCACGCCCACGTGGACAATCTCGCCGCGGTTCCGTTGCTTCGGGACGAAACCTCCTGCGGGGTGGCCTTGCACCGGGCGGACTGGCCGCTGTGGGAATCCATGGCGGAGCAATGCGCGGAACTGGGAATGCCGGTTCCCGATCTCCCCGAACTGGACGAGGATTTCAGCGATGGAGAGGTCGTGGACTTCGGTCACGAGCATCTGGAAGTGCTTCACCTGCCGGGGCACACGCCGGGCCACTGCGGCTTCGCCTTCCCTTCCCTGGGCCTGTGCCTGGTCGGAGACGCCTGCTTCGCGGTCGCGGCGGGTCGGACGGACCTCTGGCTGGGCAACGAATCGGACCAGGAACGCACCCTCGATCGCCTGGAGCGACTGCCCTCGGACTGGGAACTGATCCCCGGTCACGGGCCCGGGTTTTCCTCCGGCTGCATCGCCAAGGCCCGGCAAAGGCGCAGTACCAACATCTGACGGGATCTTGTGGCCCCGAGAGGGCCTCCCGGGAGGGCCATCATCGGTGTTGAGCGGTGTCTCCCACGGCCGGGGGCTTCGAGACCGCGGCACTGTCGGGAACCGGCGTGACATGGACCGGATGACGCGACGAATCGACCGATGCTTCGGCGGGCTCGACCTGGCTCGAGTCCTCGTCCTCCTCGTCGTCCCGATCCGCGACGGCGGTGTCGCCGATCCCCTTGAACAGCCGAAGATTCTGCAGGATCGCCGCCTTGCGGAAGGCGACGAACCGGTTGTTTCCGTTGGGACGGACCTTCAGTGGTTTGGGGAGGACGGCCGCCAGACTCGCCGCCTGGTCCAATGTCAGCTCCGAGGCGTGGACTCCGTAGTAGGCTTCCGATGCGGCCTCGGCCCCGTAGATGCCCTTGCCCCACTCGATCACGTTCAGATAGAGTTCCAGGATCCGCTCCTTGCCCAGGAAGTGTTCCAGCGCGACCGTGTAGAGCGCTTCGACCGCCTTTCTCGAGAGGGATTTCCGGGGACTGAGATAGAGGTTCTTGGCCAACTGCTGGGTGATGGTGGATGCTCCCCTCTTCATTTTCCCGTCGTGTTCGTCCTCGGCCAGCGCATTCTGGATGGCATCGAAATCGAAGCCGTGGTGCTGGTAGAATTTGTCGTCTTCACCCACCAAGACGGTCTTCTGGAGGTTCTCGGAGATTCGCGAGAGGGGGACCGGCGTCCATTTCGTCTCCACGTGGATTCCGGAATCCGCCCACTCTTCCTCGCGGAGCCGCATGAGAGCCGTCTTCTCGGGCCACCGGGTGCGCAGGCCCGCCACGGAATCGTAGAGTTTCCAGGCCTTCCAGCCGGCCAAGCCCAGGAGGATGCTGCCGACCAGGGAGAACGCCACGGCGTAGGCCAGGAAGAGCGCTCGGACGATGCGCAAGAAGAGGAGCATCGCGGCGAACAGCCTTCCCAGCGCGGTCTCCTTCCGAGGCGGTGGAAACGGAGACGTTGCGTTTGCCATGGACGGAGAAAGATACGTCGGGCAGAGAGGGGCGGGGAACGGCGTGGTTCAAGACAAGGTCGGATGTCGCGCCAGCGGACGAGCAGAAAGGGAAGCCGGGAAAGCCGTGCGGTTAGTATAATTCTCCTCCTCCACCGATGGTGGAACAGGTATCGATATCGAAAGGCCCAGACGTGATTTCCGACAAGCTCCATTACGATCCGGACGAAGTCTACCAGAAGAACATGTCGCCCTTCGAATCGGTCGTGATCGCCGCCCAGGAGGCGCGATTCATCAACGAGCAGGCACGCCTCGGCTTCCTCGACCTCAAGGGGGTCAAGCCGACCACGGTCGCCCTGGACCGCCTGCGCGAGGGAAAAGTCAAGGTTTCCGTCGAGGAGTGATCCGGTGCCCTCCGGATTGACCGGACGGCGCGTCCTTCTGGGCGTCACCGGGGGCATCGCCGCCTACAAGACCCCCGAACTGGTCCGCACCTTGCAGAAAAGGGGTGCGACGGTGCGTTGCGTGGCCACCGAAAAGGGATTGCGACTGGTTTCCGGTGCCGCACTGGAAGCCCTCACGAACCACCCCGTGGAGGCCGATGCCTGGGTGTCGGGGGAAGCGACCCACACCAGGCACATCGATTGGGCGCAGTGGGCCGAACTCCTGGTGGTGGCACCTCTCACGGCCAACACCGCAGCCAAGCTCGCGACGGGGCTTGCGGACGATTCCGTGGCCATCGCCTGGATCTCCTGCACCTGCCCCAAGCTTCTCTGTCCCGCCATGAACACGCGGATGCTGGAGGCCCCCGCCACGCGGCGGAACCTTGCCCAACTGGAGCGCGACGGAGCCTCCGTTCTGGCACCCGATTCCGGAGATCTCGCCTGCGGCGAGACCGGTCCCGGCCGTATGCCGGATCCCGATCGGATCGCGGACGAGATCGAACGGATCCTGGCCTCCAAGTCTCCTCGGCCCCGAAGGGTCCTGGTGACCCTCGGACGCACCGAGGAACCCATCGACGACGTCCGCATGATCACCAACCGATCGTCCGGACGCACCGGCGCGGACATCGTGCGCGAAGCCCTGAACCGCGGCCACGAGGTCACGGTCATCGCCGGACCCTGCGACGTGGACATCCCCTCGGGGGCTCGGATCGTGCGGGTGCGCACCGCCCTGGAGATGCGCGAGGCAGCCTTGTCCGCCTGGCCCGGCCAGGACTGGGCCATCTGCGCCGCGGCCGTCGCGGACTTCCGTCCGAAGGTGCGCGCCGCGGGCAAGATCCCGGCGTCGAAGACCGTGGAACGGATCGACCTCGTCCCCAATCCCGACATCCTGGCCGAGCTTTGCCAAGCCAAGGAAGCGCGGCGCGTGGCCGGATTCGCCCTGGAAACGGGAGAGTTGGAACGCGGCTCCATGAAACTCCTCGCCAAGGGCGCCGATTTCGCCGTCTGCAACGATCCCCTGAGGGATCCGGCGACCGGCGGGTTCGGAGCTTCCGAGGTCTGGGCCTGGATCGGACGCGCCGGAGAGCACCCGCGGCCGGAATGGATGGGAAAGACGGATCTCGCCTCCCGTCTCCTGGACTCCTTCGAAGCCGCATGAGCGCTCTGCCGGAATCCGTCCTCCGTTGGGCGAGGTACCAGCGCGAACTCGGCGTGGACGAGGTGTTCCTGGACGAACGCCCCAGGCCCGCCGCCCCCGAGACCCCGTCGCCCGTGCGTGCCGGGACCACCGCGCCGCCGCCGCGGAAGGCCTCGGCCCCCGTCGGCGCATCCGCGCCTCCCGTCTCCCGCGCGCCCAGATCCGATCCCGTCCTGCCCGCGAAGGCCGCGGCGGTCCCACCGTCCTCCACCGCTCCGCTCCGCTCCGCGATCCCGGCCTTCGCGGACATCCAGGAATTGTCCGCGCACGCCAGGGCCTGCACGCGGTGCGTGCTGCACGGACGACGCAGGAGCGTGCTGGCCACCGGCGGCCCCGATCGATCCACCTGGGCGATCCTCACCCTCTACGCCTGGGGAGAGGACTCCGCCCGAGGCGGGCTCCTCGGGGGAGACTACGCGATGCCTTTCCTGGATCTCGCCCGGGAATCGGGACTTCCCGTTCCCGCCGTGGCATCCGTCTTCGCCTGCGCCCCGGACAACCCTTCCGACACCACCATCCAGGGCTTCACCGAGGCGGTCCGGTGTCGGGGCCATTGGTTGCAGCGTCTCAAGCTCTCCGGCGCCCGCGCCGTGCTGGTGCTGGACCAGAAGGCGACCTCGTTGGCGCGCGGGCCGGCCATCTCGGTCGATTGGCCCGCCGAGCGCGGACAGGTCTGGGACCTGGACGGCCTGCCCGCCGTTTCCACCCACCACCCCACCCGACTGGCTCGCCAGGAATCGCTTCGGCCCGAGGTGGAGGCGGACCTGCGTCGGATCCGTTCCCTGATCGGAGACCTCTGATGGACCCCCGCCTGGGCCTTCCCCGTTCCGAGGAGGCCGAGCGCGCCGTTCTGGGCGGAGTGCTCCGCGATTGGCGCGTCTTGGATGGGCTCCTCGTGGAACTGGAACCGGGCGATTTCTACTCCGAGCGCCATCGCGTGGTGTTCGAGGCCATGCGGCAGCTCTCGCTGGAACAGGTTCCCGTGGATCTGGTCACCCTTGCCGAACGTCTTCGACGCGACAGGAAGGTGGACGGCGTCGGAGGGGAAGCCTACCTGATGGACCTCGCGGATTCCGTGGTGTCGGCCGCCGGGATCGGCGCCCACGCCCGGATCGTGCGCGAGAAGAGCCTTCTGCGCGCCCTGATCGAGAGCACCCGCAAGATCAACGAGTTGGCCTTCGAGGATGGCGAGGACACCGCCGTGGTGCTGGACAGGGCGGCCACGGAAATCCTGCAGGTCGCCAACCGACGGGCGGCGCACAAGCTCATGCCCATCAAGGACCTGATCCAGGGCACCCTCCAGAACATCGCCACCTACGGAGACGGTCTCCTGGGGACGCCGACCGGCTTCCGCGACATCGACGAGACCCTGCGCGGGCTGCGGCGCCAGGCCATGATCGTCCTGGCCGCCCGCCCCGGCGTGGGAAAGACGGCACTGGCGCTCAACATCGCCCTGAACGCCGCGACGGGCGTCGGCGACCCCGAGGGAAAGCGGCATCCGGTTGCCATCTTCTCCCTGGAAATGGGATACATGGAGCTCGTGGAACGGCTCATCTGTTCCGCCGCGGAGATCGACAGCCGCGAACTCCACAAGGGCAACTACATGCCCCAAAAGCTGCAGCGGGACATCGAACCCATCTACCACGCTCCCATCTTCATCGACGACACCTCCGGTCTGAACATCCTGGAACTGCGCGCCCGCTGCAAGAGGCTCGCTTCCCAGCTGCGGCAGCAGGGCCAGAGCCTGGACCTGATCGTCATCGACTACCTCCAGCTCATGGAGGCTCCCACCGTCCGCGGAGGCGAGAACCGCCAGGCGGAGGTCTCGCAGATTTCGCGCGGTCTCAAGCAATTGGCCAAGGAGCTGGACTGCCCGGTCCTCGCCCTCTCGCAACTCTCGCGCGAACCCGCGAAGGGGGACGTGCGTCCCAAGCTGCACCATCTGCGCGAGTCCGGCGCCATCGAGCAGGACGCCGACGTCGTGGCCTTCATCCACCAGGATCCGGAACAGCCCCAGAAGGTGGAATTCCTGATCCAGAAGCACCGCGCCGGTCCGCAGAAGGACATCCCCCTGCTCTTCCGCCGGGAATTCACCCGCTACTACGACTACACCGACCGCGAGGAACCGGCCTATGGCTACGAATAGGCTCCCCGATCCGGTCGCGGTCCTGGAGGCCGTGGGCGAACAGACCGTCCGGTTCTTCCGAAAGGTCGTCGGAACCGTGCTCGACATGCTGGCCGCGGTCGGCGGCATCTTCGCGATGTGCGGACGGATCCTGTGGCTGTTTCCGCAGGCGCTCCGGGATCCCGGGGCCGTGATGAAGCAGGCCATGGACCTGGGGGTGGCGTCGCTTCCGCTGATCTTCGTGACCTCGCTCTTCGTGGGCATGGTCTCCGCGGTCTCCGCCAAGTACCAGTTTCGCAACGTGGTTCCCCTCAAGTACCTGGGCACTTCCGTGACCAAGCTCGTGCTCCTGGAACTCGGTCCGGTCCTGACGGCCCTGGTCATGTCCGGTCGCATCGGATCCTCCATCGCCGCCCAGATCGCCACCATGAAGGAGAAGGAGGAGATCGACGCCATGACGGTCCTGGACCTCCCGCCGCTGCGCTACCTGGCGGCGCCGCGCATCCTGGTGGGCATCCTGGCGCTGCCGGTGCTCACCACCATCTCCTGCTTCCTGGCCATCGCGGGAGCCTGGGGCGTGTGCGTGATCGGCTTGGGCGTCACCAGCTACACGTTCCTTTCCGGCACCCGGCTCTTCTTCTCGAGCTACGATGTCTTCGTGATGGAGATCAAGGCGCTCGTGTTCGGCCTCCTCATCTCCCTGCTCGGCTACTACCACGGCATCCACGCCGGTGGCGGAGCCAAGGGGGTGGGCGAAGCGACCATGAAATCCGTGGTATCCTCGTCGGTGATGATCCTGCTCTTCGACTTCCTCATCGCCTTCCTCCTGTTGCGCAACACCGGATCCTGAGAAGGGAACGCGAATGCCCGGCGTGCAGATCGACCCGAACGACGAAATCATCCAGTTGCGGCAATTGCGCAAGAGCTTCTGGACCACCGACGGCGAACAGCAGGTGCTCCAGGACGTGACCCTGTCCATCCGCCGCGGGGAGACCATGGTCATCATCGGCGTGTCCGGCGGCGGAAAATCGGTGATCCTCAAGCACATGATCGGGCTCCTGCAACCCGACGGCGGGGAGGTCGTGGTGGAGGGCCGGGTGATCTCGACCCCGAACTACTTCGACGCGGCCACCATCCGGCGGAAGATGGGAATGCTCTTCCAGATGGGCGCGCTGTTCGATTCCATGAGCGTCGGGGAGAACATCGCCTTCGCCCTGCGCGAGCACAACGAAGGGATCCCGGAGGATTCCGTGGACGAGATCGTCGCCCGGCTGCTGGGCCTGATCAACCTGAATCCGGCCTTCGCCAGCAAGATGCCCTCGGAGCTCTCGGGCGGCATGAAGAAGCGGGTATCGCTGGCCCGGACCTTGGCGGTGGAACCGGAAATCGTCCTCTACGACGAACCGACCACCGGGTTGGATCCCATCACCGCCGACGTCATCAACGACCTCATCCTGGACACCCAGAAACAGTTCCACGTGACCTCCGTGGTGGTCACCCACGACATGGTCTCGGCCTACAAGGTCGCCGACCGCATCGCCATGCTGTACCAGGGGCACATCATCTTCGTGGGCACCCCCGACGAGGTCAAGAACACCCGCAATCCCTACGTCCAGCAGTTCGTGCGCGGCCAGCGCAAGCTCGAGTCTGTCGCCGCATGAGCCTCTGATGGCGAAGGCCAGGACATCCTGGGTGTGCTCGGAATGCGGCCACCGCTCCCCAAGGTCCGCCGGATTCTGTCCATCCTGCCGCAAGTACAACACCCTGGTGGAGGAGGTGGAACGCGCGCCCACCTTCCGGCGGGGACCGGTCGCGGCCGCCGGATCCGTGGCGCGACGTCTCGCGGACGTTCCCCTGGACTCCTCCGCCCGGATCACCACCGGCATCTCCGAGCTGGACCGCGTGCTGGGCGGCGGGGTGGTGCCCGGGTCCGTGGTGCTCGTGGGGGGGGATCCCGGCATCGGAAAATCCACCCTGCTCCTCCAGATGTGCGCCCGGATGGAGAAGCAGGCCAGCGTCCTCTACGTGACCGGCGAGGAATCCGCCGCGCAGGTGGCCCTCAGGGCCGAGCGGTTGGGGGGCAAGGCCGCCCATGTCTGGATGCTCGCGGAGACCCGCATCGAAGCCGTGCTGGCGGAGCTGCACCGGCTCGGGCCCCAGGTCGTGGTGGTGGATTCCATCCAGACCGTCTACCGCGAAGACCTGGAAAGCGCTCCGGGCACGGTGAGCCAGCTGCGCGAGAGCGCCGCGGCCCTGCTGACCTGGGCCAAGGAGGGCGGCGGAGCGGTGTTCCTGGTGGGGCATGTCACCAAGGACGGGCAGCTCGCGGGACCTCGGGTGCTGGAACACATGGTGGACACCGTCCTGTACTTCGAAGGCGATCGGCACCATCTGTATCGGTTGTTGCGCGCCACCAAGAACCGGTTCGGCGCCACCGGCGAAGTCGGCGTGTTCGAGATGCAGGCACATGGCCTGGAAGGGGTCGGAAATCCCTCCTCACTTTTCCTGGGGGAGTCGACCGCTCGACCCGGGGTGTGCGTCACCGCGACCATGGAAGGGTCGCGCCCCTTGCTGGTGGAGGTCCAGGCCCTGGCCGGACCCACCCACTATTCGATGCCGCAGCGGGTCGCGACCGGTTTCGACACCCGGCGCATGACCATCCTCCTGGCGTTGCTGGAACGCCACGGGGGCATGCAGCTGGGCGGCTACGACGTTTTCCTGTCGGTGGCGGGCGGCCTCAAGCTGGACGACCCGGGCGGCGAACTGGCGGCGGCACTCGCCGTGGCCACCAGTCTCAGGGACAGATCACTTCCCCCAGGCACCTTCGCCGTGGGCGAATTGGGTCTGGGAGGAGAGATTCGCCCACCCGCCCAAATGGAAGCCCGGTTGCGCGAGGGGCGGCTGATGGGATTCACCCGCGTCCTGGCCCCGCCTTCTCCCAAACCCGTGCGGATCGAGGGCTTGGAAATCCTGGTTTGCCCAAGCCTGGGCAAGGCGCTCGACCTGGCTTTGGGGTGATCCCCTCGGGTTCAAGGATCCTCGTCCGGTCCTTGCATGCCGCCGTTCATGTCGTCGTCGTCCAGGTAGGTCGTGCTGTCCGGGTAGATGCGAACGGAGGTATCCCCGAAATCCCGACCCTTCGACCAGTACCGGACGGTCTGCAGACCCACGGGAAGACTGTCGAAGTACAGATCGATGCTTTCATCGCCCACACCGGTGTCGGGGATCGCCAGGGAGCGATCCAAACCGTAGAGGTCCACTTCCCCGCCCCGGGTGGAATCGGTCAGGTCCACTTCCATCTTGAGACGCCCCAGCTTGTGGAGCGCCCCGATCGACACCTGGTTCCAAGGACTGGTGGCACGCACGGTGCGGCTCCAACCGGAATCGTCCAGACGGGCCTCCACGCGGTAGGTGTCCAGGGGCACCCGAGTGAATTGGTAGTCCCCGAGCGAATTGGTCCGGGTGGAATCGAAGCCCGCAGCCGGGATCGGTTGCCCGGACGTCCACGAGAGCGGACGCAGATAGACCATGACTTCGGAGGCGCCCGCTGTGGAATCCGAAGCGAGGATGCGACCGGCCACCACGGAATTTCCCGTCTGGCTCCCGCTTCCGGCGAGCTGTTGGGGACTTCCACACGCCCACAGCGCGGAGAACAGGAGCAGGGTACGGGTGGCTCTCACGAACGCGCCTCCGGGGTCACCAGCGGGAAGAGCTGGATATTGAGCTGTACGACAAGGTCGGATCCTCGCCGATCCTCGATCACCATCTGCAGGACATCTTCCTTGAAAATTCTGATTCGCTCCCTGATCCGGTCGTAACATTCCCTCGAGAGACCCAGGGTCAGCCCCCCGATCTCCCTTTCCGCAGGGGGGAATCTATCCAGAGCGGACATCGCCAGGCCCATCATTTCTTGATTAAAGTGGCGAACCACCAAATTCGGCGTCTCGTATTCGGTGCTGACCGCCGGTGTGGCCGCACGAAGCCGCCCCCGGGCGTCCCTGTCCACCAGTCCCAGGCGTTCCAAGGTGCGCAGGGCCTCCCTCACCTCCCGCGGAGGTACGGGAGGTTGGATCTGCCTGGAAATCCAGTTCGGGTCCTCGCGGAAGCCTTCCAGGCCGACGAATTCGCGAAGACTCGCGTGGAGCCAATCGTTCCAGAGCCCGTACTGCTCCTTGGGAAGGAATTTGAGGAACAGTTTGCGCCGGACCTTGGCCATCTCCTGGAAGGCAAGGTTCTTCGCCTGCACGGTCCGGGCATTCCCGAAGCTGGAAAGGAGAGCCAAGTAGGAGCTCTCCGCCTGGGTCAGCCCCATGGCCTTGGAAAACTTGGAGGCGGTATCCGACGACAGCCTTCGACGACCTTCCAGGATGTCCTTCATCAAACTGGCGGAAGTTCCGGCCTTCAGGGCGAAGGACCGGAACGAGAGCACGCGGGAGGAGCGTTTCCGCCAGGACCACCAATCCTTGAGGAATTGGCGGTAATCCGCGTACTGGTAGACGTCGGGACCGGGATTCGAGGCGGGCGAGATCAGAACGCCTGCCCGAAGTCCACGTACAACCCCGACCCGAACTCGGACCAGCCGTAGTCCATCCGCAATACCGCCTTGCCCCCTGCCAGGGGAGATCGAAGACCCAACCCCGCCGCCCATCGCGGGTCGGCGCTCCATACGCCCCCGTGGGTCCCCGCCTGCCCAAGCTCCCCGAAGATGGCGGGTTGCATGGGGAAGACCCAGATCTTGGGTCCGTTCCATCGGGTCTCCACTCCGATGCACTGGACCGACTCGCCGCGCAACTGCTTGTTGGGCAGTCCCCGCAGCGATTTGCGCCAACCCAGGAACGGAATTTCCCAGAAGGGGACGCTTCCCCAGGCTTCCTCCTTGTGGATCCGGCCAACTTCCGTGAAACTTCCCTGCGAAACGGCGTCGGACGCATCGGCGACCAGATCCTGCCAATCGAAGTCGGCTCCCGGAAGAGCGGTCTGCAGCTTGAGGCTCAGGTAGGAGCCGGACTTCGGATTTTCCTTGAGGTCGCGACCCTCCCTCTCCAGGATCAAGGATCCGTCGAAATCCGTTCCCCCGTGGATTCCGACCCAGGAGGAATCCACCGCGAATATCCCCTGGCGATTGGTGCGGATGGACGTGTTTTCCGCATACAGCTGCGCCCCAACGGAAAACCCTCCGGGCAGCCAACGGGAGACTTGGGCATACCCTCCGGCGTAGGTGGGGGTGTAGACGCCCTGCAAACTGTCGGGTGGGGGGTCGCCGGGGCCGAACCACTCCTCGGGAAATTTCCCGACCTCCCCGAACGCCGTCAGGCGCCAGACCCCGTCCAATGAATCCCGTTCCACCGTGGCATCCATGTCGGATTGATGGCGCACGGTGGTGTAGGCGGTGAGATCCATGTAACCCGGATGGTCGAATGGATCCTGCCAGCGCAACTTCGCGCCCCCTCCCGGTCCGGTCTCCGGGAAGGAAAACGCCACCGGAATGGGGAGGAGTTCGCCCCCGAGCCCGCCAATCGCCACGGGCGCCTGGACAAGGACCAGCCAAGCGAAGGCGGCGGTTGCATGCGCGGATCGGCCCATATGCGGCCAAAGAGTAGAATCCTCCGTCGTCGTGGGTACATTTGCCCCCCTATGCAATTGGTCTCCAAGCTCTTCGGTCGCACCCTCCGCGAAGCACCTTCCGACGCCGAGATGGCCTGCCACGTCTGGCTGGCCCGCGCGGGCCTGATCCGCCGGATCGCGGCGGGTCTCTACGCCGTTCAGCCCATGGGGCAGCGCGCCATCCGCCGGATCGAATCCGTCATCCGGTCGGAGATGGAAGCCATTGGCGGCCAGGAATTGTCCCTCCCTCTGGTGCAGCCCGCGGAATTGTGGGAGAGATCGGGACGATACGACCTGATCGGATCCGAGCTGGTCCGCTTCAAGGACCGGGGTCAGCACGCGATGGTGCTGGCCATGACCCACGAGGAAGCCGTCACCCAGGTCGCCTCCGAGGAGCTGTCCAGCCATCGGCAGCTCCCCTTCATGCTCTGGCAGTTCCAATTGAAGTTCCGCGACGAGCCCCGTGCCCGCGGCGGCCTGATCCGCGTGCGCGAATTCACCATGAAGGACGCCTATTCGTTCCACAAGGACCAGGAGTGCCTGGACGGGTACTACGGGAAAGCCTACGACGCCTACGTCAGGATCTTCCGACGCTGCGGGATCGAACCCGTGATCGTGCAATCCGACACCGGCATCATGGGCGGCAAGGTCGCCCACGAATTCATGCTGCAGTCCCCCATGGGAGAGGACAGCCTCATCCTCTGTCCCGAAACCGGCTACAGCGCCAACGCCGAGATCGCCGTGTTCGCCCGCGAAGGGATCCCCGGGGAGGCGCTTTTGGCGGAAAAGGTCGCCACACCCGGCAAATCCTCGATCGAGGACGTCTCCAGGCTTCTGGGGATCCAGGCGAAGAACACCCTCAAGATGGTGATGTACGGCGCCATCCTGGGCGACCGGACGGAATTCGTGGCCGTGGCCATCCGCGGCGACCTGGACGTCTCGGAGACCAAGGTGCGCAACATCCTGAAGGCGCGCGACCTCTTCCCCGCCACCGACGACCAGATCCGCGCCGCAGGACTGGTTCCCGGGTTCGCTTCTCCGGTGGGCATGGGAAGCGGAATCCTGCTGGTGGACCTGTCCGTGCCGGTGAGCGCCAATCTGGTGGCGGGAGCCAACGAGGCGGGTTTCCATGTGAAGAACGTGAACCACGGGCGCGACTTCGAATCGCGAGCGCCGTTCACGGATCCCGTGGACGTCGCCCAGGCCGCGGAAGGCCATCTGGAGATCGGGGGCACTCACCGTCTCCAGGCGGTGCGCGGCATCGAAATCGGGAACATCTTCAAGCTCGGGACAAAATTCAGCGAGGCGTTGGGCTGCACCTTCCAGGCGGAAGACAAGACCACCCAACCCGCCATCATGGGCTGCTACGGGATCGGGGTGGGCCGACTGCTGGCCTCGATCGTCGAAAACTCCCACGACGAAAACGGGATCGTCTGGCCCCGCGAGGTGACGCCGTACCATGTTCACATCGTCCCTCTGGGCAAGGAGCCGGAGATCCTGGCCGACTGCATCTCCCTGGGCGCGGAACTGGAAAAGGCCGGCTTCGACGTGCTCCTGGACGACCGCGACGAGAGGCCGGGGGTGAAGTTCAAGGATGCCGACATCTGGGGCATTCCCGTGAGGTTGGCGCTCGGGGGCAAGTCCAGGGAACAAGGCGCCTTCGAATGGAAACCGCGCAGCGGCGGCGAAATGCGGCTGGTTCCCGCGAACGGAATCCTCTCCGAGGTCCGCGCCTTCTACGCCGCGGCCTGAACCGCCGTCAGGAGCTTCTGCTCCGCCTGTGCCAGCCACGAAGTCTTGATGGAGTAGTGGCTGGCGTGGGCGATGCATCTGCCATCCAACAGGGCCAGGACCTGCGGGGACTGGTGCGCGACATGGATGAGCTCGGAGATGCCCCGGGCCGCAGGCTTGGCTTCCAGGACATCGCACTGGGCCAAAAGGACGGTCCTCGGTCCGTCTTGGAACGCCTCCCAGGCTTCCTGGGCGACTTGACTGATCCCGCACGTGGGGGAATACTTGAACAACAGCACGGGGTCCGGCCCCGCCAGCAAGGCATCCATCTCCTCCAGAGTCCGGATCTCCTGAACCATGCCACCTCCGATTGTTAGGTTCCAAACTACCATGCCACGGCTTCCTGGACTCCCCAGCCTCCTTCTGGTCTCGCTTCTAGCCGGGTGCCAATTCGACTCCGTCGGCGAAGACTACGCGCAAAGCGACAACCTCGCCTACAGGGTTTTGCAACGCTCGGACGGCAGCCGGCAGTTGGAAACGCGCATCCCCATCTACCCGAACTTCTTCACCGGTTTCACTTCAGGCTCCTCTTCCGACCCGGTCCACATCGACTCCACTCCTCCAGGCCAGAGCAAGGGAATCTGGTGGCGGCAGAACGACGTCTACATCGCCCAGCAGTGGGGGGACCTCGAGGAGTTCTGGTTCGGTTGGTGGATTCTGGACCTGCTGCAGATCGACCGCCAGAACCAGACCATCCCGACACCCTTCGCCTCCCAAGGCGTGGCGGCACTGTATTCCGCATTCGAGACCGACGCTTACAGAGGCCATGTTTTCACCAGGTATTGGCCTCCAGAAGCGAACTCGTACCTGAACACAGCATTCACTGGATCCGGTCAAGTCCTGTTGTTTGGAATCTTCCCGCGCCCCTGGACCCCTCCAAGTTCAGGCGGTCTGGACACGCTGATCGTCGCCCAAGCCGCCCCCGGCTCTCCAGCGGCCGAAGCGGGGCTACGCAACGGAGATCGGATCCTCACCGTGAATCGACACTGGGCCAGCCTGGAATACCTGAACGACTCGGTGGGGACCGGGAACACGATCTTCGCCTACCTGCGACCCGGCGTTGGTCTCGATACCGTGCAGATGACTCGTGCTCCTGTCGCCATGCCCTCGGTCTGGGCGGACACCCTGCCCGGCGGCATCGGGTACCTCACCATCGTCGGGTTCGACGACGCGGATTCCTCGGGCACACCCATCCTTCCTTCCTCCGATCTGCAATTCCAGGCTTCGGCCGCTTGGCTGGATTCCGTCACAAGGCCCGGCAGACCCTGGATCTTGGACCTGATCGAGGACGGTGGCGGCGACATCGGTGTGTCGCGGAACATCGCCTCCTCCATCCTCCCCGCCGGGGATTCCCTCGTGATGCTCACCGAGCGGGTCCTGCCCGACAATTCCCCCTACCTGGAAGGTCAGGACACGACCTACCCGATGACCGATACCACGGTTCCACCTCACCTGCATGGACGCCAAGTCCTCATCCTCCAGGACAGCGGGACCGCCAGCGCCTCGGAACTTGTGATCTCCGCCTTGCGCGAAAACCTTGGCTCCATGGTCCGGGAATTCGGCGAAACAACCTTCGGCAAGGGCATCGGCCAGCACTACATCCCAACTCCGCTCGGCGGGTACGTGGCGGTCACCAGTATCCACATCGACCCCGTCCACGGCAAGCCGTCCTATCACCACATCGGGATTCCCGCGGACGTCGCCGCTTCCACGGATTCGGCCGCCGTGGTCCTGGCCTGGCAGTACGCCACCTCGGGGTCGGTTTCGGCCCGAGCGCTGTCTCCGGCCTCTCTGCGGCCCAGCTCAAAGGTCCTGGCATGGAACCGCCTCCAGGCGAAGCGTCCGACTCCGCCGGAACTTCGCAAACGCGACCCGTTCAGCCACGGCCCCTCGTTCTGACGGAATCCGTCTCTTCTCAGATCCAGCGCAGGTCCAGGGTGAGAGGCGCCTCCGGACGCGGGGGACATTCCATCGGTACCGTGGTGCCCTGCGTGTAGCCGAAGGGCTGGAACCGCTCGAAGCGGCGGGATTCCGCCTCGTTGGCGTTCACCGGATGGGTCTCGTAGGCCTTCCCTCCCGGATGCTTGACATGGTAGGTCACACCGGTGACGCTGCGACGCGCCCATTCGTCGTACAGCTCGATGGTCAGCGGCGAATGCACCCCGATGGTCGGGTGCAGGCACGAGGGCGGTTGCCAGGCGCGGTAGCGAACGCCGGCGACGAATTCGCCTTCGGTTCCCGTGGGGTGCAGGGGAATGCGCGCTCCGTTGCACAGCACGCTGTGCCGTCCGGGGGTGCCCACCTGGACCTTGACCTGGATCCTCTCCACGGAGCTGTCCACGAAGCGGACCGCTCCTCCCCCGCCCTGTTCCTCCCCGAGCACATGCCAGGGCTCCAAGGCGTGCCGGATCTCCACCGAGGTGTTCTCGTGGACGAAACCGCCCAGCTTGGGGAATCGGAATTCCAGGTGCGGATGGTACCAGGAGCTCTCGAAGGGCAATCCCGACCCGCGGAGATCGGACAGCACCTCGGCGAGGTCGCCGAAGAGGAAATGCGGAAGGAGCCATCGGTCGTGGAGGATGTTGTTCCAGCGCGCCACGGGCCGATCCCAGGGCGTCTCCCAGAATTTGGCGACCAGTCCGCGCACGAGGAGCTGCTGGGCCAGGCTCATGCGCTCGTGCGGGGGCATCTCGAAGGAACGGAGCTCCAGCAATCCAAGCCTGCCGGTCGAGGAATCGGGCGAATAGAGCTTGTCGATGCAGAACTCGGTGCGGTGGGTGTTCCCGGTCGCGTCCACCAGCAGGTTCCGCAGCACGCGGTCCACGAGCCACGGAGGAGTCCTCCCCTCGGACGGAATCTGCCGGAAGGCCAGGTCCAACTCGTGGATGGAGTCGTTGCGGGCCTCGTCCACCCGGGGGGACTGGCTCGTCGGGCCCACGAACAGACCGGAAAACGCGTACGACAGGGATGGATGCGCCAGCCAGTACCCCAGCATGGACTTGAGCAGGTCCGGTCTGCGAAGGAAGGGGCTGTCCTCGGGAGTGGACCCGCCCACCACCACGTGGTTGCCGCCGCCGGTCCCCGCGATCCGACCGTCCACGAGGAACTTCTCCGTTCCCAGCCGGCAGGCGCGCGCCTCCTCGTAGAGGACGGTGGTGTTGTGGACGGTTTCCGACCAGGATGCCGCGGGCTGGATGTTGACCTCGATCACGCCGGGATCGGGAGTCACGGCGAAGCTGTGGAGCCTGGGGTCCCTGGGAGCCGCGTAGCCTTCGGTGAGGACGCGCAACCCGGTGGCCCGAGCGGTGTCTTCCAGGGCGGTCATCAGCTCCAGCCAGTGCTCGACATGCTCGAAAGGCGGCAGGAAGAGACGCAGGATTCCGTCGCGGACTTCGGCGCAAAGGGCGGTGCGGACCAATTCCGAAGGGATCATGCTGTCGCGGACGCGGTCTTCCTGGGCGGCGTCCAGCCCCGGACGCCCCCGGCGCTGCACACGGGGCGGGAGAGCTCCGCGGGGGGCCAGCGGATCGGGAGCGGTGTCCTGCCAGCGTTCACCGGGAACCACCCACGGCAACGAGTCCAGAGGGAGCCGGTAGCCCATGGGAGAATCGCCGGGGATCAGGTACAGGCGATCGCGCCGCAGGAACCAGTTGCCGGTTTCCCAGCCCGAATCGCCGCGCCGGAGAGGAAGAGCGTAACCGATCACCTCCTGGAGTCCCCTGTCGAAGACGCGGGCGAGCCTCGCGCGTTCCTCGGCGTTCTCCAGGTCCGACTTGTGCGGATCGACATTGATGGGAAGGTTCCTCTCGCGCCACAGCCAGTACCAGGCGTCTTCGTATCCGGGCATGGAGAAAGCCGGATCCACGTCCAAGCGCGCCGCGAGATGGGAGAGGAATCGCGCCGCGTCGGCCGTCGTGGAGCCATCCGGCTTCTCTTCGTCGGCCCAGAGGCCGGGATCCGTCCAGACGGCTTCCCCGTCCTTGCGCCAGTGGCAGGAAAGGGCCCACCGGGGCAGGCTTTCGCCGGGGTACTGCTTGCCCTGGCCGAAATGGACCATTCCCCCGGGAGCGAACCTGTCCTGGAGACGGCGCAGGAGACGACCGGCAAGCAGACGTTTGGCCGGGCCCTGCGCCGCCACGTTCCACTCGTCCCCGCTGTAGTCGTCCACGGACACGAACGTGGGTTCGCCCCCCATCGTCAGCCGGACATCGCCTTCGCGCAATTTGTCTTCCACCAACCGCCCCGCCACGTCGATGGCTCGCCACTCCTCCTCGGAATAGGGTCTGGTCGCCCGCGGCGCCTCGGGGAGCCGGGTGACGGACATGTGGAAATCGAATTCGACTTCCGCCTTTTCCACCCCTCCCGAAATGGGCGCCGCGGATCCGGGCTCCGGCGAGCAGGCCAGCGGAATGTGACCCTCCCCCGCCATGAGACCCGAAGTCGGATCGAGCCCGATCCATCCGGCCCCGGGGACATAGGCTTCGGCCCAGGCGTGGAGATCGGTGAAATCCTTCTCCGGCCCGCTCGGGCCATCCAGGTTCTTCCGGTCCGGGGCCAACTGGATCAGGTAGCCGCTGGCGAAACGCGCCGCGACGCCCATCCGGCGCAGGACCTGCACCAGAAGCCACGCCGAATCGCGGCAGGAGCCGGCCGCCTTGGAAAGCGTCTCTTCGGGCGACTGCACGCCGGGCTCCATGCGGATCAGGTAGCGGATTTCCGCGAAGATCCTGCGGTTGACATCCACCAGGAAATCCACCGTGCGGACCTTCGTCCGTGGGATGCCGGCCACGAACTTCTCGAGAAGAGGCGTGGACGCGGACTGCTTGAGATATGGCGCGAGATCCGACGCCGTGGCCGCATCGTAGGCGAAGGGCCACTGTTCGAACGCCTCTTCCATGAAGAAGTCGAATGGGTTGATGACCACGAGATCGGCCACGAGGTCCACGGAAACCCTGAACTCGCGCACGGGCGACGGAAACACCGCGCGAGCCAGGAAATTCCCATGGGGATCCTGGTGCCAGTTCAGAAAATGTCCCGCAGGTTCGATCTTCAGCGAATACCCCAGGATGGGTGTTCGGCAATGGGCGGCCGGCCGGAGTCGGATCACCTGCGGCCCGAGGCTCACGAGGCGGTCGTAGCGGTAATGGGTCGAATGACGTAGGGCGACCTGGATGGACATGGCGACAATGATATGCGAATCTCCGGCCAGCCGGGATCGTTAGCAATTCAGACGAATTCGCAATGACAAAAGGCGGGAGTGTCGTTTTGTGCGTGACAACGGACTTGCCATGGCGGCCCCTGTCGATTGGCAGCTAAATTGCGCAGAGATTCCGCCGGAGGCGCAAATGAAGCCGATTCCTGAAATCTTCAGCAAATACAGGCTGGGACAAGCCTACGACGAGCTGTTCCAGCCCGACATGACGCCGCGCCCCCAGTACCAGCAGATCTTCCACCGCATCGCCGACATGCCCAGGGACGTCTGGCACCAGCGCCAGGAGCAAGCCGATCTGATGTTCCTGAACCAGGGCATCACCTTCACCGTCTACTCCTCGAACGAGGGGACGGAGAAGATATTCCCCTACGATCTCCTGCCCCGGATCATCACCGCGGGGGAATGGGCCGGGATCGAGAAGGGGCTGGAGCAGAGGATCGTCGCCCTCAACCTGTTCCTCAAGGACATCTACCACGAGGGGAAGATCTTCAAGGACGGCATCGTGCCGCGCGACATGGTCGAATCCTGTCCGCACTTCCGGCCCGAGATGAAAGGGGTCCGGGTTCCGAGGGACGTGTACGTCTCCATCACCGGGTCCGACCTCATCCGCCTGCCCGACGGACAATTCGCCGTCCTGGAAGACAATTTGCGCGTGCCCTCCGGCGTGAGCTACATGCTCACCAACCGGCAGGTCATGAAGCACGTCTTCCCCGTCCTGTTCGGATCCTACGACGTCCGCCCGATCGACCACTACCCGCAGGAGCTGCTCGTGGCGCTGAAGTCGCTCGGCCAAGGCGGCATCGAGGATCCTTCGGTGGCACTGCTCACTCCGGGCGTGTACAACTCGGCCTACTTCGAGCACACGTTCCTGGCCCGCCAGATGGGAATTTCCCTGGTGGAGGGACGGGACCTGGTGGTGTACAACAAGAAGGTCTACAAGCGGACCACGGCGGGGTTGGCGCGCGTCGACGTCATCTACCGGAGGATCGACGACGATTTCCTGGACCCGCAGATCTTCCGTCCCGATTCCATCCTTGGCGTGCCCGGAATCTTCGAAGCCTTCACCGCCGGGAACGTGGCGCTGGCCAACGCCCCCGGAACCGGGGTCGCGGACGACAAGGCGATCTACGCCTACGTCCCTCGGATCATCAAGTACTACCTGGGCGAGGACCCCATCCTCCCCAATGTGGAGACGCACATCCTCGCCGAGGAAAAGGCCCGGGAGATGGTACTGAAAAACCTGGACAAGATGGTGGTCAAGGCGGTGGGCGAATCCGGCGGATACGGCATGCTGATCGGCCCCCACGCCACGCAGGAGCAGCGCGACGCCTTCCGGGTGAAGATCCTGGAGAACCCGCGCAACTACATCGGGCAGCCCACCATCCAGCTCTCGCAGGCGCCCGCCTTCGTGGACGGCAGCATCGAAGGCAGGCACGTGGACCTGCGCCCCTACATCCTCTTCGGCAAGAAGGTGTCCATCGTGCCGGGCGGGCTCACGCGGGTGGCGTTGCGGAGGGGAAGCCTGGTGGTGAACTCTTCGCAGGGCGGCGGGTCCAAGGACACCTGGGTGCTTTACTGAAGAAGGAGTGCGCGTCATGAACCAGACCAGCAGCCCCATGCTCTCTCGCGTCGCGGACAGCCTCTACTGGATGAGCCGCTACATCGAGCGGGCGGAGCACACCAGCCGCCTGATCGACGTCAACCTGAAACAGATGCTTGACGAATCTCCGGAAATGTCGGGGGTGCGGTGGAGCCGCGTCCTGTCCTGCCTCCGCACCGACCCGCCCAAGGAGGACCGGACCACGGCGGCCGTGGTGACATGGATGATGTTCGACCTGACGAATCCGGACTCCATCGCCACCTGCGTGGCGGTGGCGCGCGAAAACGCGCGCCAGATCCGGGAAGCGCTGTCCGCCGATTTCTGGGAGAACATCAACCGCCTCCACCTGTATGTCCGCCAGGTGCTGCAGGATCCGGCGCAGCGCCGCGAGCCGCATGAATTCCTGCGCAGGATCCGGATCGACATCCACGTGCTCCACGGCATCGAGGACAGCACGCTGGTCCGCAGCGAGGGCTGGAACTTCATCCAGGCGGGAAAGGCCGTGGAGAGGGCCGCGGCCACGACCGCGCTTCTGGCGGAGCACGCCCAGGAATTCCTGGACATGGACATGGGCGGGGACGCCGACGGCTTCCTCCACTGGGTCTCCGTGCTCCGTTCCTGCACGGCCTTCGAGGCCTACATCAAGACCTACACCGCGGAACTGCACCCGGGGAGGGTGCTGGAGTTCCTGCTGCTCAACCCGCAATTCCCCCGCAGCGTCAGTTTCTGCCTGAGCACCCTGCACGACTGCATCCAAGGCATCGAGGTGGAACACGGGTTCCCCAGGGCGGCCCAGGCGGTCAAGCTGGCGCGACGCCTGGTGAGCCTGCTCGAATTCTGGGACATCGACGAACTGATGGGCGGGGACCTCAGGACCCATCTCTCCGAGGTGGAGTCCTTCTGCGGTCGGATCCACTCGGCCATCGAAGAGGCCTACATCTTCTACCCCAGCGCCCCGACGGAGATCCGGGAAGGCCTGCGGTAGGCGAGGACGTCAGGGGGCGATGTAGATCGTGGAGGCCCCGGAACCGTAATCGCCCCACCATTGGAGCACCTTGATCCCCTGCCGCGGAGCATCCCGCGAGGACGGGTTCCAAAGGTTGGCTCCAAGGAGCCACGGACCCTCCCAGCGGAACAAGACCCGTCCTTGGATGTCGCGCATCTCCACACCCAGGTGCCCTTGCGTCTGGGCCGAAGAGGCCGAGAAGAGCAGCGGTCCGCGGGATGGAGACCAGACCTGAGGCAGTGGCGACCCTCCACCACCCTGGGACAGGATGGGCTCCAGTCGACCGACGCGCGCCAGGCTGGGGACTCCCCACCCCCGCTTGGGATCGGGCGAGACGTTCGACGTTCCGGAAGCTCGCAGGGCGAGCACGAGATTTTCGCCCGCGATTCCAGGAGCCATCTGGAGCGAAAGCACCGCCATCCCCGCCACGAGAGGCGCGGCGAAGGACGTGCCGGCACCATAGGTCCTGTAGCCCGGGCCGGGGCCCGCCACCGGATCGTCGCAGCCGGGAGCATCGACATCCGGCTTCGTGCGACCGTCGTAGGTGGGTCCCCAACTTGAAAATCCGCACAGTCCGTCGGAGATGTCCACCGCACCCACGGTCAGGACGGAATCCGCGTCGGCGGGAGAGCCGATGGACTCGGAGCCGATGACGTCGCCGTCGTTCCCCGCCGCGACGACCACCACGACGCCGTGCTTGGCGGCATCCGTGGCGGCGATCGAGCCCGGGATGGTCCGACCGTCGAAGGCGCTCCATGGGTACATGGGAATCTGGTCCTGCGGGTCCACCCATCGGAATCCCAGCGAGATGGAGATGACATCGGCTCCGTGGTCCACGGCGCGGACGATCGCGGAGGCCAGGTAATCCTCCTCCACGATGGTGTCGTCGGGCGCGTCGGTCTGGACCCGATAGAAGAGGAATCTCGCGTAGGGAGCGATCCCGGGGAGGAGCGAGTCGGAACTGGCGACCATCGCGGAGGTCTGGGTTCCATGCATGTCGTAGATTCCCGCGGAATCCCACGGCAAGGTGTCGGGTCCGAGGAAATCGTGGGCGTCTCCGATGTCGGCTCCCTGGAGCATCGGGTGGGTGGGCTGGAAGTGTCCATCGATGAAGGCGATGGTCTTCCCCAGCCCGGGGAGCTCGCCATTTGCCAGAAGGTATTTCCGGGCCGCATCGATGCCCAATGTGTCCCAGATCGCCTTCAGGAGGCTGGTGTAGGGGTCCACGCTGGCGGCTCGCGCGGAGAAGGGATGGGGCGCGACGACCACGGGGGTCGGGTTCCTTCGCCCCACCCCGACCGGACCCGCATCCACCACTCCGGCGGGAAGTGGTTCCCCGCCGGGGGGCGGCACGGCGGAGACCATGTTCTCCCATCGGAACCTGGCGCGCAGCGTCCATCCCATCTCGCGCAGGGAATCCAAGAGGTCTTCGCGCAGCGGGGCGTCTTCCCAGGCCAAGGACCCCCGGACGGGTTCGGCGGACCCCTTGTCGGGGAGGCGCAACCACCGTGGACCCGTCGCCGCCGCGACCAAGCCCGCTGCGGCCAGAATCGGCAGAGACGCGCGCATCCCCAACAGTTTAGCTCCCCTTGAACACGCCGACACCGGGGTTGCCGAGCGCCGCCAGAAACCGTTCTCCGTACCTGTTCGCCTTGGTCGCTCCCACTCCGTGGACCTGGACGAACCCCGGCATGTCGGAGGGACGTTTGGCCACCATGTCCAGGAGGGTCCGGTCGGAGAAGACCACGAATGGAGGCACACCCTGTTCCTGGGCGATTTCCCGACGCAACGTCCGCAGGGTCTGGAAGAGGGACGGGTCGGCGGAGTGCGTTCCCGCGATCGATCTTTCCGCGACGGTCTTCTTAGCCCGCGTCGTCTCGACATGTCTCAGGGTCACTTCCCGCGCGCCTCGCAGGACCTCCCACGAACCGGAGGTCAGAACCAGGCGACCATGTCCGGCCATGTCCACTCCGACCAGGTCGAGCGCGGCCAGTTGCCGGAAGATCCCTTGCCACTCGGCCTTGGGGGTGTCCTTCCCCACTCCGAACGTGGGCAGGGCGTCGTGTTGGAACCGCCGGATCTTTTCGGTGGAATCTCCCACCAGGACATCCACGAGATGGGCCGCGCCGAACCTTTCCCCCGTGCGGGCGACCGCGGAAAGGGCCTTCTGCGTCGCCACGGTCCCGTCCCAGGTCAGGGGCGGGTGACAGCAGTTGTCACACCCGCCGCAAGGCCTGGATCCGGACTCCCCGAAATGGGCCAGCACGGCCTGTTCGCGGCATCCCGCCGTCTCGCAGAGCCCAAGCAACTGGTTGAGCTTGTGCATCTCGATCCGTTTCCGGTCCTCGGGGGACTCGGAGGACTGGATCATGGAGCGCGCCACGGCGATGTCCTGGAACCCGTAGACCATCCAGGCGTCGGCGGGAAGCCCGTCGCGTCCGGCACGGCCCGTCTCCTGGACATAGGCTTCCACGGAACGGGGCAGATCCAGGTGGGCCACGAACCGGACATCGGGCTTGTCGATGCCCATCCCGAAGGCGATGGTGGCCACCACGACCACCCCCTCCTCGCGTTGGAAGGCGGTTTGGACCCGGGACCGTTCCCCGGTTGAGAACCCAGCGTGGTAGGCTTCCGCCCGAATGCCTTGGCGCGAAAGCCATGCCGCGGTTTCCTCCACTTCCTTGCGGCTTTGGCGATAGACGATCCCGGATTCCCCCGGGTGCTCGCGGCGCAGGAATTCCAGGAGCTGCTTGCGGGGCTCCGCCTTCGGACCGATGCGAAGTCGGAGGTTGGGACGTGCGAACGAACCCAGGAACAGCCGACCGTGCTGCAACCCGAGCTTCTCGAGGATTTCCTTCCGGGTGGGTATGTCCGCGGTGGCGGTCAGGGCGATGCGCGGAACACCGGGAAAGAGGGTCGAAAGCTGACCCAACTGCAGGTATTCGGGCCGGAAATCGTGTCCCCACTGGCTGACGCAGTGGGCCTCGTCGATGGCCACGACCGAGAGGGCCAACCGTCTCGCCAACGACTGGAACTTCTCCGAAAAGACCCGCTCGGGGGAAGCGTAGACGATGTCCAGCCTTCCGGCTTCGAACTCCTGCTCCAACTTCCATGCCTCCGAACCGGTGAGTCCGGAATGCCATGCGGCGGCGCGTACCCCGTTCTGGCGCAGGGCGGCGACCTGATCGTCCATCAAGGCGATGAGGGGAGATATGACCAAACCCGTCCCAGGCCTGACGATCGCGGGGATCTGGTAGCAAAGGGATTTGCCACCGCCGGTGGGCAACAGCACCAAGGCGTCGCCACCCGCCAGGAGGTGTTCCACGACTTCGGCTTGGGGCGCACGGAAATCGGGGAAACCGAAGGTCTCGCGCAGGACTTTCCTGGCGAGTTCGGCTGGAATGGGGTCGGGAATCAACCTTCTTCCGGCAGGATCTTCGGTTCGGCATGGTTCGCCTTGCCGATTTCCCTTCCCAAGCGCAATCGGAATCGCGGGAGGTCGCGCAACGCCCGGAGAATCACCTTGAGGTCGGCACCCGTGGCCTTTCCGGCCGTTCTCGGCAGATGCGTGACCTCCACTTCGCCGATCCGGTATCCCAGCGCCTTCGCCCCGGCCAGAAGTTCGGTGTCGATGGAGGCGCCGTTGCCCTCCAGCCGCAGATCGGCCAGGATGCGCCTTCGGAACAACTTGAAGCCGCAATCGATGTCCCGGCAGAGCCGGCCGAAAAGAAGTCTCACCAGGGCCTTCCAGGCCATCGCGTTGATCCGCCGGATCAGCACGTCCTTGCGATCCGCCCTGTACCCGGATACGATGTCCGCATCCTTCGTCCGTCCGATCAGGAGACGGATCTCGTCGAATTTGAACTGGCCGTCGGCGGGAAAAAAGGAGATCCAGTCCTTGGTGGACGCATGGAACCCGGCCTTCAGGGCGCCGCCATAACCCCGGTTTGGAAAATGCTGGACCAGACGGAATTTCGGGATCCGGGCCTTGAGGGCGGTCCCGATGGCTCCGGTGCGGTCGACGCTTCCGTCGTCGACGAGGATGATCTCGTAGTCGATCCCCAAATCCTCGAGGATGCCATGCACCTGATCCACAACGGTTTCGACGGTTCCTTCCTCGTTGTGGGCGGGCAGCACCACGGAAAGACCGGACAATTTCGTCTCCACAGAATTACCTCGGAAGGGTCGTTACCCCGATCGCGCCGATGGAACGGGATGGGTGCGAAATGTAGACACTGGATCGAAACATCGAATTTTCGCGGATGTCGGAATCGACGAAAAGGAGCCTCATCCCTCTGGGCTACCTTTCACCGGAGAATGCTTGAAATCCTGGTCAACGGACTGGCCCGCGGGGCCATCTACGCCCTGATCGCCCTGGGTTACACCATGGTCTACGGAATCCTGGGGATGATCAATTTCGCCCACGGCGAGATCTTCATGATCGGAATGTTCGGGTCGATCTTCGCCTTGGGCGCCTTGGGCTCGGCAGGGCTGGTGGGTGCCGGGCTCACCCTCCCCATCGCCATCGTCGCCGCCATGGCTCTTTCCGCCGGTTTTGGAATCCTCAACGAGCGGCTCGCCTACCGCAAACTCCGAGGCGCACATCTCCTGGCACCGCTCACCAGCGCCATCGGGATGAGCATCGTCCTGCAGAATTTCGTGATGCTTTCGGTCACGAAGGGAAAGCTGGACTTCCCCCGCGAGATCTCGGCGCCGCTCGCCCAGACGAAGTGGTCGGTGGGACCTCTGCACGTCACGGCCCTGCAGACCTTGATCTTCGCCCTCACCTTGGCCCTCATGGGCGGACTCTTCTGGCTGATCCAGAAAACCCGGGTAGGGGTCGCGCTCCGAGCCGTCGCCCAGGACCGGACCATGGCTTCGCTCTGCGGCATGCGCGTGGACGGGCTCATCACCCTCACCTTCGCACTCGGTTCGGCACTGGCCGCGGCCGCCGGAACCATGGTGGCCATGTACCAGGGGGTGGTTCGGTTCGACGCCGGGTACGAGATGGGGCTGAAGGCCTTCGCCGCCGCGGTCCTGGGGGGCATCGGGAACATTCCCGGCGCGGTGCTCGGTGGACTTCTGATCGGGTTGGTGGAAGACGTCACCAGCTACACGATCCGTTCGGAATGGAGGGAGAGCACGTCGTTCGCCATCCTGATCCTGGTCCTGTGGCTGCGTCCGCACGGGCTGCTGGGCGAGCGGGTCGCGGACAAGGTATGACAGGCCGGTCGAGGCTTGTCCGGAGGTGGTCGGCCGGTCTCGCCGGAATTTTCCTCCTGACCGCCCCCTTTCTCTGGACCAAGGTGCACGGCGACCTCGCCACGGGAAACGTGCGGCTTTCCTTCGTCCCCTCAAACGCTCTCGGGTTCCTTTCCGTCGTGGTGCCCGGATTCGCCATCGGGGCGTCGCTGGTGTGGATGGCCGGCCTGTGGGGTCGCCTGGGTCCTCGCAGACCTCTGGTGGCCACTGCCGCGAACCGGCTGTTGGAAAGACCGTGGGCGCTGTTGGCCCTTGGCGCGGCACTCTCCTGTTCGGGGACCTTGATGTCCGCCAAAGCCCTTTCCCTGGGCTCGTTCGTATGCCTGTACATGATGCTGGCGCTGGGATTGAACGTGACCATCGGATTCACGGGATTGTTGGTGCTCGGTTACGCGGCCTTCTACGCCACCGGCGCCTACGCGTTCGCCTTGGTGGCGAAGTTCCTTCCCGGCTTCCCCGCTTGGGCGGCGTTTCCCCTGGGATTCTGCACCGCGGCCGCCACGGGATTCCTGGTGGGACTGCCCTGCCTTCGGCTTCGCGGCGACTACCTCGCCATCGTCACCCTGGGCTTCGCCGAAGCCTTTCGCGAGCTGGTCCGCAACCTCCCCGCCGCGGGAGGAGACATGGGACTGATCCTTCCGGACACCTCGCGCATCCGCGGCTTGGGTCCGCTGTCCGCGGCGCAGGCGGCGTGGATCTGCGGGGTGTGGCTCGTGCTCTTGCTGTCGGTTTCCGTCCACCGCCTCCGACATTCCCGAACCGGACGGGCCTGGATCGCCATCCGGGAGGACGAGACCGCCGCGGCGATGATGGGCATTCCCGTGGTGCGCCTGAAGCTCCTGGCGTTCTCCATCTCGGCGGGAGTGGGCGGCTTGGCGGGGGCCTACTTCGCCGGGTTCACCGGATTCGTCGACCCGTCCACCTCCACCTTCGACCAGTCGGTCCTGGTCCTTTCCATGGTGATCCTCGGAGGCATGGGCAGCCTGCCGGGCGTGCTTGCCGGAGCGGCCTTGCTGTACCTGGTTCCCACCCTCCTGCGGGACCAGATCCCCCAGATCGCCGACTACCGGCTGTTCTTCTTCGGGTCCATCCTCGTGGCCATGATGCTGCTGCGGCCCCAAGGCCTCCTGGGCTCCCCGCGACACAAGCTGGAACTGGAGGGATCCGGTTGACCCCAGCGCTTTCGGTCCGGGACCTGGGGAAGTCCTTCGGAGGACTCGTCGCCGTGCAGGGCATCAGCATGGAATCGCATCCGGGCCAGATCTTGTCCATCATCGGACCCAACGGAGCCGGAAAGACGACGCTGTTCAACTGCCTTTCCGGCATCTATCGCCCCGACCGCGGATCCGTGTCGCTCGACGGAACCGACATCACGGGTCTCGCGCCCCACCTGGTCGCGCGACGGGGGCTGTCCAGGTCGTTCCAGAACATACGGCTGTTCCCGGAGATGTCCGTCCTCCAGAACGTGATGGTGGGACGATTCTCCCGGACTCCCGCCTTCCCTCTCGGTTTCCTGCTCCGCACTCCGGCGTGGAGGCGATCGGAGAAGGAGGCGGAACGGGTCTCCCTCGATCTGCTGGAATTCGTGGGCCTCGCGGACCGCGCGGATTCCTGGGCGCGGGAACTTCCCTACGGCCTGCAACGTCGGCTCGAAGTCGCCCGGGCCCTGGCGACGGAACCTGCGGTTCTCCTGCTCGACGAACCGGGCGCGGGCATGAATCCTTCCGAGATCGCCACCATGATGCGGCTGGTGGGATCCATCCGGGACCGCGGGATCGCCTTGGTGGTGATCGAGCACCACATGAGGCTCGTGATGGAGATTTCCGACCGCATCCTGGTCCTGGACCACGGCGAGCCCATCGCGGAGGGAATTCCTTCCGAGGTGCGCTCGGATCCCCGGGTGATCGAGGCCTACCTCGGAAGGTCCGAGGAAGACCATGTCTGAACCACTGCTCCGTCTGGACGGCGCGCGCGCCGGATACGGCCCCAACGACGTCCTGGGGGGGGTATCCCTGTCGGTGGGGAAGACGGAAATCGTCACCCTGCTCGGGGGGAACGGCGCCGGAAAGACCACGACTCTGTCCGTGCTCTCCGGGATCCTTCCCTTGCGCTCGGGGCGCGTCCTGTGGGACGGAAGGGATGTCACCACTCTCCCGCCAGCCGAGCGACTGCGGGCCGGGCTCGTGCTGTGCCCCGAGGGTCGCCGCATCTTCGGGCGGCTCACGGTGGAGGAGAACCTCGTGGCCGGGGCCTGGGTCAGGGATCCCAGGCGCACACCCGACAAGTTGGAGCTGGCCTACACGCGGTTCCCCGTCCTTCGCGACCGTCGCCGCCAACTCGGAGGTACGCTCTCCGGGGGCGAGCAGCAGATGCTCGCCATCGCCCGGGCGCTGATGTCCGAACCCGGACTCCTGATGCTGGATGAACCCTCTCTGGGCCTCGCGCCGCTGGTCGTGGAAAGGATCTTCGCCATCCTGGTGGAGATCAACGCCTCCGGGATACCCGTTCTGCTGGTGGAGCAGAACGCCCGCCAGGCCTTGCGGGTGGCGCACCGCGCCTACGTGCTCGCCACCGGCGAGATCGTCCGCGAGGGTACGGGAGCCGAATTGCTCGCGTCGGACGAGGTCCGGAGGGTCTACCTGGGAGAGGAATGATCCCGGCCGAGGTGCCAGATTTTCCACCAAGCAGCGGCACGCCAACCGGGCTTGCGATACAATGGGGTTCATGATCGCCACGATGATGTCCTCCCTTGTCGCCGCGGCGTTTTCGGTCGCAGTGCCGGATTCGAACCAGATGACCAATCCCGGCTTCGAATCCGGTTCGACAGGATGGACCTTCTGGGCCCGCGCCGCGGACTCCGGGCAGGCGACGGTCGTCGGTTCGGGATGCCATTCCGGGGCATCCTGCCTCGACATCCTCCATCTGGGCGGCCAGGATTGGGCCGAGTCCAATACCACGGGACAAGTCGCGGTCCATCCCGGCGAAGTCTGGCAGTACAGCATCTGGGCGCGAATCGACAGTCTTCCCGGCAACGCCTCCCTGGATTTCGTGGAGTCGGACTCCAACCAGCAGGTGCTGAACTGGAATGTCGCTTCGGCAGCACTGTCGGGGGACACGGGATGGCGGCAGACCACCACCCGTTACAGCGTACCCGAGGGCTGCGCGGGCCTCCAGGCCAGGGTCACCGGTGGAGGACACGGCCACCTCCGGCTGGACGACGCCGATTTCCGTCGCATCGCTCCGGCCCCGGCCCATTCCGGGCTCCTGCGCCTGGCCGACGATTCCCTCTCCGTGAGCATCGACCCCATGGATCTCTCCATGGCATTGGAGGATTCCATCACGGGCGACACGGTCCGTTTCGGCGCCGTCCCGGTCCTCCGGATGGACTCCGCTCGGACGACCCCCGATTCCCTGCGGATGTTCCTCCGTTTCCTCTCCAACCTGCTTCCCCTGGAACTGGACGCCACCTTGCGGGGCGGCGCCGTCGTCCTGACCTTGCGCGCGGATTCCACCACCCCGCTGGCGTCGGAGCTTCCGTTTCCGGGACTGGTGGCGAGCAAGCCCGGTCAATTCCTGGCCATGCCTCGCGGGACGGGCCTGGCAATCCCCGTGGACGGGTCCTTGCCCTCCTCCTGGGGATTCCGTTCCAGCGAATACTGGGAGTGGCAGGTCACCCAAGCCCTGGCGGGAGCGACGGACGGCTCGACAGGATACGTCATATCCGCCGACCAGCCGTGGGACACGCGTCAATACATCGACCATTACGGCCAGACTCTGCTGTCCACCCAGATCTACCACGAGCCGGCCAAGGGTGTCTGGGCCCACGACCGCTCCCTGCTGGTCGCACCGATCCGCGGCGGCGGATGGGTCGAAATGGCCAAGCGGCATCGTTCCCGCCTGGAACAACTCGGACTGGTACGCACGTGGACCCAGAAGATCGCGGCCAATCCCGCCACCGACCGCCTGCGCGGTGCGGTCGACTTCTGGATCGAGGGAACCTGGAACCATGTGCCCGCCTACTTCGACACACTGCGCCTGATGGGGTTGGACAAGGCCGTCGTGAATTGGCTGGGCACGTCGGCCGAAGTCGACACGATGGTGTCCCACGGATGGCTTTCCTCCATCTACGACGACTGGTCGGACGCCTGGCCCGCCCCCCAAGACGGATCGTGGAGCTCGGAATACCCGTCCGGCGCCGTGGTCCAAGCGAACGGCAACTACCTCGACGGGTGGCTGGAGCACACGTCGAACGGCGACGTGCAGGCCCTGGAAATCTGTTCGGCGCACCATCCGGCGATGGCCCGCCAGACCCTGACCACCGAACGCCAGACCGTGCAGCGCAACGCCCGGTTCGTGGACGTCGAACTGGCCATCACCCCAGCGGAATGCTTCTCCACGGAACACCCGCAGAACCTGGCCCAGGATGCCGCCTCGCGCCTGGCCGCGTTGTCCATCGTCGAAGACACCTTCCACGTGGTGACCGGCAGCGAGCAGCACCGAGACTGGGCCACCGCGCACGTGGATTGGGGCGAGGGGTCCATGAGCATCGCGACCGTGGCCGACGCGGGATACGACTGGGTCACTCCGGAGGCGCCCGACGCCCACATGGACTCGTTGAGCATGACTCCTTCGATCCGGGTGCCGCTCCTCCCGCTGGCCACCCACGATGCCTTCGCTCCAAGCTGGTACACGGGGGACGGCCAGTCCAAGGTTCCGTTGCGATGGGACGAAAAGGACGTCCTGAACGCCCTCTACTCCACGATGCCGCTCTTGATGCCGTCCGGACGCTCCATGTGGGACTCGCTGCGCGTCCGCTACCTGCGCACGGCGAATCTCCTCGGGGCCCTGCACCTGCGGACGGGATTCGAGGTCATGACGAATTTCGTCGACCTGTCGGCCGATGGGAAGGTCCAGCGCACCAGCTTCGCCAACGGATGGACGGTGACGGCGAACTTCGACGGCATCGCACGTTCCGAGGCGGGCTACCCCATTCCGTCGATGGGATTCGTCGCCACCGGGAACGGAGAGCGGATCGAGCGCTCCGTCCTGGACGGTTCCACCCGAAGCCGCGTCCGACTCTCCGACCGATGGTTCCTGGATCCGGAAGGATCGATGGCGACCGTCGACGGGGTCCGGACCGACGGCGCGGTCTTCATGCGCCCGCAAGGCGACACGGCCCTGCTGATGTCGTTCGTGGGAGACCAGGACAGCATCGAGATCCTGCCAACCGGTCTGCCCTGGCCCGCCACCGGACTCTCCGCGCAGATCTTGGGCACCACAACCTCCGTTCCACTCGCGGCCGCCGGTTCGTCCTGGTTGCGGCTCGCCAAGGTGGGGACAAATCGCTTCTACCTCCTGAAGGGCTCGTTCGGGTCCCTCGCCGCCGTGAAGCGAGGCATCCGGATCACGAGTGGCCTGGAGGTGGTCCGCTCCGGTCCCGGATGGGATTGCCTCTGGACCCAGGATGCCCCCGCGTCGGCACGCGTCGATGTCGTGGACGCGAGCGGACGCACCCTGTTTTCTCGGGTCCTCGCCGCGCAGACGGGTGCCAACCGCCTTCCCATTCCCGCCACGGGTGGACCGGCATGGATCCGGCTCCGTACCGCTTCCGCGACGGAGGTCGCCGCGGTGCCGATGGTGCGGTAGTCGAACATCGACACGACATCACCGCTCGGGCTGAAGCCCTTCGCCTTCCAACCTCGCCCGAATTGGTCGGGCTCGGGTCCATGGGATCACGCTTTCGCCCGGTAGGGCGTTGTCCCAGCGATGGACTTCAGTCCGAGCCCGTTGCCGCTGTGACAGAATTCGTCTAACAGGCCAGCAAGGTCCCCGGATACTCGGCTTCCGCCAATGCCGCCAGGAGCGCCTGGGGATCCGCGTTTCCCTGCACGGTCGCGGTCTTCGAAGCCACGTCCACGCTTACCTCCTCGACGCCGGCAACGGGCTTCAAGGCCTTGGTCACGTGGCGGGCGCAGTTGTCGCAGGTGATGGAGGGGATGGAAAATTTCACCACGGACTCCGATGTTGGGGTTTTGCGGAATGAAGGAAGGCGGACGTCCCGGAACATGAGGACCAGGAGAAGGACACCGGAGGAGTTCTCCCACCAGGAAAGATGCATGGGACAGACGGCCCGGATGGCGGGGATGGCGCCCACGGCTCCCAACCAGTCGACAAGCGCACCGGCGCCCACGGCGGTGAGCACCACTGCGCCCAGGTAGGCGTACAGCGCGCGCCGACCCAGCACGGATCCCACGAAGGCCAGAGTGGCGGTGTTGGTGGCGGGGCCAACGGCCAGGAACACCAAGGCGGCTCCCGGACTCAAGCCCTTTGCGACAAGGCTCGCGGCGATGGGGATGGAGCCTGTGGCGCACACGTACAGGGGGCCGCTGGCCAGGAGCATGGCCGCGTAGGAAAGCACCGGATGGGAAAGCCATCCGTCGAAGATCCCCCGGGGCAGGATCCAGGCGAGAAGACCGCCCAGCGCGATACCCACCAGCAGCCATTTCCTCAGCGAGAAGAGGATTTCCCCGAAACCGTGTTCCCAGGCGATGGACAAGATCCGCCAAAAGCTCCGTGGCTGCGTCCGCGGTTCCGGATCGGGACCGCAGATGGTTTCCTCCGAGGACTTGGGCGACGCCATCTCCACCGCCCAGCCCACGGCCAATCCGGAAAGCACGGCGTATACGAGTCTGAATCCGGCGAAGGTGGCTCCCAGCATACCCCACGTCGCGGAGATGGAATCCACACCGGTGCTGGGCGTTGAGGCAAGGAAGGTCGCGGTGGCCCCCTTGCCGGCACCGTCCCTGCGCAGATGTTGGGCCACGGGAAGCACCCCGCAGGAACAGAGGGGAAGGGGAATCCCGGCGATCGCCGCCCGGACGATCGGACCGGCTCCGCGCCCAGACAGGTACTTGCGCACCCAACTCGATGGAACCAGCACATGGAGGATCCCCGCCAGGACGAGTCCAAGCAGCAGATACGGCGAAATCGTGGCCGCGGTCGTCCAAATGGCGGAAAGCAGGCTCAAGGCGACGCCGACCTGTAGGATCTGTACTGCCCCGCCAACTCGCGGGCCGAGACCAATGCGGATTCGCGCCTCGAGGTGTCAACAAGATCCGTCAACAGATGGTCGGCCAGGGCGTGGTCCGCCCCATCCTTCGATTCCAGGAGGGCCGCGATTCCATCCATGAAATCGGCGGAATCGGAACCCAAAGGCACATGGTTCCGCAGGAGCAAGTCTCCGATCTTGCCCCGGAATTGGAGGCGGACCAAGGGGTCGTTCACCTCCTCGTAGGTCTTCAGCAGGAGGGACATGGCTTCCTCCGGTTTGCCGCTCTTGTGCAGCAGTATGAAGGAGAGGTCGCGGGCGTATTGGGGAACCTTCGCATCCAAGGTCGAAAGAGGCAACAAGATCTTGGCGGCGGAGTCGCGGGCGACGGTTGAATCGATGTCATGTGCCTCAAGCACGTACTGGGCCCAAGTCAACCTGAATTTCCATTCCTTGGGAAATCGGTGAGCTCCATCCTCGAGGAAGGGAAGAGCGTCCCGCGAGGAATATCCTTTGAGCTGGGGAATCGCCCAGGCCGCGATGAGTCGGGGATGGGACCACAGCGTATCCAGCCCCGAAGTCAACGCGAAGCTGGAGACGACTGGACCTGGAGCATCCATCTCGAACAGGACCCCCGCGTACGCGAAGATGGACTCCACCCAAGCAGTGGCACCCAGCAGGCCGCCGTACCCAGCGGTCATCTCCGAGATCCTGGCGATCTCCTGGTTCGTCAGGGGATGCGTGGCGACCGAACGAATCGTTCCTTGCCCGAGGGAACATTTCATCGCGCCCAATTGGGAAACGCCCAGCGCCCCCGCCAGAAGAAACCAGATCGCGGCACCTCTTGTCCGAGTTCCCGGATCCCTTGTCTCCCACATTGGCGATGCTCCTGCCTAAGTACTGGGAGCGCTTCCCAGCTATTCCAAACCAAAACGAAAAGGGGGGACTTTCCCCCCTTCACAAATTATCCGAAATTTCCGGTCAGGATCACGGACAAGCTGCAGCTATGACACCACCGGCGATCGAGGCGAGAGTCGGGCTGGCCGTGGGATCAACCATTTGATTCCCGTTGTTGTCGATACAGGCGATGTCCGTGGCATTCTTGAGATAGGTGCCGTTGCCACCCTTGATATTCGCTCCATTGGTGTTCGGGGTGGCCGATGCAAGAGTGATGGCCGCACCGGTCGTCAAAGCAACAGGCAGCGCGGCGGGGGTCGAAAACTCGGTGAGTTGTGCCGCCACGGCAGGCCCAACTGCTGTCTTCGCGAGTCCGTAGGCGAAATTGGCGCTGGTCGTGGTCGCCGTCGCGACGGGGCCATTCAGGCCGGGGACATCCCACCCGACAGCCTGCAGCGAACCATATACGCCACCTTGGCTTTCCTGTACGAAGGCGGACTCCAGGGTGTAGATCTCCTTCAGCACCGGCTTGAATTCAGTGGCTTTGGCTTTGGCGGTGGCCCCCAGGAAACGGGGGATGGCCAAGGCGGCCAAGATGCCGATGATCACGATGACGACCATCAGTTCCACGAGGGTGAATCCTTTGCGCAACGATTTCATGGTGCTCCTCCTATGATTGAACGCGGTGGGGCTAACCGCAGTTGCCGGAATATGAATCACAATTCATGCCAGCCATCATATATGGCGGATACCCGCCAAAATGCGATAAAAAACTTAAATATCTAAAGAGCTTATAAAAGATATCCACATAGTGTTATCAACTATTGACTGCTGACAGCAGGTGTACTTTTCGAGCCCATGACCTCCAAGCGCGACTCGCTCTTCGATCCGGTGGAAGCTTCCATCACCGCCTTGCGGCAGGGCCGGATGTGCATTGTGTGCGACGACGAGGACCGGGAAAACGAAGGGGATCTTGTGATGGCCGCCGACGCCGTCACCCCGGACGCCATCAACTTCATGGCCTCCCACGGCCGAGGCTTGATCTGTTGCGCCCTGACCGAGGATCGGGTGCAGGCTCTCCAGTTGCCCATGATGACGCGCCACAACACCGCACCGCTGCAGACGGCGTTCACGGTTTCCGTGGAAGCCCGAACGGGAACCTCCACCGGCATTTCCGCAGCCGACCGTTCCCGCACCGTCCAAGTTCTTGTGGACCCCTCGGCGACCTGGGACGACCTGGTGGTTCCAGGACACATGTTCCCCTTGGTGGCGCGGGACGGAGGGGTGTTGGTCCGTTCCGGTCAGACCGAGGCATCCGTGGATCTCGCACGCATCGCCGGACATTCTCCCGCGGGTGTCATCTGCGAGATCATGGCCGACGACGGCACCATGATGCGCGTCCCCGAACTGCGACGTTTCGCGGACCGCTGGGCCATTCCCCTGTGTTCCATCGCGGACCTGATCGAATACAGGAGGCGCACGGAAGTCCTGGTGGAGTCGGTGTCGACGCAGACCGTCCACTGGGAAGGCACAGACCTGCGCGTGACGCGATGGCGCGATCGGGTCCGCGGGGCCTCGCACGTGTCCGTGGTTTCTGGTGACGTTCGCACCGACTCCACCACCCTGGTGCGGGTGCAGGCCGAACCCTCCACCGCGAGTTGGGGATTGGTGGGAGCTGCTCGCGAGCTCCAGAATCTGCACGCCGCGCTGGACCGGGTGAGCCAGGGTGGCGGCGTGTTCCTGATCCTGGCCACCCTCCCCGCACCGGGATCCAGCCGTCCGGAACTGCCCCCCATTTCCTTGGATGGGGAGGCCGGACGGATTCCGTCCGACCCGCAGGCCTTCGGGATCGGGGCCCAGATCCTGTTCCAACTGGGCGTGCGGAACCTCCGCCTGCTGACGAACAGGCCGCGGAGGATCGTGGGGTTGCACGGCTACGGCCTGTCCATCGAAGGATTCGAGTCCTTCAGCACCAGCACGGAAGACGCCCGGGGCGACTTCCTGGAAAGGTTCCTGGCGCTCTTGGGGTAGAAGCACCCTGTATCGGCGGATCAAGGAAGGTCGAAAACGAGGATTTCCGAATCTTCCAGCGCCCGAAAATCGAGACGGATTTCCTCCCGCACCGCCAACCCGTCCCCTGCTGAAACCACCTCTCCTGCCGTCCCGACACTTCCTCGCGATACCTGCACCCAGGAATTTCGTGCAGCACCGATCCCGATGGAGACGTCCGCACCCGGCTTCAAGCGCGCGATGGAGAGGGTGGCGTCCTGCCGTATGCGCACCGATCCCTCGCGACCGTCCGGACTCGCCACCGGAGCGAAGGTCCCGTCCAATCTTCCCGGATCCACCAACCTCTGTTCATAGGCCGGCGCACCCCCAGGCGCGTCGGGCACGATCCATATCTGCAGGAAATGCAACGGGGAATCCGCGGAAGGGTTGAATTCGGAGTGCCGGATTCCGGTTCCCGCGCTCATGCGCTGGATCTCTCCGGGACGAAGCACCTCGCCGTTGCCAAGGCTGTCCCGATGCTCGATGGCTCCTTCCAGGACCCACGACAGGATCTCCATGTCCCGGTGTCCATGCATCCCGAATCCCTGCCCCGGGAGCACGCGGTCCTCGTTCAGGACCCTCAGCACCGAGAATCCGGACCATGCCGGATCGTGGTATTCCCCGAAACTGAAGGTGTGACGCGTGTCCAACCAGCCGAAGTCGAATCTTCCTCGATCCCCGGCCCGTCGCATCTGGATCATGGCTCCCCCCCCGTCCGGTGCCGTGACGGCCCCTGAACGTGAGCAGATTACAAACCCACGAGCTTCAGATCTCCAGGATCACCAGAGGCTTCTCTCCCAGAGGCGGTTCCGTATCGTACATCAGGAGCGTGACTTCGCAGCGACGCCCCCTTTCGATGGAGATGGACAAGCGATCGGAGAAGCTCCGTGAGATGAAGAACCCACGTCCGTGGTTGTCGAAGATCCCCAACGGGAGTCCGTTCTCGTCGTGGGAGATCTGGCGCTGCAACCAGTGCAGGACCGTGTGGCGCTGCAGTTTTCCACCGCGATCCGACACGGTGATGGCCATGCGGCCTCCACCTTCCGCGAATTCCACCTCGACGGCCTTTTCCTCCGGGAGGGAAAAGTCGTGGTTCCATGTTTCCTTGTGGTCTCCCGGCATGTCGAGACTTCCGTAGTAGATGGCGTTCGTCAGGACCTCGCTGAGAATGGTCTGGAGGTGGTTGCGTCGCCGCTGCGGTGCACGGAGCGTCAGGGCATCGCAAAGTTCCACCATTTCCGGATGGGTGCGGATCTTGAAGCTTTCGTGGAGGGCGGGCTTCGGAAGATGCCGGTGGATTCCGAAGATCTTTCGGGAAAGGATGGCCTCCACGGTGCACAGGACCTCGTGGATGGGGAATGGAACGGATTTGGTGAGGACGCAGGAGAGATTGTGTCCCACCAATTGGTCGATGTAGTCCTCCAATGTGTGCGCGGTCAGCAGCACCCGGTGGGTTTTCGGTCGGAGTTTTTCCAGGCGGGAGAGCAATTCGATTCCGGAAAGCTTCGGCATCGAGATGTCGGAAAGGACCATGTCGAAATCTTCGCGCAGCGCCGAATCGAGCCCTTCCTGACCATCCACCGCGGTCGAGACTTCGTGACCGCCCGAAAGGAAGATGCCCTTGAGGGTTTGCAGGATGGCAGGCTCGTCGTCGACCAGCAGGATACGCGACATCACGACATCTTATTCCTTCCCGGCGCGTTTGGCCATGGTGGGAATTGGCGGAAAACGCCTGCGCACCTCCCCCTGGCGTTCGCTTTTCCTGCCAAACAGGGGATGGGTTGCGGAATCCGCTTGCTACCGGAGATATGGATCAGCTACAATGCAATCGTGACCGAATACGCGGAGCGGACGGAATTTTCCGTCCCTGATGGAGATGCCGGGCAGCGCATGGACCGATATTTGCGTCGAGTCCTCCCCGACGTGCCCCTGTCCAGGATCTTCCGTCTCCTGCGCAAGGGATCGGTCCGGGTCGACGGACGCAAGGCCACCGGCGAAATGCGGCTCGAGGCCGGGTGGAAGATCGACTTGGACATCAGGGCCCACGAACTCCATTCGGCTCCCCCACCCGCAGCGGGCCAAGGTGGATTGCGTTCCAAGGTGGGTGTCCTTTTCGAGGACGACGACCTTCTCGTGCTCGACAAACCGGCTGGCATGGCGGTCCACCCGGGAACCGGAACCCCTCCCGGAACCACCTTGATCGAACGCGTGCAACAGGACCTGGGCATCTCCCCGAGCATCTTCCAACCGGCCCTCGCCCACCGCCTCGACAGGGGAACCTCCGGCGTCGTGGTCGTCGCGAAGAACAGACGCACGCTTCTGGCGGTGCAGAGCCAGATCCGGTCCCATGCGGCATCGAAGGAATACCTGGCTTTGGTGCTGGGGAACCCGGCTCATTCCAAGGGAACCATCCGAGAACGCCTGGAACGCGTGGACTCGCGCGACCACGGAGCGAAATCGGTGGTGGTCCGGGAGGAGGGGGTCGGCCAGGAGGCCGAGACCCGTTGGAACCTGCGCCGCAGGTTCCGGGGATACGCCCTCCTGGACGTGCGCATCCTTTCGGGACGCATGCACCAGATCCGTGCCCACATGGCCTCCATCGGCCATCCCGTGGTGGGCGACGACCGCTACGGCGACGCCACCCTTCCTGGATTGAAGCGTCCGTTCCTGCACGCGGCGCGCCTGGGACTGCATCTGTGGGGGAAGGACGTGCATTTCGAATCGCCGCTCCCACCCGACCTTGAAGCCGTCTGCCAACGTCTGGAGGCTCCATGACCGCGGGCGTGGAATCCTCGGAGGGGCGGCTGAAGCCCTCGCCCAACCGGCTGCTGGACCTGGCACCCGGCCAGAGGCTGGGTCGCTACGAGATCATCGGGGAGATCGGACGCGGCGGAATGGCGACCGTGTTCCGGGCGCGGGACGTGGAACTCCAGCGCGAGGTGGCGCTCAAGGTCCTTCCCAACGCCGTGACCCGCGACGAGCGGTTCGTGTCCCGGTTCCTGCACGAGGCCCGCACGGTGGCGCGCCTCTCGCACCCCCACATCGTCCAGGTCCACGACATCGGCCAGGACCGCGGAGCCTGGTACATCTCGATGGAGATGATCGAGGGTCAGAATCTGTCCGAATACCAGAAGGACGAGACCCCCGCCCTGGAGCAGTCCGTGCGGATCGCGGCCGAAGTCGCCGAGGCCATCGCCTACACCCACGAGCACGGCGTGATGCACCGCGACCTGAAGCCTTCCAACGTGCTGATGCGCTCGGACAATCCCGTCGTGATCGACTTCGGGTTGTCCAAGGATCTTTCCCTGCAGGGAGGCGCCGCGCTCACCAACGAGGGGGAGATGATCGGATCCCCCGCCTACATGAGCCCGGAGCAGGCCCGGGGCGGAGAGATCGATCGTTCGACGGACATCTGTTCCCTGGGGATCCTCCTCTACGAACTGATCTCGTTCAAGAATCCCTACCTGGATCCGCGATCCTTCCACCAGACGGTGGTCAACGTGATCGCCGCGGACCCCGTGCCCCTGCGCCAGCTGTGTCCCTGGGTGGACCAGGACTTGGCGGCCGTGGTGCACAAGGCGATGGCCAGGGACCGAGCCGACCGCTACGCGACCATGGCGGCGTTCGCTTCGGACCTGCGTTCCTGGCTTTCCGGGCGGCCGGTTTCCGTCCGCCGCCCCGGACTGGATCGGCGCCTGCGGACATGGGCTTCGGAGAACTCGAAGCTGATCTGGACCTTTTCGGCCTGCTTCCTCCTGCTGGCGGCCGGAATCGTGTGGTGGCGGATCCAGGAGCGGTTGTCCCGCTCGGCATGGACCGTGGCCGTGGAGGAAACCTTCGATTCTCCGGTTCCAAACCTGGATTTCGAATCCTTCCGCATGTCCGGCCCGGGCGACACCGCGCCCACGCCTTCCGACGACTGGAAGGTCGTGGACGGCAAGCTGGTGGGGAACGCGGCGAATGGGTACACCATGTGCCGAACCAAGCAGGAATTCCCCGGCGACATCCGCGTGGAGTTCGAGGCGACGGGTCTTTCCGGCAACAGCCACGATCTCGATGTCTTCCTGTGCGGCGGAACTCCACAGGAAGGAGCCCGATTCTACCTGGGTCGCAACGGAACGTCCAGGGCGGGGATCGAAGCCGGCTCCGAGACGCGTTGGTTCACGCGCATCTTCCCGCTGTCTCCCGGCAAGACCTATCACGTCGCAGTGGAGAGGGACAGGAACACGCTGCGCCTGGAAGTGGACGGCGCCCTGGTGGAAGAGCACCCCCTGATCCAACCGCTTCTGCCCAAGGGTGGCTGCCACCTGGGCTTCTTCACCTGGAACGGCAGCATGGCGGTGGACAACATCGTCGTGCGCCGGCGGGCCGTGCCCCTGCGTCCGGAACCCACCGTGGTCGCCGACGCGATGCTCGACATCGGGGAACTGGACCGCGCGGTCGACGCCTACAAGCTCGTCGCCCAGGCCTACCCATCCCACCCCTCGGCGCAGGAAGCGCGGCTTCGGCTGGGGACGGTGCTCTTGTCGCGCCAACAATATTCCCAGGCGCGCGACCTGATCCAAGAGGTATCGAAGCAACCGGCGAACAGCGACATCCAGGCCCGATCCCTGGTGCTTCTGAGCCTGGTGGACCAGACCGTCGGCGACGGAATGGAGTCGCTGAAGGATCTCCAGACCCTGGCCGACGACGAGCCGGACCACCCCGCCCTGTTGGCCGGAATCCAGCTCCAGTTGGACCGCATGGAGCCGTGCCTGGACCTCTCCCAACCCATGTTCTACGGCTGCGCCAGCGACGGGGAGACCGTCCTGCGTTCCCTGGCGCGCACCGTCCCGTCCCACCAGGATCTCTTCGGACCGCAACATCTGCGCTTCGCCGAGGCCCTCCGTCTGTGGGCGGGCATCGCCGCCGACTCCGGCTTTCTCCGCACCGCGCTGCAGTTCTCGCGGTACTACGCCCGGGACGCGCCGGAGGTGGCCGCCGGACTCGACATCATCAAGGCCCGTCACGAGCGGGACAACGGCCTCGTCGATTCCGCTGTCGGGACGCTGACTCGGGTGGCCGACGGGGAGTCCGTCCCCGCCGCGGTCCGCGCCAGGAACCAGGCGGCCATCGAACTCGGGCGGACCCTCGCCTGGGAAGGTCGTCCCGCCGACGCGGAGCGCTGGTTCCAAAAGGTGACGGAAAACGACAAGGCCGACCCCGACCTGGTCGCCCAGGCCGAGTACGAATGGGGAGTGGCGACGGTTCTTTCCCATCGCGACCCCAAGCCGAGGTGGGACGCCGTCCTCGACGGGAGCGGCGCGTCCTGGATCCTCCGCCAGTCCGTGGCCTTCATGGCCGGCAAGATCGACTCCACCGCGTTGAAGGCCTCGTTCCGAGGGCAGGCCGTGGCCTCGGCGGACATCCCCCTGCTCCAGGCGCTGTTCGCCCTGGAACACAACGATCTGACGACCTGGCACGCGATGGTGGACGAATACGTGCGCCGATATCCCTGGTACAACGGCCTCTGGGACCTGCGGCGCGTCTCCCAGTGGGCGGATACGCGCACTCCGCGGGCGCCCGCTCGTCGGTAGGATCCAGGTCGTCGCCTTGTCGGATGCCCGCGGGCGGAGGTATCTCTCCGGTCCGTGATCCGCTTCCTCCACACCTCCGACTGGCACCTGGGACTGGAACTGGGTGGGCACGACCGGCTGCCCGAACAGGAACGGTTCCTGGCTTGGCTTTTGGACACCTGCGCCGCCCGGAAGGTGGACGCCCTCCTGGTGGCGGGGGACGTGTACGACGTGGCGAACCCGTCGGTGGATGCACAGGAGGCGTTCGCGAAGTTCCTGGTGGCGTTCCGCACTCGCCTGCCGCAGGCGGACGTCGTGGTGGTGGCGGGAAACCACGATTCGGCCGGACGTCTCGAGCTGCCACGACCCTTCTGCGAATCGCTTGGTGGCATCCACCTCGTGGGAGGAACCACACCCCTCCCCGAAGGCGAAGGTCGACACGTCCTGGAACTGCGCGACGCGCGCGGGGAACCCGCCGCCACTTGCCTGGCCGTGCCCTTTCTCCGCACCACCGACCTCGACTGCCGCCTGGGGGAAGGCGAAACCCCCGATCAGGCCTATGCGAGGTCCGTGGAGGCCTTCTACGCTTCGTTGCGCGAGGTCGCGGACCGCCTCCATCCCGATCTCCCCGTGGTGGCGATGGGACATCTGGCCCTGGCCGGGTCGGTGCGCGCGGGATCGGAAAGGATCCTGATCGGCGGCCTCGAATCCGTGCCTGGATCCTCGCTCTCGCGCCATGCCGACTACGTGGCGCTGGGTCACATCCACCGCGGCCAGAAGGCCGGGGCCGAGCATGCCTTGTACTCGGGAAGTCCGCTTTCCATGGATTTCGACGAGCGCAGGTACTCCCACCGGGTCCTGGTCGTGGAGCTGGACGGTCGCGGGAGGCCACCGAGGATCGAGACGGTGCCGGTTCCCGAGTTCGTGCCGCTGCTCCGGCTTCCGGAAGTGGCCGGGTCCTGGGAGGACCTGGAACGATCCGTCGAATCCTTCGATTGGAGTCCATGGAAGGATCTACACGAAGCGGAACGCCCGCTGTTGGAATTGCAATTCCTGTCCTCGGGAATGGAGGCCGACCTCCGGGCCCGTACCCGGGGGCTTTGCGCCGACCGGCCGTTCCGCCTGGTGGGTTCGCCGCGGGTGCTGTCCGGTGGTGTCGCCGACTCCGCCGCGGTGTCCGCCCAGGCGCGCGACCTCGCTTCCGAACAGGCGCCCTTCGAGATCTTCGAGCGCCACTGGCGGCGGCGGAACGGAAGTCCTCCACCGGAGGAAATCCTGTCCTGCTTCCGCGAGATCGTGGACCAGGTCCGCACGCGGGGGGAAGGGTGAGGATCCTCGCGATCCGCGGCGAAAACATCGCCTCGCTCGATCGCTTCGAGATCGACTTCCGCGTGGAGCCCCTCGCCTCCGCCGGGATCTACGCCATCACCGGTCCCACCGGCTCCGGCAAGTCGAGCATCCTGGACGCGATGTGCCTGGCGCTCTACCAAGACGTGCCTCGGATGGACGGGAACTACCAGAGGGAAGCCAAGATCGCGAGCGTCTTCGGGGAGATCGGGCAGGTCGACATCCGCAACCTGATCCGCCGAGGGACCTCGACCGGATTCGCCGAGACGGATTTCGTCGGGATCGACGGGGAAGCCTACCGGGCGCACTGGGGTTGGCATGCCGCGAAGAGGAAGGGAGCCGCGTCCCAGGAGAGGATCACCCTGACCCGCCTGCCCGGCGGGGAGATCCTCGCGGACGCCAAGCAGGTCGCCCAGGAGAAGATCCGATCCTTGTTGGGCCTGACCTTCGACCAGTTCATCCGTACCGTGCTTTTGGCTCAGGGGCGCTTCGCGGAATTCCTGCGCGCCGACGTCGAATCCAGAGCCGATCTCCTCGAGAAGCTCACGGGCACGGACATCTACTCCAGGATCTCCCTGGCCGTCCACGAACGCAAGGTCACCGAGGAATCGAAGCGGCACGAACTTGAAATTCGGCTCCGGGAGATCGCGTCGCTTTCCCCGGAGCAGCGGGAAGCGAAACTCGATCGATCCCGGGAATTGGCCGAGGTCCTCCCCGCGCTCGCATCCGGCTTCGACGCCACCAGGGATCTTCTCGCCGCGGTCCGCTCGTGGAAGATCGCCCGACGGGAATCGGTCGCGCTCGCCGACCAGACAGGATCGGTCCGTTCCGCCGTCGAGTCGGCGAAGAAGAGCCGTGACGGGGCGAAGGAGAGTCTCGAGGCGTTCGCCATCCACAGGAAAGAGACGGAGAGCGAGATTCAAAGGGCCGTGGCGCTCGACGCCCGCTTGGAAGCCCAGCTGTTCTCCGAACAGGACTGCACCCAACGCGAATCCGCATCCACGCGAAAGTTGCTCGCTCTGGAGTCCGACGAGAACGACCTTCGGAAATTGATCATCGGCGCCGAAGGCACCCTGGCGGAGATTGTCGCGTTCCTGGAGTCCAAGTCCCGTCTAGCCCCGGTTGCCCAGAACTGGGGACACTGTCGTTCTCTCCTGAACCTGTGCACGAAGGCTCGCGAGGAACAGCGGACCCAGGAGCATTCCCGAGGCATCCTGCAGGAGCGGATCCACGAGTGGGAACCGCAGGAATTGGAACTGTCGGCGAATATCCTTCTCGAGGAGAGGTTGCTGGATGGAATCGATCGGGATGCACTTCCCCGTCGACGCAAGGAATCGCTTGAACGCCTGGAAGATCTTTCCCAAGCCCTTCGACACGCCGAACTGGACGCCGAGGAATCGTCCTTGGAAACACGGAGTCGATGGAATGCGGATGGATTTGAGCGCGCACGCGCCAAGGAATTTCTGGCCCTGGAGAAATGGAACCAGACGCGAAATCTCGCCGATTCCCTGCGAATCTCCGTGTCCGAAAGCGTCCAGCGGATGCGTGAAACCTTGGTGGAAGGGCAGGAATGCCCGGTATGTGGATCCCGGCACCATCCCCACGGTGCCGACAGCACCAGCGCCCTGCTGGATCTGCTGGCACGCCATGAACGGGAACTTTCAGCGGCCGAAGATCAACTTGGCCTTGTGCGCAAGGAGGTTGCGGGCTTCGAGGCCACGCTGGAGCAATGCCGGCTGGAGCAAGAACGGATTGGACGCGGGCGGAAGGAATCTGGCTGTGTCTCCGACGCGCTGCGATCCGAGATCCAGGATCTTGGAGACCAGGCGTCCTTGGATTGGCTGCACCAACAGGTAGTCTCCATCGAGGAAGCCATCTCCGGCATCGAACTTGCACGGGAGACAATGGCCCGCGTATCCGGTCAGAAGCACAAATTGTCGGAAATTTCCCGGTCGTTCGACGCGGATCGGACGGCGTTGGAACGGTCTTGCGAGGCCACGGAAAAAGCGGAGCGCGATTTCCAGGAACACGCCAGGACACTGGACGGAATATTCGGGCCCGATTCACCCTGGCGCGTGAATTGGGAGTCCAATCAACGAGAGTTCGTTGAACGACTGGAACGTCAGATCCCGGAATACCTCGGGAAAGCCACGGCCAAGGATGCCTGCGAGGCGGAACTCAAACAGGATCGCTTGCGCATGGAAGGGATCAAACCCCAATTGGAAGACGCCCGAAGCGAATCCCGTGAAGCAGCGCGCCGCCTGCGCGATGTCGTGGGGACTGTCCTGACGCTGCGCGAAGAACGTCTGCAACTGCTTGGGGGACGGTCCGTTACCGAAACACAAGAGGAAATCGCTGGGCAGGAAACCTTCCTGACCCGGGAACTCGAACTGCGCCAGGACGAATTGGATTCGCGCCTGCTGGAAAACGAACGCCACGAGACCCTGCGGGAACGCAGGAGTCGCGATGCCGCCGTGCTCGAGGAACGGATCCTGCGCGAAGCTCCGTCCCGGACCGAGACTTGGCCGACGTTTCCGCCTGGAAGCGAACCCGACCCGGATTCCATCGAAGCCATGTTGCTGGAAGCCCTCGAAGGCGCCGAACGCGCGCTCTCCGGGGCACGGGACGAAAGAGCCTCCTTGGAAGCCGAACTCAAGCTCGATCGCGATGCGGTCGAGACGTCCGAACTCGTGCAGCAGCGGATCGAGCGGCAATCCTCGATCGTGGCGCGATGGGCCGCCCTTTCCGCATCGATCGGATCCGCAAGCGGAAAGCTGTTCAAGGTGGTCGCCCAGCGGTACACGCTGGAAGTCCTTCTGGAGGAGGCCAACCGGGAACTTTCGCTGATCGCGCCCCGCTACAGCCTTCGGATCATCGAGGACACCATGCATTTCGGGGTGGTGGACCGCGACGCTTTCGGCGAGATCCGGCCCGTCCACACCTTGTCGGGTGGCGAATCCTTCATGGTCTCGTTGGCCCTGGCCCTGGGTCTCTCCCACCTCGCGGGAGGGAACCTCCGCATCGAATCCCTGTTCATCGACGAGGGGTTCGGCAGCCTGGACCCCTCCACGCTGCGCACGGTGATGGGCGCCCTGTCCAACCTGCACGCGCAGGGACGCAAGGTGGGGGTGATCACGCACGTGGAGGAGATGAAGGAGCAGATCGACGTCCGGATCGAAGTCGTTCGCGTCGGACCAGGTCTCAGCCAGGTCAGGGTGGTCGGATGACGCTTCTGCCCCTCCTCTGGCTCGCGACCACGGCCACAACAGACTACAAGGCCGTTCAATCTTCCGAGGATTCCTCCGTTTTCGATTCCGGAACCGTCCACCGACTCCCCACCACGACCGTGGTGGGAATCCGCCGCCTTCGGATGGAATCCGTGGATTCGTCGGACTGGACCACGCACGCGGGACTTGGCCAATCCGGACCGCTGGAGTCCCTGCGGGATCGGCCGGGGATCTCGAGCCAAGGCGAATTCTCCGGGCAATTTTCGTCCACGGGAATGCCGTACGAGGGAGGCGCCGTGACCTGGGACGGCGCGGACATCCCCTGGCCATGGCATTTCGGGGGACTCTTCGGCGTGCTGGACGCCGCCGCCGTCGGAAAGGCTTCCTGGGACCCTACCGGTGGAGGCGCCTCCCTCGCCGGTGGTGGAGGCTGGCTGGAAACGGGCAGCAAGGCGACCACCTCCCGCTCCGAGGGGTTCCACGGATCCCTGGAGGCGGGAACCATCGACGGTTCCGCGGCGGTCTGGGGTACGCGAGGCGACTGGTCGGTCCAAGCCTGCTATCGGCGGACCTGGCTAGACCCCGCCTTGGAACTCGCCCACCATGAGGGCTGGAGTTCGGAAGAACTCGTCATCCAGTTTTGGGACGCCACGGCCGCGGTGGCCTGGAGCCGCGGACCATGGAGCGCCCACGTGGGAATCTTCGCCTCGGCCGATTCCCTGTCGGTGGGCGCCACGGACAGTCTGGACGGGCTGCTCTCCTCCTGGCGCAACACCGTCGTTCCTGCGTCGTTGGAATGGAGCGAGGACGGGTGGGGTGTCGGAGCCGACCTCTCCTTGTCCGACTACACCCGCTACGACGACGAACTGTCCGCGTCCGACACGTTGGATCTCCATTCCTTCTCGGTGCACACGAGGCAGGACATCTCGGAAACATCGCGGTTGGAGACCGGTCTGCGATTTCGGATGTGGAACACGAGCTACGCGGAGGCGGACCATCCGGTTTCCGGATTCCCCGGCGATTCCCATCGGAATCTCCTGGAGCCGTGGATCTCCGTCCTGGTGAAACCGGATCCATGGAACGCGAAGGTCTGGTTGGGCCTGGCGCACGACGAACGCGACCCCTCGGCTCCGCAAGGAGGAGTTCGCCTGGGATGGGGCGAAGGATATTGGAGCCTCCAGACCGACTTGGAACGGAAGATCGTCCCCGTCTCGGTGCTGGGGAGCATCACCGACGGAACGGAGATGCCCTCACCCGTCTGGTTCTTCCCCACCGGGGCCTCGCCGCGGACCACGGCTCTGCATGTGTCCGCCTTGCGCTCCGAAACCGGGACGCAGGGATCTCCCTCCACGGAGTTCCGCGCCCTGGGCTGGTTGAGGTCGACCGAGGGGCTGTGGGCGTGGGAAGGCGTATGGAACCTTGGACCCCCGGAAAACCTTGTCCGGACCTCCTACCGGGAGGATGCGGGATCGGCTGGTCTGGACCTGTCCGGGAGGATCCTGTTCGACCGACTGGAACTCGGGGGCCGCCAGACCGTTTCCTTGGATGTCGTCCAGCGCCGACCGCAGGACGGCACGACGTTTCCCGTCCAATGGGCGCCGTGGGACCAGAGACTGCAGACGGAATTCGACGCGGCCTGGGCCTGGAAGGGCTCGGTGCGCGCCATCGCGGGGAAGTTCTTCCTTCGCAGCCGGTTGGTCCTCCACAACAACAGCGGAACCCTTCGACCGGATGTCGCGGGATGGACGCTGCCCTCTCCCGGCCTCGACCTGGACACCCTCGCCACTGGCACCAAGGAGGTCGCAGGGCAACGAAGGGCGCCTTATTTCCGGATGGACCTCACTCCGGTGGAATTCGGCCGAGAGGGCTCCTGGACGGCGTTCTGGAGCATCGTCGACCTCACCGACCAGCGCAATCCACTGGCCTGGGTTTCGAATGCACCCAACGTCGCTCCCCAGGAAATCGACCAAATCCCCTTTCTCCCGGTGGTGTTCGGTGTCCGTTTACTCTTCTAGGCTCCCGCTCCCGTTCGCTTTCGCGATCCTTTGCGGATGCATCGGTCCCTGGGATGCGACGCCTTCGAACGATTCTCCGGAAATCCGCGCCGCGGTGGC
>DATNIW010000026.1:0-8320 GCA_035604215.1 Fibrobacteria bacterium
TGGCGAGCCAGACGGTCATGGATCCTCGGAATTCGGTTTGGGCGCTAAAAGTAGGAACGCCGCCCGGTCAGTCCTCGACGGAGGCGGGTGCGGGCGGCGGCAGGATCCCACCGAAGCGCGCGAGGTCGTCGTCCAGGCGCAGCTCCAGCCGTTGGCGGAAACTGATCCGCAGGGGAACCCCGGCGAGATCGAAGTATTCGATGGCCCGCGCCCGCAGGTAGCGCCGGTAGGCCTCCGACACCAGGTCGGGATTCTCGGTCTCGAAGGCGAGCATGGGCGGGTCCACGTGCACCTGGCAGCAGCGGGTGAGGCGGACCGGGTGGCCGTGGGCGTAGGGTGGAGTCTGCGCTCCCAAGGCCTTCTGGAAGTATTCGATCACGTTGTCGCGGCCCATGATCTTGCGCAGGCCCTTGCGCACCCGCTGGACCTCTTCCAGCAACCTCGGGACCCGTTGTCCCGTGCGGCCGGAAAAGGCCACCACGGGAGTTTCCGCGAGTGCAGGGATCCTGCCACGCATGTCCTTGACCAGAAGGTCGAAGGTCTTGTGGTCCTTCTCCAGCGCATCCCACTTGGAGAGTCCCAGGACCAATCCCTTGCCCGCCTCCTCCACCTGGCGCAGGATGCGCAGATCCTGTTCGGGAAGCCCTTCTTCCAGGCAATCCACCAGGAGGATCACCACGTGCGAACGCCGGATGGATTCCAGCGAGCGCATGTTGCTGTAGTACTCGATGTCGTCGTGGACCCGGGCCTTCTTGCGCAGACCCGCGGTGTCGGTCACCACAAAGTGGTGGCCCTCCCAGACGAAGGAAGCGTCGATGGAGTCGCGGGTGGTGCCCGGGATTTCCGACACGATCATGCGGTCCTGGCCCAGAAGCCGGTTCACCAGGGTGCTCTTGCCCGCGTTGGGCCGGCCCAGGATTGCCACCCGAATGCGTTCGTCCGGCTCGTGAGCTCCACCGGGAGGGATCAGATCCCGCAGGCGCTCGGCCAACCCGTCCAAGCCGTACCCCATGGTGGCCGACACGCAGTTGGCGGGTCCCATGCCCAGTTGCAGCCACTCGGACACCGCTTCGCGATCCTGGGGGCGCTCGGCCTTGTTGGCCAGGAGCAGGATGGTCTTGCCCTTGCGCTGCACGGCGCGCGCCAACTGCAGGTCGTCGTAGGTGACCCCGGTGCGGGCGTCGATCATGAACAGCACCACGTCCGCGGATTCCACCGCGAGATCGATCTGGTGGCGGACCTGTTCGGCCAGCGGGTCGATGGACTCGTCGATGAACCCGCCGGTGTCCACCAGGTCCACGCGCCTGCCGTCGAACTCCCATTCCTGGAAGTGCCGGTCGCGGGTGACGCCGGGTCGGTCGTCCACCACCGCGGCGCGGTGTCCCAGCAGGCGGTTGAAGAGGGAGGACTTGCCCACGTTGGCCCGGCCGACGATGGCGATGCATGGTCGCTGGGTCATAAGGGAAGCGAAGTTAGAAACTCAGTTCTCGAAGGAGCCCACGATTCCCAGCGAGAGTCCGGCGGTGCCGTAGGTGTTGCGCCCCGCGAAGACCACGGGCAGCTTCACTTCCAGGTTCCAATCCTCGTCCAGTTCCAGGATGCATCCCGGCACGGCGGTGACGCTCTGCTGCTCGTTCGTCTGGACCACGCCCTTCAAACTGTTGGACCCGAAGCGGTTCCATTGCATCCCGAAGGTGGGTGCGACGCCTTCGTCCAACTGGATCCCCGCGTTGAACAGAGCCACCTGCTGGCTCCCCGGCCGGTATCCGGAGGACGTCTGGGGGGTGATGGACCAGGTGCCGTACCCGTCGATCCAACGATTGGCCTTGTGGTACCCGCCCCAGCCGCCGAAGGTGAAACCCCATTCGGGATCGAACCCGACCACCTTCTCGTTGCCCAGCGGGAAGTCGAACCCGAAGAGAGGTCCGACTCCGGTCTTGGCGACATCGACCTTGGCGACCAGGGAAACGCGGTCGAAACCCGTGTACCAGTCGTCCCGCGGGGGCACACCCAGCGCGGCCCAGTCGGCGTCGCGGAACACCCAAGGCATGGTGATCTCCAGGTCCGAGGATTCGCTCATTCCGTACTTGAAGGTGGCGTCCATCCCCAAGGCGATGGGCGCGGTGGGGCTGGGGGCGGAGTAGTACGCCCATTTGTCGCTCAACATCTGGTAGGTCGCGTCCACCCGGGTGTAGAAGCCGGCCTCCATGTCGCCTTGGGCCAGGAGGGGTTTTTCGTCCAGTGCGAACACGGGCAGGGAGATCAAGCAGAGAGTCAAGAGCAGCTTGCGCATAGGGCGGTAACGATACAAATGCCTCCGGAGTCTTCCTTCTTCCAGGGCGGCGTTCCCATTGACTTCGGATCCGGGATTTCCGACCTTCTTCCTCCATGCACCGCACCCCGATCCCCAGCATCCTGCCGCGCTCCCTCCTGATGGCGCTGATTCCTTTCGGCTTGGTCTCGGCGAGAAGCATCAACACCTCGGAGCCCGATCCCGATCTTCCTCGTGCCGTGCTGGTGGGATTTCGCGACACCTCCGGGGAAAACCAACTGCCCTCCCGCCTCCAGAGAGACCTGCAGTCGGAACTGGCTGGAACCGGAAAATGGCGCCTGCAGTCCGGATCCGTGGTGGATTCGACGCTTCGGCGGATCGCCCGCTCCGACTCGGACTGCACGGATTCGTGCATGGAGTCCCTGGGAAGGTCGTTGGACGCGCGGATCCTGTTCGTTCCCCACCTGACCGTCGAGGAAGGTGCCACGCACCTGACCTTGATGGAGATCCATCTGGACAGCCAACTTGTCATGGACCGCGCCGATGCCGAACTCGGAGAGCCCCGGGCGGGGACCATCGAACGGTTGGCCCATCTGGTGGTGGAGCGGATCGCCGACGAATCCCCCGGCACCGAATCGGACTCGGGTCCGGCCACCGAGAACAGCCGAGTCACGTCCGCCATCCACGTGGAGACCTTCCCGCCCCACGAAGTGTGGATCGACGGGAGCGACGTCGGAACCGGGCCTCTGACCCGTGAGGTGTGGCCGGGTGAACACCGCGTGTCCGTGGTTCCCCAACCCCGGTCCGACCCGGACGCGGCTGCACCGCGTTCCTCCGATTTCGAGTGCGAGCCGGTGGTCTCCTTCGGGTTCCTGTGGGTGCAGCCGATGCATGGCTACAGGGAGCGCAACTGGCACCCGCATGCGGCAGGCGGTCGCGCCATCGGATCCGGATCTTCCGGACCGATCCGAAACGAACGACCTTCCCACCACGGGGGCGGACACTCCGGCGACGATGCTGGAGCCATCGTCGCGGGTGCAGCGGTGGCGGCCATCGGCATCGGCCTTTTGGCCGCTGCCGCTTCCCAACCGGATTCCGTCTGGGACCAGACCTGGCAGGATGTCGATGTGAGGGCCGGAGACACCGTGCAAGTCGCGTTCCAACGGACATCGACCGGAAACGAGGGACTGAAGGTCCTGGGAGTGCTGGCTCTGGTCTTCGGGGTCGTCTTGATCGTGGCGGTCGCCTCCAGCCAGCACTGAGGCGAGGCTACGGAGTCGATTCGACCGCGGACGCGGATCATTGACTTCGCACCTCCGATTTCAGATTTTCTTTGCCATGCGTCCTGTAATGGTTTGCGGCGTCTTTTCACTGGTCATGCTCGCCACTCTGGCCGAACCCGATGCGGTCTCCGCCAAGAGCCTTTGGGATCTGGGTCCGGATTCATCTCTGCCTCGCGCGGCGCTGGTGGGCTTTCGCGACACCTCGGCGGCCAACCGCCTGCCCTCCCGCCTCCAGAACGACCTGCGGTCGGCGCTGGCGGCGACCGGAAAATGGCGACTGCGGGAGGGAGACCCGGTGGATTCCACGCTGCGACGCCTGGCCGGGTCCGGCGGCGACTGCACCGATTCATGCATGGAGTCCCTGGGAAGGTCGCTGGATGTCCGGATCCTGTTCGTTCCCCACCTGACCGAAGGGAACGGCGTCACCCATCTGACCTTGATGGAGATCCACCTGGACAGCCAACTGGTTATGGACAGGGCCGACGCGGAACTGGGCGAGCCGCAGGCGGGAACCATCGAGAAGTTGGCCCACCTGGTGGTGGAGCGGATTGCCGAATCCTCTCCCTCCCGTGGGGATTCCGTGCAGCCGTCCTCCTCGTCCTCCCTCTCCGCACCGGCGCCTTCCCCACCCCCGTCCCAGGCCGCCTACGGTACCGGCGCGATCCGGGTGGAAACCTATCCGGCGCACGAGGTCTGGGTCGACGGTGTCGCCGCCGGAATCGGCCCCTTGACCCTGCCGGTGTGGCCGGGTGTGCATCGCGTTTCGGTGGTTCCCCTGTCCGAAGTCGGACAGGAACCTGTTACCTACGAGTACGAATGCGTGCCCGTGGTCTCCTTCGACTATTTGTGGGGGATGCCAATGCACGGATACGGATACGGATACCGCTACGGGTATCCGCCCGTGGTCCGGGCACGCGGCTGGGGCGGGCCATACCACCATGGATACTACCGCGGTGGATACGGGTACCCGGGCGCGTTCGTCGCGGGCGCGGCGGTGACCACCGTGGGTGCCGGATTGTTGGTGGCTGCCGACGACCGACCGAATTTCGTCTGGGACCGAGCCTACCAGGACGTCACCGTGAGGGCCCGGGACACCGTCCACGTGGCCTTCCACGAGATGGAGGACCGTCGAAACGACGACGCCATGACGGTCCTGGGGGTCTTCACCCTGTTCTTCGGCGTCGTCCTGCTGACCGCGGTGCTCTCCGGGCCGCGTTGAGGGCAAGGACCCGCTCGTGAGGCCGCTCCTCGGTGCCGACAATCCTACCTCTTGTTGCTAGGTTCCGGGAAAGGTCCGCACCGGAGGGTTTGGAGCATGAAGCAGGCGACGAGCGGATTGGTTCTTTTCGGCTTGGCCTTCGGGGCATCCGCCGCGAATTGGATCCGATCCGGAACCACGTGGGATGGTTCGTGGGGCTCCTACCACATGACCGTGGACACCAGCCTGGCCGGACGGATCACCCTGTTCCAATACAAGAACCTGGACGCGATCAAGCCTGGCAGCGACCAAGGGGCCTTTTTCTGGCCGGCGCCTCAAGCGCGCTGGCTGCCGCAGAACAACTGGCCGCCTCCGACCTCCTTCAACGATACGGCCTATACCGCCTCCACCGATTCCAGCGGCGCCGAGCTGGTGCTGGTGGGGCCGGTGGACGCCTACACAAAGCTGCGGGTGACCAAGCGATTCTCCTACGACGCGGCCAAGGACAAGATGTCCCTGACCTACACCACCACGAACACCGCGTCCGACAGCGCGAGACACTTCGCGCCCTGGGAAATTTCGCAGGGATTTTCGGGGAGCCTCCTCTTCTTCCCGAAGGCGACCGATTTCAAGTTTGCGAATCCACCTGGCTCGGCACTCCAGCCCGATCTCCCCCTCACGCGCGACGACTCCCTGGGATGGTACCTGGACGCGGGGTATACCGGGAACAAATTCTACAGAGATGGCGGCGAGGGTTGGATGGCCCAATTGAAGGACAGTCTGCTGTTCGTGAAGCAGTACCAAGATGTCGATTCGCTCCATTTCCCGCCCGGCGAATCGGACGTCGAAGGCTACACGAGCGGACAGTACATCGAGAACGAGGTGCTCGGAGCCTGGGTCGTGATCCCGCCGCGGGACTCGGTTTCATGGACCGTCCGCTGGGGATGCGCCATCCTCCCGAAAACCGCCAACCTCCAGGTGGGATCGGACGACTTGAAAAAGGCCGCCAGGGCCTTGGCCGCTTCCGCGACCACATCCGTCCATCCCTTCCCGCCGCCGCCGTCGAAGCGCGTTCCCTTCGTCGATGCCCGCGGCCGCCTGCTTTCGAAATCCGACCGCCTCCTCCAAGCCGGCTCGCTGGGGGTGCTCCGAATCGTTCCCTGATTTTCCTCTGCGGGTCGGGACCATCGATGGCCATCTTCGAGGGACCGGAATCTCCATCTCGCTCCCTCGAGCTCGATCTCCGAAGACGTTCGCCCACGGCGTAGGGTGGGAGTGCCATCCCGTGGAAACCGGTTGCCGGATGCCCGCCTCCGCTTCGATCTTTCGCCTTCACGCCTCGAACGAGGTCGATCTCCCAAAAACTTCCAGGAGCCTCCCTTGTCACGCGTCGCCGCCATTTCCCTTGTTCTCGTCTCATCTCTCTGGGCCGCCGCCGCATATCCTTTCCCCTATCTGGCGGCCTATCCGAACGGTCTCGTGGATCACGGTGCCGACACCGCCAGCCTCCACGCCTACTACAAGAGCTGGGTGGCCAACTACTACACGGTGTGCCCGAACGACGCGAGCAAGGCACGAATCGCCTGGTACGATCCCGGGGCGTCCGGTTCCTGCAACCCCAACACGGGCAATTGCACCGTGTCCGAGGGCATCGGGTACGGCATGATGATCACGGTCTACGCCGACAACCCCTCCGACAGTGCCCACACCATGTTCGACCGGCTCTGGGCCTACTACCAGAGCCAGACCGACGGCAACGGCCTCATGAATTGGCAGATCAACGGATGCAGCAACGCCTACAAGACCGGGGCGGCCACCGATGGCGACCTGGATGTGGCATTGGCGCTTTCCATGGCCTACAAGCAGTGGAACGACAGCAAGTATCTCACGGCCGCCCAATCGATTCTCGGAAAGATCTGGTCGCACGAGGTGGACCAGGGGGCCTATCTGTTCAAGCCCGACGACCAGGGCACGGGCAACCTCTACGACCCCAGCTACTTCGCCGTGGGCGCCGCCCGCCTGTTCCAGACCGTGGACCCCACCCATACCTGGAGCAAGGTGGCCGACAACAGTCTGGCCTTCCTGGCCAAGACCGCCAACTCCACCACGGGACTGGTGCCGGACTGGACCGATGGCAACGGGAGCTCCGTGGACCACAACGGCTCGGGAACCGGCAACTTCGGGTACGACGCCGTGCGCACTCCATGGCGCGTGGCCCTGGACTACCTCTGGTTCGGGACTCCGGCCTCCAAGAGCTTCCTGGACAAGATCAGCACGTGGATCATCGGAACCACCGCCGGTGTCCCCACGAGCATCCGGGTGGGCTACACCACGGCAGGAACATTCACCAACGCCGTGAATTCCGTCTACACCGGCGCCTTCGTGTTGTCGGGCGTTTCCGACCCTGCCGACACCGCTTGGATCCGCCAAGGTTACGCCAGGTTGCTCCGATTGGGTCCCGACGCGACGGGCACGAGCTATTTCAACGATTCCTGGGGTTTGATCGATCTCCTGACCCTTTCCGGAAACTTCCAGAATTTCTGGGGCAACGTGGGTGAGCCCATGGCCATCCGGCCAGGAATGGAACGGTCCGCGAGCTGGTCGGCGTACGCGGTTCCCGGAGCGGTGTTGGTGCATGGCACCGGACCGGTGGGGGCCGAGCTCGTGGACGCACGTGGCCGGATCCTCTCGCAGGCAACCGGAGTCGGGTCGGTCTCGCTCTCCCGACCGGTGGCGGGCGGACTCTACTTGGTACGGATTTTGGGTGAAGAGTCGGAAACGATCCCGGTCCTGGGAGACTGACTCCGGCTAGATCAGCATCGGGATCTTGACCCCGAATCCGATCGTCGTGGCCTTTTGGTAGTAGGTCGCGACTTCATTCAGGTATCCATATTGATAGTAACCGCTCAGGGGTATGGAATAAATTTGAACATCCAGTTCACCTCTGAAGGTGTTGTGTTCGAAGGGCCCCAAAACCCCGGTGGTGTAGGTCAGGCCCCCTCCGACGGAACCAATGAATGGCACGGTGCTGATGTTGTACTTCAAGAGTTTTCTATGAACCCAAGGAAGCAAGTATCCGGCAAGTACATAATCATCTTCCAGTTGAATGGTAATGCCATCCACCCGTTGCCTTGTCATATTGGTGTCCTGTTTTTCCCAGGCGCGGATATTTTCCGGGGTCGTCTCCAGCAATCCATTGGACAAGAAATACTTCAAGTTGATGTTGTAGCTGAATTTATTGTTCGATGATTCGGTGTTTTTCCTTAGGCTAGAAAATCCAAAGATTGAATTTGTCGCCCCGGCATTGAAATCCAGGAAATCCCATCCTCGGCTGATTCTTTCATTGGTTTCCGTTGGATAATATTTGAGTCCGTGTTCCTTCTCGACAGTGCTGTCTATCAGGAGTTGGGCGTTATAATCATCTGGGGTCTCAATCGCCTGACCATTGGATTCATGTTCGTACCCAAGATCGAAAAACCAACTGGAAGGACTTCCCCACCTAGCAAATACCAATGGGTTAAATCTTTTTTCAACAACCGGTGCAGAAAAGCGATCGCTAATATATTG
>DATNIW010000027.1:0-29182 GCA_035604215.1 Fibrobacteria bacterium
GAGCGCCACCGCATCCGGTTGCAACCACGCAACGAGGCCATGGAGCCCATCTGGATCAGCTCTCGCAGTCCCGACTTCCGCATCCTGGGCAAAGTCGTGGGAGTGTTCCGCACCTTGCGCTGAGGGGCACCCTGCGCCGGGTGCCGGATCGGACGACTAATCCCCGACGGCCACAGCTTGGGCGTTGCGGCCCCAACGGGCGAGGTAGACCCCTGCACCCAGACCCGTCAGGTCGACGCTCGCGCTGCGACCATCGGAACCGCCCCCGCGCAGCAGCACCCCCCGAAGGTCGAACAATCTGAGGATGTTGGTGCCCGATGCCGTGAGAATCCTGCCATTGCGGGACAAGGTCGACTTTGGAGGCGTTTGCGCGGTCTTGATGGCCGAGCCCCCGCTGGACACCTGACCGTAGACGATGCCGCGTCCGTTGGTGCCCACGAATACGATCCCGTACTGGCGCATGTCTCCGGTGATGGCGGAATTGATCTGTGCGTACTGGTGGGCGTCGTCGTTGATCCGTGTCCAGGTGGAACCGGAATCCTTGGAGAGGAAAACGCCTTCCACACCGGAGACCTTGCCCGTGATGTAGACCGCTGGGTAGGACTGGCCGGGAGCGGCCATGCCGAATCCGACGACATCGGCTTCCTGCACCGCCGAGGTCTCCCTCGAGAAGGTCTTGCCGCCATCCTTGGTGAGCCAAAGCCCTTGCGTGTCGGCAGGAACCCAGACCTGACCCTGTCGCCCGGGTACGGCCTTGATGTGGTAGGTCCCCGCGGGATACGCCGAGAGGTTCGCCGTGTAGGTCGCGCCCGATCCGCGGTAGAATGCGCTGTCGTAGGAGGCGTAGAAGGTGCTGTCGTCGACGCGGTCGGAGGCGACCATGGCGTTGGGGGGAAGGTTGGTCGGTTTCAAGGCGTAGACGGCTCCGGATTGCGGAACCTTGCCCGCAGCGGCCCAGAGGATGCTGCTGGCCTTGGCGGACATCGCCACGGAACCGCTGTTGTAGGAAGTATCCAACACGTAGAGCATGTTCCAGCTCAGTCCCGCGTTCGAGGACGTCCCGATATGGTTGGTCGAGTTCGGGTCGATGCCGATGTCCGAGGTGCCCACGCGCACCATGTTCACGGGCGCGAGTTCGGCGTAGTCGAGGGACGAAGTGGTCGTGAAGAGCGGCGTCTGGAACATCTGGGTGGGGGTCTGGAGATCCGTATGGGCGAACCCGCCGATGTCGCCCACACCGGATACGAGCTTCACGTTCGACCCGGTCCCTCCAACCACCGGTGGAGCAGCGAGGGCGAGAACGGCACATTCCTCCACTCCGTCGGCCACCGACTTGATGTCCACCAGGGGTTTGGACGTGTCTCCCCAGTCGGTCAGGTTTTCGGTCCCGTAGATGGTGGCTCCCGTGCCGTACATCATCTCGTCGGAATCGAACGGATCGATGGCCAATCCGCTGATCATCCAGCCGAGCTTGGGCTCCACTGTGCTCGGCCAGGAACTGGCAGTCACTCCCCAGTTCAACCAAGGGTACGTGGTTTCCAGGGTGTACTTGAATTTCGCGGTGGGGTAGCTGGTCCAGTAGAAGCTTTTTGTCCACGAGGCCCCTCCGTTTGTGGATCGGAAGAGGATGGCGTCCGGCCACCAACTGTTCAAGCTGGCCGCCATGATCACCTGCGGATTCTCGGGATCCACGTCGAAACCACCGTACCCGAAATACGGGGTTTCCTTCTGGAGGGTGGACGTCCCCCAGGCCTCGTCCTTTTCGTGGGTGTGGGGGGTGATGTCCGTCCAGACCTTGGCAACGAAGTTGTACTTCCAGATCTCGCCGTAGTCGCCATCGTAGGGCCCTGCCTTGTCGCAGTAGGGAAGATAGAGGACGCTGTCGCGGATCACCCCGTGGTGGGGCATGATGTGCAAGGTGTCCGGACCCAGCGGTTGTCCCGCGATCGCGGCCCAGGTGGAACCGGCGTCGTCGCTTTCGAAGACGGTTGGACCGCTCTTCTGGGCGGCCCCCACGAAGATGCGCGAGCACGGCGTCCCCGCCGTCGAGGAGCTCTTGTCGAAGGCGACCCAAGCGATGCCGACGGGATCCGAGGTGTAGTCCTGGGTTCCGTCCTGCACGTAATCCCCCGTGACGGGAAACGACGTGACACGGGCCCAGGTCTGGCCGGAATTGGTGGACTTCCACAGGCCGTTGCCCGATCGCGCCGCGAAATAAAGGACGTTGTCGCTGTTCGGATCGATATCGAGCCGCTCCCCCATGCCGCGCCCGGGCATGTTGCCTCCGCATTTGAAGGTCAGCTGCGCGGCGGTCGTCCAGGAATCGCCGTAGTCCGTGGAGCGTTCGATGCGGCCGTTTCCGGGATCCCAGCTGTTCGTGTACGTCCCGGCCGCGTAGTAGCAGATGTTGGGATGGACCGGGTCGGTGGCGAAGGATTCGACCCCCAGCATGTCCCAGTTGGAGGGAGCGATCCAATCCGTCAGGGGGGTCCAGGTCTTGGAAACGGAATCTCGACGATAGAGGCCGCCCATGTCGGTACGGGCGTACACCAGCCCCCGCTGGGTAGGGCTGTAGACGATATCCGGGACGAACCCGCCGCCGCCACCGATCTTCACGTTCTGCCAGGTGAAGGTTTCAGCACCTGGCGCCAAGGACACGAGCAACACGCCAAGCCACAAGACCTTTGGGAGGTCCCTGATTTTGTTGAGATTCATTCGCATCTTCCCTCTCGGTGCATGCACCCGGACTGGGGTTGGCTTCCGATTGCATTGGCGAATCTAGAGCTGCTGCACCTGCAAGCCCCTCGTGTCCTCGAAACGACCGGAAAACCGGAGAGCCCTCACCCCTCGATGCGCTTGAGCAAATCCCGCATCTTTGCGAAATTCCGCGGGTCGTCGCCGGACCGGGGGGCGAGGTGGATGGCGTACACCAGGACCTTGCGCGCCTCGTCCTTTCGTCCTTCCGCCACCAAGGTGCGCGCCAGGTCCAGGTGGAAGAGGGGCTCGTTCGGGTTCCACTGGAGAGCGTTGCGGAAACTGACCTCCGCGTTCGCCAAGGTGGCCTCGGGAGGAATGCCGCCCAGGAAGAGCTTGGCGGTCATCTTCTCGAAGGTCCCCAACGTGGCGTAGGCATACTGCCACCGTCCCAGCAGGAACCACGCGCCACCATGGCGTGGATTCAACTCCAGGGTGCGGCGGATCTCTTCGCGCAGCGCTCGGGACGACTCCATTTTCTGCCGGACGGGCAGATGCTTCAGGCCCATGGCGATGTTGACGGCCAAGGCGAAGTGGGATTCCGCCTGGTCGGGCCACTGCTGGATGGCTTTTTCCGCGAGGTGCCTCCCCAAGTCCATCAAGGGGGAATGGTGGAGCGAGTCGCGCGCACCCAGGATGGTGGCCAGATAGCTCGCGTTCCAGAGAGCCTCCAGATTGGTGGAGTCCTCGAGCAACGCCTCTCGATATTTCGCGAGCGCACCGGCCTCGTCCAGCTTTTCCCGAAGCATCGAAGCCTGCGCCAGGGACGCGGACACCTCGGGTGGACTCGGCCCCCCGGCCAGGGAAAGAATCAGAAAAAGGATCGGCATGAACCCAGAATCTCCATCCAAATTGGACACTGAACAATACCGGACCGGCCAAATTCAAAATGACAATTGTCTAAATTGTGTTGCCACATCGCCAATTGCCCCATAAAATTGTCATCTCGACTGCGGGACATCCGCCGCGCGGACTCTGGCACGTCCCTTGATTCGTGGCTTCCTTGCCCAATCAGGAGGGATTCCATGAAGATGATTCGCATGGCGGCATGCTTGGCCGTGTTGAGCTTGGTATCAGGGTGCCAAAAGAAGGCGGCTGCCGTCGCGACTCCCAAGGCGCCCTTGAAGATCGCCTACAGCGACTGGCCGGGCTGGACCGCCTTCGAGATCGCCATCCAGAAGGGATGGTTCAAGGATGCCGGCGTGGATGTCCAGTTTTCCTGGTTCGAATACGCCCCTTCCATGGACGCCTTCACGGCGGGCAAGGTGGACGCCGTGACCATCGCCTCCGGAGATGCCTTGGTGACGGGCGCCCAAGGTGGCAAGAGCGTGGCCGTCCTGGTCACCGACTATTCCAACGGCAACGACATGATCGTGGCCAAACCCGGCATCAAGACCTTGAAGGACCTCAAGGGCAAGAAGGTGGGGATCGAGATCGGGCTGGTGGAACACCTGCTCCTGACCAAGGGCCTGCAGACCATGGGCTTGAAGGAATCGGACGTGCAGCTGGTGGGAACGCCCACCAACCAGACCGCCCAGGTCCTCGCCACGGGGGACGTCGCGGCCATCGGGGCTTGGCAGCCCAATGCCGGGCAGGCGCTGAAGGCCCTTCCGGGGTCCAAGGCCATCTACACCAGCGCCGACCAGCCAGGACTCATCTACGACTTCCTGTCCGTCTCGCCGCAGAGCTTGGCGGAACGTCGAGACGATTGGGTGAAGGTGGTGAAGGTGTGGGACAAGATCCTGGCCTACATCGCCGACCCGGCCACTCGCGCCGACGCGATCAAGATCATGGCCGCCAGGGTGGGAGTGGCTCCGGAGGAGTATGCCAAGTTCCTGGACGGGACCCGCTTCCTGAAACTGGAGGAATCCCGCCCCCGCTTCCAGGCGGGGACCGATCTCGTCAGCATCCCCTATTCCATGTCCGTTTCGGACACGTTCAATCTGGCCAACAAGGTCTACAAGGAGACCCAAAAGCCATCCGCCTACTTGGACTCCACCTTGGAGATCGACGCCCTGAAGTAGACGCGAGCGAATCCAAGCATGGTCCCTGGTGCAGGGTCCTGCAATTTCGGAGAGTTGGTGGACTCTCTTGCAGGACGATGCTCCAGGACCCCGGGAGGGACGGCCCCCCCGGCTTCGCCAACGGACGGGACGACCCGTCCAGCTCCGAATTGTGGGGCCCAAGCCATGCCTGATCCCAAGACGCCCAAACGCCGCAGCTCGCTGTGGAAGATCCAAGGGGACCTGGACGAACGCTCCCGGCGGATCCTGTGGGCGCTGTCCTTCGGGATTCCGCTTCTCCTGTGGGCCATGATCAGCTACGTGCCTTGGATCTGGCATCCTCTGGTGGAGGTGCGCGATCCGGGTGACGTTTCCTGGTTCACGCCGGGACTGCGGGTGGAAAAGGAGGGTTTCGACCGGGCCAACGCCCTGGAAACGACCCGTGGCCAAAAACCGGCAACAGGAGTCCCCGCCAACCCCGTGTTCCTGCCCGCGCCCCACCAGGTCGCGGTGGCCATGGTGACCTCGTTCACCACCGCTCCCCGATTGAAGGAGGAGCGTTGGCTCCACGAGGAGATGTGGCATTCCATCCAGATCATCTTCTGGGGGTTCTTCCTGTCCAGCCTGGTGGGTGTGCCCTTGGGAATCCTCTGCGGCGCCATCCCCGCCGTCACCAGGCTCTCGGAGCCGTTCATCGAATTCTTCCGCTACCTTCCCGCTCCCGCCTTCGGGGCGCTGTGCGTTGCGATCCTCGGGATCAACGACGCCCCCAAGATCGCGATCATCTTCATCGGGACCTTCTTCCAGCAAGTGCTGGTGATCGCCAACACGGTCCGGCGCGTCGAGCCATCGCTCGTGGAGGCCGCCCAGACGCTGGGAGCCAAACCCCGCCAGCTCCTGTGGAGGGTGGTGCTCCCGGCCTCCATCGCCGACATCTACACCGACCAACGGGTGCTGCTGGGCTGGGCCTGGACCTACCTGATCGTTGCCGAACTCATCGGGACGAGTTCCGGCATCACCTATTTCATCAACCTCCAGGCCAAGTACCGCCAGTACGACAACGTGATGGCCGCCATCCTGCTCATCGGGGTCGTGGGGCTCGGGGGGGATCTGGTGTTCGCCTGGATCGGACGGAGGCTGTTCCCCTGGCGCAAGGACGCCAAGCCGGGTTTCTTCCGCCGTCGCAAGACCGCGGCCCTGGCTGCCGCGGCGGAAGAGGTGTTCGCGTGAGCGACGACGCGAATCCCTCTGCTCCGCCGTCTCCGGACGGAGCCTCCAGGGAACGCCTGGACCGGATGAAGGGCCGGGAGTCGGTCCTGGAAGTCCGGAACCTCGGGAAGACCTTCGAGAGCGCCCAAGGCCCGGTGGAGGCCTTGAGGGGGGTGTCGTTTTCCGTCCACCGCCGGGAATTCCTGTGCGTGGTGGGTGCCTCCGGTTGCGGCAAGTCCACACTCATCCGGATCCTGGCGGGACTGGAGGAGAAGACCTCTGGAGAGGTCCTGGTGGACGGACACCCGGTGGACGGACCGGGGCGGGACCGCGGCATGGTCTTCCAGGGGTACACCTTGTTTCCCTGGCTCACGGTTCTCCGGAACGTCGCTTTCGGTCTGGAAATGGCCGGTTCCGGGCGCAGCACGGCCGAGACGGACGCCCGCGAATGGATCGAGCTGGTGGGGCTGAGCGGGTTCGAGGAGAAGTATCCGCACCAGCTTTCCGGAGGCATGAAGCAGCGAGTCGCCATCGCCCGCAGTCTCGCGGCCGGTCCCAGGGTGCTTCTGATGGACGAACCCTTCGGGGCCCTGGACGCGCAGACCCGCTCGCAGATGCAGGCACACCTTCTGCAGATCTGGAAGAACGTCGACATCACCATCGTGTTCATCACCCACGACCTCGACGAGGCCATCTTCCTTTCCGACCGGATCCTGGTGCTGGATCCCAGGCCGGGACGCGTTCGCGAACACATCGAGGTTCCGGTCCCCAGGCCGCGCGCATTCGCCCAGGTGCCCACTCCGGTGTTCCAGGGCACCCGCGCCCATCTGGACCACCTCATCCACCCACCCCTGCCGACTCCCAAGGTCGAGCGCATCCCGATGGTCCGGCTCACCGTGGTCGGCGACGAGGTCGAATGATGGAACTCCTCTACACGGAAGAACTCCCCGGGGGCGCTTCCTGGTCCGGCGTGCTGCGACGCGGCAGGGGCCTGCGTCTGGTGGACCCCAGCGGACGCGCCAACGTGTCGGCCACGTTTCTTCGCGCCGACGCGCCGTCGGAGCGCTACAACATGCCCGACACGTTGAAGTCGCAGTTCATCGCGCGGCTTGCGGCACCCTACGTGCTCTACTCCGACATGGGCCATGTGCTTGCCTCCCTGGTTGAGGACAGCGTGGGCTGGCACGACGCGTTCACGGGTCCTTCGGACGCGGCCACCGTGGAAGCCAGGTTCGGTCCCGGCACGTACCAGGAACTGCGCAACGGGCGCCACACCAACGCCCGCGAACACCTGCTGGTGGAACTGGCGAAATACGGCCTTTCCGAGCGGGATCTGCCCTCCGTCGTGAACGTCTTCAGCCGTGTTTCGGTGGCCGACGACGGGGCCCTTTCCTGGACTCCGCAGGGGAAGGCAGGGCAATTCTTGACACTCCGATTCGAGATGGACGTGCTGGTGGCCCTCTCCGCCACCCCGCACCCCCTGGATCCCTCCACCGCATGGGATCCGGCGGGGGTGCGCATGGAGTTCCTGCGGCTGCCTGCTCCGACCTTCGAGGACCCGAGCCGCCAATGCTGTCCGTACAACGTGCGCGGATTCACGCTCACCGAACGTCTCTTCCTCTGAGGGCGAACATGACGACCCTGACCGAATCCAAGCTGGATCCCTCCGATGCCGTCCTGGACCGGGTGGTGGACTCCGGCGACCACTGGCTCCACCCCTTGGCCGTCGGGCAGCATCTTCGCATCGTCGACCTGGAGGGGAACCAGGCCGTGGACACCTTCTTCCTGGACGCCGAAGATCCCGGCGACCGCTACAGCGCGGAGGTGACGGTCCGTTCGCAGGGCAACCTGTACCTCACCACGGGTTCGGTCCTCCGTTCCGTGCGCGGGAACGCCATGGCGACCATCGTGGCGGACACCTGCGGCCGGCACGACACCGTTGGCGGCGCCTGCGCGGCGGAATCGAACCAGGTGCGCTACGCGATCGAGAAACGTCCCATGCACAGCTGCCGGGACAGTTTTTTGCTCGCGCTTTCCCGCTTTGGCGGGGATCTGTCCAAGCGGGACATCGGCGCCAACGTCAATTTCTTCATGAACGTTCCGGTGACCTCCGAGGGCGCCTTGACCTTCGCCGACGGCATTTCCGGTTCCGGCAAATACGTGGAGATCCGCGCCGAGCGGGACATCCTGGTGCTGGTCTCCAACTGCCCCCAGTTGAACAATCCCTGCAACGGTTGGAACCCCACCCCGGTGCGGATGCTGGTTTGGGATCCACGGCGGACCAGCGGAGCCCGCCGGCCGCCCGAGGACTGAGATGGTTTTTTCCACGACGACCGCGCGGGACGGCTCGCACGGGGGACACGAACCGGCGGGACGACCCGCTGCAGCACGGAAGCACACATGTTCACCAAGGTCCTGATCGCCAACCGCGGCGCCATCGCCTGCCGCGTCGTCCGCACCCTGGACCGCCTCGGAATCGCGTCCGTCGCCGTCTATTCGGAGGCCGATCGCGACAGCCTGCACGTGGACGCGGCCACCGAATCCGTGCTCATCGGACCTGCCCAGGCGGCACAGTCCTACCTGGACGCCGCGAAAATCCTGGAGGTCGCCCTTTCCACCGGCGCGCAGGCCATCCACCCCGGGTACGGGTTCCTGTCCGAGAACGCCGCCTTCGCCGAAAGTTGCGAATCCCGGGGGATCGCATTCCTGGGACCCACTCCAGACCAGATGCGGGTCTTCGGCCTCAAGCACACTGCCCGGGAAAAGGCGTTGGAGTGCGGCGTTCCGCTGCTTCCCGGCACCGGGATCCTCCCCGACCTGGAATCGGCCCTGGGAGAGGCGGATCGGATCGGGTACCCCGTGATGCTCAAGAGCACCGCCGGGGGCGGCGGCATCGGGATGCGGCGGTGCGGTTCCGACCGGGAATTGTCCGACGCGTGGGAATCGGTCTCGGCCCTCGCCGCGGCGAATTTCAAGGACGGTGGCCTCTACCTGGAAAAGCTCGTGGTCCGCGCCCGCCATGTGGAGGTGCAGATCTTCGGGGACGGCAAAGGCCAGGTCGTCGCACTCGGCGAACGCGATTGCTCCGTCCAGAGGCGCAACCAGAAGGTGGTGGAGGAAACACCCGCGCCCGGACTTTCCGACGAAACCCGCCGCCTTTTGCGGGAAGCCGCCCTCGCCCTCGGGAGATCGGTGTCCTATCGCTCCGCGGGCACGGTGGAGTTCGTGCTGGATGCGGATTCGGGGGCGTTCTGGTTCCTGGAAGTGAACACCCGTCTGCAGGTGGAGCACGGGGTCACCGAGGAGGTCTTCGGGGTCGACCTGGTGGAGTGGATGGTGAAATTGGGTTCGGGCGATCTGGCTCCCCTCGATTCCTTCGTCCTCGCTTCGCGCGGACATTCCCTCCAAGCGCGCGTCTACGCGGAGGATCCTTCCCGGAACTTCCAACCCTCCTCGGGTCGCCTGACCGAGGTTTCGTTCCCCGAATCCGCGCGCGTCGAGACCTGGGTTCGCACCGGCACGGAGGTGCCTCCCTGGTACGACCCCATGGTGGCCAAGATCATCGTCCACGCGCCCTCCCGGAGCGAAGCCATCGAGGCCCTGGATCGTGCGCTTGCCCAGACGAGGCTTGCGGGGATCGCCACCAACCTCGGGTATTTGCGCCACCTCCTGGAGTCGCATGCCTTCCAGTCCGGAAATGTCTGGACCGGAATGCTCGCGGAACTCGCCTGGACACCGGCCACGGTCGAAGTTCTGGAAGGTGGCGCCCAAACCACCGTGCAGGACTGGCCGGGACGGCTGGGACTCTGGAACGTGGGGATCCCGCCTTCGGGACCGATGGACGCCCTTTCCTTTCGGATGGGAAACCTGGCGTTGGGGAACCCCGAGGGGATTGCCGGTCTCGAATTCGTCCTCCGGGGCCCCACCCTGAAGTCGAATCGAGACACCACCGCGGTCCTGACCGGCGCGGATTTCGGGGCGACGCTGGATGGAGTGGCCATTCCGGTCTGGCGTCCTTTCTATTGGCCGGCAGGCTCCCTATTGCGGATCCCGCGACCCCGGCAAGGTTCGCGCGGGTATCTGCTGGTCAAGGGGGGATTCGAGGTGCCGGAGCATCTGGGCTCCAAGTCCACCTTCACGCTCGGGCAATTCGGTGGGCATGGAGGCAGAGCGATTCGTGTCGGCGACCAACTGCCCCTGGACGTCGATTCCACCTCGTCCGTTCAGATCGACTGCGACCTTCCCGCCGGCAGGGAAATTCCGGACCCGCTCCGACCGTTGCTCGGCAGGGACTGGACCCTGGGCGTGTTGCTGGGTCCCCACGCCGCACCCGATTATTTCCTTCCCGAGGACATGGACGACCTGTTCGGATCGCCGTACACCGTGCACTACAATTCGGATCGCACGGGGGTGCGGCTGGTGGGGCCACGTCCGCGCTGGGCGCGCGAGGACGGCGGGGAGGCCGGTCTGCATCCCTCCAACCTCCACGACAACGCCTACGTGGTGGGCACGGTGGATTTCACCGGCGACACTCCCGTGATCCTGGGGCCGGACGGCCCGTCGCTCGGGGGATTCGCCTGTCCCGTCACCCTGGCCCTGTCCGAAGTCTGGAAGCTGGGACAGCTGTCCGCAGGCGATACCGTGCGATTCTCCCCGCTCTCCTGGTCGGAGGCGCGCACGGCGCACGAAGCGCAGGAAGAGGCCTTGCGCACGTTCGTGTCGAGGGGTTCTCGGGTCGCGGGTTGGACATCGGAACCTCGCGCCCTGAAAAGCGACTGGCATCGCCTGTCTTCCGAGATCGTGCTCCACCGCTCTTCGGACCGTCCCCAGGCGCCGGACCTTTGCGTGCGCCAGGACGGCGACGACGCGGTCCTGTTCGAGTTCGGGCCCATGGTCCTGGACCTGGAACAGCGTTTGCGCGTCCATCTGCTGCTGGAACGCCTGGAGTCGCTTGCGTGGGATGGAATCCTCGACTGCACGCCGGGCATCCGCAGTCTCCAGGTCCGGTTTGATCCCCTGCGCGTCGCCAGGTCGGATCTCCTGGACAGGATCCTTTCCTTGGAAGCGACCCTTCCCGCCGTCGGCGAGATCGAGATCCGCAATCGCGTGGTCCATTTGCCCCTGTCCTGGGACGATCCGCAAACCCGTCTCGCCATCGAGAAATACGCCGCCACGGTGCGGCCAGACGCCCCCTGGTGCCCGTCCAACATCGAGTTCATCCGTCGCATCAACGGCTTGGGATCCTGCGAAGAGGTCCAGGACATCGTCTTCCAAGCCGAGTACCTGGTGATGGGGCTGGGCGACGTCTACCTGGGCGCACCGGTCGCCACGCCGCTGGATCCCCGGCACCGCCTGGTCACCACCAAGTACAACCCGGCCCGCACCTGGACCCCGGAGAACGCGGTCGGGATCGGCGGAGCGTATCTCTGCGTCTACGGCATGGAAGGTCCTGGCGGCTACCAGTTCGTGGGTCGAACCGTCCAGATGTGGAACCGCTGGAACAGGACGGAGGCCTTTCCCAAGCCCTGGCTTCTGCGCTCTTTCGACATCCTTCGCTTCCATCCGGTTTCGGCATCTGAGCTGCTGGGCATGCGCGAGGACTTTCCGCGCGGACGTTGGAGTCCGAAGATCGAAAGCTCGATCTTCCGCATGAAGGATTATCTGGCCTTCCTATCCGACAACGCGGAATCCATCGACCGCTTCCGCCGCATGCAGCGCAAGGCGTTCCAGGAAGAACGCGCACGCTGGGCCGAACAAGGGGTACAGGTGGTTTCCAGCGCGGAATCCGACGCGGTGGCGCCCTCCAGGGAGGTGCCCGATGGCTGCGAAGCGGTCGCTGCGGACATCCCCGGTTCGGTCTGGAAGGTTCTGCCTTCGATCGGCGCATCCGTGGCGGTGGGCGAGGTGGTCGCGATCCTGGAGTCCATGAAGATGGAGAGCCCCGTCTTCTGCTCCGCGACGGGAACGGTCGTGGAAATCCGTTGCGCCGCCGGCCAGTCGGTGGCACCTGGACAGATCCTGTTGGTGGTGAGGACATGACCGGCTTCCGCGATTCCCTGCTTTCGGCGCTGGAAACGGCGAAGTCCTCGTCCGACCCGGCGGTCTGGATCCACCTGGCGAGCGAAGCGGAGATCCTCCGGGAAGCGGCATCCCTGGAGGAGAGGCGTGCGGGCGGGGACGACCTCCCGCTGGCGGGAATGTCCTTCGGGGTGAAGGACAACATCGATGTCGCTGGTTGGCCCACGACGGCCGGCTGTCCGGACTTCGCGTACACGCCCGACCGGGACGCCACCACCGTCCTGCGCCTGCGCCGCGCGGGAGCCGTCCCGTTGGGCAAGACGAACCTCGACCAGTTCGCCACAGGTTTGGTGGGAACGCGCAGCCCCTACGGCGCCGTGCGCAACGTCTATTCCGACCGGCACATCTCGGGGGGGTCCAGCTCGGGGTCCGCCGCCGCGGTGGCCCTCGGCCACGTCCCTTTCGCCCTGGGCACCGACACCGCCGGTTCCGGGCGCATTCCCGCCGGCTTCGCAAACCTGGTGGGGCTCAAGCCCACCCGTGGCGTCTGGTCCGCGGCCGGGGTGGTGCCCGCCTGCCGCAGTCTGGACTGCGTCAGTGTCTTCACCCGGGGGACATCCCTGGCCCGAGCGGTGTGGCGCTCCGTCGCCGGTCGGGATGCTCTCGACCGCCTTTCCCGTCCCATGCCCGTGTCCGCTCCCCAAGTCCTCCCGAAGGCATTCCGATTCGGCGTCCCCCGGGGAGGGGTTCCCTTCCTGAGCGAACAGTTGTGGACAAGTATGTGGACAGATTCTGTAACACGTCTGCAATCCCTCGGCGGAACGCCGGTCGAATTCGACTTCGCGCCCCTCCAGGAGACCGCCGCGCTCCTGTACGAAGGCCCATGGATCGCCGAACGGTGGGCGGATCTCGGCGGTTTCGCGGCATCGCACGCGGATTCCCTCCATCCTACCACTCGCCTCGTTCTGGAACAAGGGAGGTCCCGTTCCGGTGCGGAGGTCTTCGCCGCCCTGCACCGATTGGAGGATCTTCGCCACCTGGTGGAAGCGCAATTTCGCGAGTTCGAAGTCCTCGTCCTGCCCACGTCGGGGCGCCTGCCCACCCTGGCCGAGGTCGAGGCCGACCCCCTCGGGGTCAATGCCGATCTCGGGAGGGGCACCAACTTCTGCAACCTCCTTGACCTGTCCGCCCTCGCCCTTCCTTCCGGTTTCGACGGTCGCGGACTTCCCTTCGGGATCACTTTTTTCGCACCGGCCTTCCACGATGCCGCCTTGTTGGAACTGGGGGATCGATGGACGGGAGTCGCCTCCCCCGCCACCCCTGCGGATCCCGACCGCGTCCGCGTGGCCGTGGCGGGACTGCACCTCTCCGGCGAGCCCCTCAACCATGAATTGACCGCCAGGGGAGCACGGCTCGAGTCCAGCGCGAGGACCTCCTCGGCCTACAGGTGCTATCGGATCCGGCGCGGCGATCGGCAGTTCCCTGCCCTTGTGCGCACCGGCGACGGCGCTCCCACCGAAGTGGAGATCTGGAGCCTTCCCGCCGATGGCGCGGGTACCTTCCTGCGCGATTGCGTTCGCCCGCCGCTGTGCCTGGGAACGCTCGAACTGGAGGACGGGACCACGGCCACCGGATTCCTGGGCGAATCCTGGGCCGTGGAGGGGATGGAAGACATCACGGCCCGGGGCGGGTGGAGGGCGGCCAAAAAACCGCCTGGGTGACCGGTTTTCCGACCGCCCCGGATTTCCCCAGCGCACCCGCGCGATCCCCGAGGACAGGTTCCGACCTCGCCGCATCCCCGATGCGATGGTAGACTTCACGCTCGAGCACGGGATTTCCGGGAAAGGCAACCATGTACGACCTGATGGGAAAGACCATCCTGATCACCGGAGCGTCCAGCGGGATCGGCGAGGCCATGGCCCGCCAATTCGCCCGCGAGGGAGCGAGACTCCTGCTGTGCGCGCGTCGACTGGAACGGCTCCAGGTCCTGGCCGACGAACTGCGCGCCTCCCACGACACCGACATCCACACCTTCGCCCTGGACGTCCGCGACCGCAAGGCCGTCGAGGCGCTGCCGGAGTGCCTGCCCGGGAATTTCCAGGACATCGACGTCCTGGTCAACAACGCAGGCCTTTCGCGCGGCCTGGAACCCCTGCAGAAGGGCGATCCGGACGACTGGGAGGAGATGGTCCAGACCAACATCACGGGTCTGCTGCTGGTGACCAGACAGATCTTGCCTGGCATGGTGGAACGCCGCCGCGGCGACGTGGTCAACCTGGGTTCCATCTCCAGCCACGAAGTCTATCCGAACGGCGCCGTCTACTGCGCCACCAAGCACGCGGTGGACGCCCTGACGCACGGACTGCGGCTCGACCTGGTGGCCTCTCCGGTGCGGGTGAGCCAGATCAGCCCCGGGATGGTGGACACCGAGTTCTCCCTGGTTCGGTTCCACGGCGAGCGCGAGCGGGCGGAATCCGTCTACGCGGGTCTGCATCCGCTCCAGGCGCAGGACGTGGCCGAAGCCGCCCTGTTCATCCTCACCCGCCCGCCCCACGTCGAGATCGGCGAGATCGTGCTTTGGCCCACGGCGCAGGCTTCCACGACCCTCGTGCACCGCCGGACGGCATCCGAGGAATCGACGCCTCCGAACGAATCGACCTGGCGGAACTTCTACGAACTGAAGGATTGATCGTTCCTCGCGACCCGACCAGGGCGTGAACGCGAGCGCCATCGACGGCGACTCAGGGCATGGTCGATGGTCCCGGTGTCCGCTGACGGTGGCATCGACTTGGAACTACAATCAGATCTTGCGCCCCGAGCGTCCATCCGGTCGCCACATCGGACTCCATACCATGCCTGAAACCAATCGATCCTTTCCGGATCCCTCGCCGGCGCATGTCGCCGGAATACGCGGGATCGAACACCTCGATGGCCGCCGATTGGCGACTGAGCTGGAACGCGGCGCCCGATTCGTCAGCTTCAGCTATTGCGTATCGCTCCTGCTCGTGACCTTCCGGCGGTCGTCGGGAGTGATCTACCTGCCCCCGGAAACCCTGGCGCAATGGGCGGGATCGCGATACCTGCTGGTGACGCTCCTCTTCGGGTGGTGGGGTCTCCCCTGGGGACCGATCTACGCCCTGGGATGCATCTGGCAAGCACTTCGAGGGGGCGCCGACTGCACCTGGGAGATCGTGGAGGATCTGGATCTCATCTTCCCGGAAGGCTTCGCCGACGAATCCCTGAAACGGCGCATGCTCTCGACCTTGCTCGAGCGCTGAGCGGCGGCTCAACCCCTGCGAACGGCCCAATCGCCGAAATTCCCCAGCTTGTCGATCCCCCCGGCCCTGAGGAAGTCCGCGATGTCGGAAAGGAACTTCGCGGTCTGTGGGGTGGTGAGAAACCCGGGATAGTTGTAGACCGTGCGGCCCTTCGCATCCAAGACGATGAGGGAGGGGAACCCTTGGACCCCTTGGTCCTGCGCCCATTGGGTCTCGGTGACGTCCACTTTCCCCAGCCGGAGGACCTTCGGACTTTCGCCGTTGAGCTTCGCCGGCACGAAGCTGCCGTTGAGCCGGGCGATGATCGTCGGATCGCGGAAGGTGGTCGCCTCCATCTGGTGGCAGTACCCGCACCAGTCCGTGTAGACCATCACGAACACGGCTTTCTTCTGCTCCCGAGCGGTCCGCAAAGCCTGGTCCAGGCTTCCCCATTGCACACTCGGCAATTTCGGACCCATCGCCTGTTCCTGTGCCATGACGGGCGAAAACATCCCGACCACCGCCAGAGCCAAGCCCACCCGCAACGTCAACATCCCATTCCCACCGCTCATGAAACACCTCCCACGCCCGCCAATTCCACGAAAGGCGAATATACGCGTCCGATCCGCTCCGCGCACTCCGACACGAGTTGCAAGCGGCACCAGCCCGTCGCCCCCGACGGGAAGGCGACCCTACAGGACTTTGTCCAGCTGCTCGGCGATCTTGGCCTTTGGAAGCGCGCCCACCAGCTGATTCACCACTTCGCCCCCCTTGAACACGAGAAGCGTGGGGATGGAACGGATGCCGAACTTCGCGGCGGTGTCGATCTGCTCGTCGGTGTTGAGCTTGCCGATCTTCACCTTGCCGGCATACTCCGTGGACAACGCTTCGACGGATGGTCCGATCTGGCGGCAGGGTCCGCACCAGGGGGCCCAGAAGTCCACGAGCACCGGAGTTCCGGATTGGAGAACCTCCTCGTCGAAGTTCGCATCGGTGAATTCGATCAGATTGCCGGCCATTTCAGTGTCCTTTCCGCTGTGGGTTCGAAATCGAGTCCGACACGCGCTGGACCTCTGTCCAAAATGCCTCCCACCGATCGGGATCGTCCTGGAGTTGCCGGAGTTCGGTTCGGTATCCCTCGAGGTCGGTCCCGGCGGCTCGGAGGACATCCTCCCGCGCCTGTCGCGCGCGCTCCGGGCGACCTTCCCGACTGGAAGAGGCGACTCTGAGACGCACATACAACCTAGCAAAGTCCCTCGTCTCCGACTCGCTTCGCCCCTGGCGGCAGCCCCCGAGCAGGATGGTGGAAAGGAGCGCCGCCCAAGCGATGCGATTCACGGCATCGCCTCGCGGTCGAACAGGGCCCGGACGAAGGATTCGGCCTCGAAAGGGATCAGGTCGTCCATCTTTTCGCCGATACCCAGGAACAACACCGGAGCTTGGACGACGCCCTGGAGCGAAAGCACCGCTCCACCCTTGGCGGTGCCGTCCAGCTTGGTCACCACGATTCCCGTCAAGGGAGCGGATTCATGGAAGAGCTTTCCCTGGCTCACCGCGTTCTGGCCGGTGTTTCCGTCCAGCACCAGCCAGGTGTGCTGGGGAAAGGACGGGTCGTGCTTCCCGACGACCTTGAGGATCTTGCCGAGTTCGTTCATCAGATCGGAGCGGTTCTGCAATCTCCCCGCCGTGTCCAGCAGCACGAGATCGCACCCCCTGCTCATCCCCGCCCCGACGGCGTCGTAGGCGACGGCGGCCGGGTCGGCACCCGGCTTCTGGCGCACGCAGGGGACCTCCGCGCGTCGGCACCACTCCTCGAGCTGGTCCACCGCGGCGGCGCGGAAGGTGTCGCAGGCGCCGACCAGGACGTTCCGACCTTCGGCCTTGAATCTTCGGGCGAGCTTTCCGATGGTGGTGGTCTTGCCCGCGCCATTGACCCCGACGATGGCGACCACCTGGAGTCCGGGACCGAGGGCGAAGGGCTCGGATCTCCCCAGATGTTCGACGGCGCACTCGGAGAGCCAATCCAGCAATTCGTCTGCATCCCGATAAACCCGTCCCCATGCGCGGCGTCGCAGCCGCTCCACCAGGGCTTCCGCGGTTTCCATTCCCGTGTCGGCGCGCACCAGCCTCTCCACCAGGTCGTCCAGGGTGGGCTGGTCGATGCGACCCGTTCCGACCGCCGCGCGAAGGCTCCGGACCAAGGCATCGCTGGAACGGCCCAGACCCAGCCGGATCCGCTCCAGGAGATTCATTTCGCCGCAGGGACCTTCGGACGCGACAGGATCTGGTGGTACCGCGCCGAATCATGCAGGAGCCGGACGGCATCGGCCACCTGGGGATCCAGGGAAAGCTCGTAGGACGTGGCGCCGTTCACGCCGTTGGCCGCGGTGAGCACCTCCCTGGTGATGCCCTCGCGGATGTAGTCCCGGTTCGCGTTGAACAGGTCGTCCGAGGAATGGACGAGCGCGGAATCCAACGCATCGAGGCGCTCGCGCATCAACGCCCATTCCGCCTGGGAATACTTCTCGCCGCGGAGGGAATCCTGCTTCAAGGTCCTGCGGATTTCCGAGACCATGCGGCTTTCCGGCGAATCGAAGACGAACTTGATGGAATCCGAATGGATGAATTTCCGGAATTCCTCGACCGTGGCGTCGGAGGCCCTGAAGGTGCTGTCGATGGGCCCCTTGGCCAGGATTCTCGGCTTCATCAGGATCGCGAAACGGAAGAACAGGTTCTTGCGTTCGGCGTCCTGCTGCCAGGCGTCCAGTCGGCGTCCGGAAACGCGGACATCGGGAAGGATCCCCCCGGCATCCCAGACCTTGCGCCCGAGGACCTTGGTGAGGAAGGACTTGTGGCCGACCGTGTCCAGAGCGGTATCGGGGGGAAGACCGTCGTTGAGTTCCGCGCCCAGGTCGTCGTCGATCGCCGGTGCCTTGCGGGCCGTGTCCGCGGCCTTGGCGGAATCCTCGGCTTGCTCCACCTTCCAGCGGATCCCGTTCTCCTTCTTGTTGATGCAACGTCCGCTGGGCGTGTAGTAGAAGGCCGTTGTCACCTTCAGGAGATGCTTGTGGTCCATCGGGAAAATGGTTTGGACGGATCCCTTTCCGAAGGTCTGGGTTCCGAGGATCACGCCGCGGTCCCAATCCTGGATGGCGCCCGACACGATTTCCGAAGCCGATGCGGATCCGCCGTTCACGAGGACCACGAGAGGCACGGTGGTGTCCACCAGGGGAGCGCGTTGGCTGGTGAGTTCGGTGTTCTGGCTGGGAAGGCGTCCATGCGTGCTGACCACGACGCGGCCCCTGGGCAGGAACTGTTCGGAGACGGCCACCGCCTGGTTCAGGAGGCCTCCCGGATTGTAGCGCAGGTCCAGGATGAACGAAGTCGCCCCGCGGGCTTTCAATTGGTCGATGGCCTTCTCGAGGTCGTCCCCGGTCGGTTCCGAGAACTGGATCAGCTTGATGTATCCCACCTTGCCCGGAAGGATTCCCGCATAGGGGACGGATTCGATCTTGATGATCTCCCGGGTGATGTCGAAGTCCAGAAGGCCGTGCTGGCCGTCCCGGAGGACTTTTATGGACACCTGGCTGCCGGGAGTTCCGCGAAGTTTCGAGACGGCGTCGTCGACGGCGAGTCCTCGGGTGGATTTGCCGTCGATCTCGAGGATCTTGTCTCCGGCCTGGATCCCCATGCGGTAGGCGGGTGTTCCGACCAGCGGGGAAATCACGGTCAGGACGTTCTCCCGCACGCCGATGGTGATCCCCAAACCTCCGAACTCGCCTTTGGTGTGGGTCTGGAGATCGTCCGCTTCCTGTTCGTCGAAGTAGTCCGTGTGGGGGTCCAGCACCGAGGTCAGTCCTCGGATGGCGGCATCGGCCAAGGTGTCCGAGGGGATGCTTTCCACGTAGACCTCGTTGACCTTCGCCAGGACGCTCCCCAACCGCTGGGAGGCGGAGTAGAAACCGGCTTCCCTTCCCTGCCCCACGGCGGCGGCGGAAGCGGCGGCGACGAAAGCGGTGGCCAGGGCGAAATAGACGGAAGAGCGAGACGGCAAAGGCATGGGTCCGAATATAGCTTGCGGCTCGAGGCCGGTCCTTCTTACCTTGAACCCATCCTGCCAACCCACCCCATCACGGAGAATCACGCTATGCAGAGACGACTCGCTCCGATCCTCCTGCTCGCCGCAGCCTCGGTCATGGCACAGTACAACGACTACCCCACCGGGGAATACGAGTACGCTTCGGACCGCATCGTCATCTCTCCGGTCAGGGTATTCGGAGGGATGGATCCGACCAAACGGGACCAAGGCCCGCGGACGAACCTCGCCTGGACACCGAACATCGACATGGTCGAGGCGCGCTACGAACACATCGTCGGGGCGGACGGCACCTACGGTTTCGGCCCGTTGGCCACCTACTACCCCGCCCTGGACTCGGTGAAGGCGACCATCTGGGCGGCGGGCGTCTTCGGTCGGTACTACATGGATCTCGCCCATGGAGGCTATGTCCAGCTTTCGGCCCAGTGGTACGAAGAGACCGGAGCCAAGGTCCGCAACGGGAACGCGCCCGACACCCTGGGCAAGCTGCTGCCTGTGCACGGCGTCACCGTCTCCGGTCCCCAGGTGAGTCCGGTGGTGGGTTACTGCTATCTGGTGGGGGAGCGCTTGGTCCTCGAGGGGCAGATGGGCTTCACCCTGGGCGACTACACCACCACGGTGGCCAACGGACCCGTCGTCACCGAAGGCGACCCGCACCCCACGTACAAGAGCGGGACCGGTTGGGGTGGGTTCTACTTCGCCCAGGTTTCCGTGGGCGTGGCCTGGTAGCAAGCGGGGTCCGGGAACCGAATCCGCACGGATCCGAGACATGGGTTTCCCCCTAGCCCCGTTGCAGGTCCTGGAGCTTGTCCTGGTGGGGACAGGCGCCTTGGCGCACATCCACATCGTTCTCGCCCGCTCTTCCAGCGCCCGGACCCTCTGGTTCAACCCCGCGCTCTACGCCTGGTCGCTCTCGTGGTCCATCTGGTACGCATCGGTGTTCACCTCCTTGAACCTGGAGACGATTTCCTACGACCGGTTCCCCTGGATCTCCATGGGGCTGGATCTCCTCAAGGGAACCCTGCTGAACCTGCAGTGCGCCTTCCTCCTGCACGGCCTTTCCCGCTGGACCGGTGTCGCCCGGCGGGTTCCGGCCTGGGCATGGTACGCGCCTCCCGCGCTCCTCATGGTCTTCGGGGGATTCCTCGTGGCCGCCCATCCCATGAGGGGGTTCCTCCAGAACGTGGAGCCGGTGACCCGAATCTTCCTGGCTCTCGACATCGCGACCTGCATCGCCGCGGTTTGGATGCTCGCGTCGGCGCTGCCTCGCTTCGACCGTTCACAGCGCTCCGTGGCCAGACCTTTGCGGAAGGCGTTGGCGGCCATGATCCCGCTCCTGGGTGCGGCCTTGGCCCTCAAGATCGTCTTCGGGTTCTCCGGACCGGGGCGATTCGACTGGGTCCTGCTGCACGATCTCGCCCACCTGCTCCCGCCTTCGGCACTGCTTTGGGCCGCCTATCGGACCGAATCCGTGGCATTGGAAGTCACCCGTTCTTCGGTGCGGCGGGTGCGAGCCTTCGGCACGGCGTTCGTCCTCTACATGGCCTTGAAGTTTTCGTTTCCCCTCTCCGAACTGGACCGCGTCGCGACCTGGGTCATGGCCGGTCTCGGGTTCCTGGGTACGCTCGGACCCATGTCGCTGTCGTTGGGCATCGCCCTGACCCGCTGGCTGGACTGGGGAATGCTCGGCGAAGCACGGCTGCTGTCCCGCCTCGAAACCCGCCTTTGGAAGCCGACCCTGCCCGAGGAATCCGTCCTGACATTCGCCGCCAGGGGAATCGGTTCCATCCTGAAATGCAGGTGGCGGATCGTGCCCGGTTCGGATGAACGGGTCGGGGCGGTCCTCTCCGCCCGGGAACGACCTTCCGGGGACGGCCAATTCGGTGCGCTGGCCATGTTCCAGGCGACCTCGCGGTCCGAAATCCCGGCCTGGGAGGCGCTTTCCGCAAGGGTCCTGGTGCCCGTGCGTTCGCCCACGGGTTTGCAGACGCTGGTTCTGGGCGCCACCCCGAAAGCCGACCGGCTTCCGGTGGCGGTCCTGGAAAGGCTCGGTGCGGTGCAAGCCACGTGCGAGCGTGTCCTGGAGGCGCGCCACCGGCTTCGCGAAGGACTGGAATCGCAGCGGCGACTCCAGGAAAGCGAGCGGCTGGCCATGCTGGGTCTGATGGCGGCATCCGCCGCCCACGAGATCAAGAACCCCCTTTCCGCCATCCGGAACGTCGCCTCCGCGGCGCTCCGCGACGCGCCCCAAGGGTCCGTGTTGCGGCAGGATCTGTCCATCGTAGCGAGCGAAGTCGACCGTCTGGACGCCACCGTGCGCAGGATGCTGCTTTTCGCGCGCGATCGCGAATCCTGCGAGGATGCGGGCGAGACCGTCCGGGTCGTCGCGGGGCTCCTGTCCGTGGAGGCGCGCCACCGCGGGGTATCGCTGGCGGTGCGGGGAAGCGAAGCCCATTTCGCCATGCCCCTTTCGGAAAACGACCTCAAGGCGATCCTCTTCAACCTCCTCCAGAACGCGCTCGACCATGCCCCGCCCGGAACGGAGGTCGCGGTGTCGCTCTGCCCCCCGGGTCCGTGGCTCGAGGTCGCGAACGAGTCCGAGATTCCCGTCGATTTCCGTCCGCGCCTCTTCCAACCGCTGGCATCCCTCGGGGGGAACGGATTGGGACTCTACATTTCGAGGTCCAAGGCGGAAGCCGCGGGGGGTCGCCTGGAATACCTGCCGGTGGCCGGACGCACCGTCTTCCGCCTCACCTGGGAGAATCCCGAGATGTCAGATTCCGCAAGTCCGGGGACCCTTCGGAAAATGGATCCGCCTTGAGCCGGATCCTGGTCGTCGACGACGAACCCCCGGCGAGGTACGGAGCGCGACGTCTGCTCGAGGGGGCGGGTCACGATGTCGCCGAAGCCGGTTCCGGCGAGGAGATGCTTTCGCTGACCGGCGTGCGCGACTTCGACGTGGTGCTGCTGGACCACCAGATGGGCGGGATGTCCGGATTGGAAGCGCTGAGGGCGCTGCAGGAGCGCTCGGGCGCCCCCCCGGTGGTCTTCTTCACCGCACAGGGATCCGAGCGGACCGCCGTCGAGGCCATGCGGTGCGGCGCCTTCGACTACCTGGCCAAACCCGCCGACGCGGACGAGCTGATCCTGGTCCTGGAGCGCGCCGCCGCGATCTTCCGGGAACGCGTGGAGCACGAACTCCTGCGATCCGAGTCCGAAGGGGCCCGGCCGGCCCGCGCCATCCTGGGAGATTCGCCGGCCATGAAGCGCCTGCGATCGGACCTCCTGCACATGGCACCGGCCACCTCCAGCATCCTCCTGTTGGGGGAATCCGGCACGGGCAAGGAAATGGCCGCGCGTTTCGTCCACGACCATTCCCGTCGAAAAGGCCCCTTCGTGGCGGTGAACTGCGGTGCCCTTCCGGCGACCCTCGTCGAGGCCGAGCTCTTCGGGCACGAAAAGGGTGCGTTCACCGGCGCCACAGGCTCCCGCCCCGGCCGCGTCCGCCAGGCCAACGGCGGAACCCTGTTCCTGGACGAGATCGGCGACATGCCCGTGGAAGCCCAGGTGCGGCTGCTGCGCACCCTCGAGGAGCGGGTGGTCGAGCCCCTGGGCTCGGACCGCGCGGTGGAAGTGGACATCCGGGTCGTGGCCGCCACGCACCGCGATCTTCGCCAGCTGGTGTCCGAAGGCCGCTTCCGGGAGGACCTCTTCTACCGACTCGACGTGCTTTCCGTCCAGATCCCCCCTCTCCGCGAACGACCCGGCGACGTGCTGCTTTTGGCCAGGCGGTTCCTGGGCCACTACGGAGGCAGGCGCCATCTGGAATTTTCGCCGTCGGCGGAATCCATGCTGTCGGGCTGGTCCTGGCCCGGCAACGTACGGGAACTCCGCAACGTCGTCGAACGCGCCAGCGTGCTGGCCAGGAGCGAGACGGTGGGTCCCGAACACCTCGGGCTTTCCCCGCAGATCCGGCTTCCGGCGCCCGTGTCCCCACCCCTTGCGGCGGCGGAAAGCCAGGACGGCCTGCTCGCGTTGGATCCCGTCTCCCTGGACCTTCCCTTCCGGGAAGCCAAGCAGCGGGTCTTCGACGACTTCGAAAGGAAGTTCATCCTCTTCCACATGGAGCGTGAAGGGAACGTGCTGGCCCGCGCCGCCGAATCGATGGACATGCACCGCCAGACCCTGCAGCAGAAGCTGCGCGACCTGGGCCTTTCGCGCTCGGACCGTGAATGATGGAATTCGTCCACGACTGCCGGATCAAGGTGCGCTACGCGGAGACGGACCAGATGCGGTTCGTCTACTACGCCAACCATTTCGTCTACTACGAGGTCGCCCGCACCGAATGGCTCGAGACCCGCGGGCTTCCCTACCACGTCCTGGAATCCACGGGATTCGCCATCCCCGTCCTGGAGGCCCACTGCGCCTACAGGTCGCCGGCCCGGTACGGGGACGAGTTGGTCGTTCGCGTGGCTCCTTCCGAGGTGGACGGATTGCGCATTCGCTTCGACTACCGGACCCTGCGCGGGAACGCCCAGGGCGAGCTTCTCGCCGAAGGCTGGACCGTCCACGTCTGCATGGATCGGGAGGGGAAGCCGCGGCGACCTTCGGCGGAACTCCGTGCGATCCTGGAAGGCCACGGGTAAGTAGGTACCCTCCCGGAGGGCCTACCGGCCCAACTGTGCGTACCGGTTCTCCGTGGCCGCCTTGGTCTCCCGCCACCAGGATTCGTTCGCTTGGTACCATTGCACCGTGGCCCGGAGTCCGTCGCGGAAGCTGGTGTACAGCGGCGTCCAACCGAGTTCCGTCCGCAGGCGAGTCGAGTCGATGGCGTAGCGGAGATCGTGACCGGGCCGGTCGGAGACGTGCTCGTAGTCCTTGGGATCGCGACCCATCAGCTCCAGGATGAGCTCGATCACGTCCTTGTTGTTCTTCTCTCCGTCGGCGCCGATCAGGTAGGTCTCGCCGATCGTTCCCTTCTCCAGGATCAGGAGGACGGCGCGGTTGTGGTCCTCCACATGGATCCAGTCACGGACGTTCTCGCCTTTTCCGTAGAGCTTGGGACGATTTCCATCCACGAGGTTGGTGATCTGGCGCGGGATGAACTTTTCCACGTGCTGGTAGGGCCCGTAGTTGTTGGAGCAGTTGGAGATGGTGGCCTTCACACCGAAGGAGCGCACCCAGGCGCGCACGAGGAGGTCCGAGCCCGCCTTGGTGCTGGAATACGGACTGGATGGATTGTACGGGGTGTGTTCGGTGAACTTGGCCGGGTCGTCCAGCTCCAGGTCTCCGTAGACCTCGTCTGTGGAGATGTGGTGGTAGCGCACCCCGTGCTTGCGCACCGCTTCCAGCAGGGTGTAGGTCCCGATCAGGTTGGTGCGCAGGAAGGGCGAAGGGTCCTTGAGAGAATTGTCGTTGTGGCTTTCCGCGGCGAAGTGGACCACGGCATCGGCGTCGGCCACCAGCCTGTCCACCAGCAGCGCATCCGCGATGTCGCCTTTCACGAAGCGGTAGCGCGGATCGGCTTCCTCCGCCTTCAAGCTCAGGGGATTGCCCGCGTAGGTCAGCAGGTCCAGGTTGGTGACGGACCAGTCCGGACGCTGGGCCAGGACGAGCTTGACGAAATTGGAGCCGATGAACCCGGCGCCGCCGGTGACGAGAAGCTTCATCAGGTCTTGTAGTGCATGAATGGGCCGAGAATCCCCGTTGGGGATAGCGGTCCGTGTGGGGTCACGAATTCATGGAAGGGGTACATGAAGAATCCCACGATCGTGGCGTAGCCCAGCGCGAGCAGCAGGAGTCCGAACACCAGCGCGAGAATCTCGGCTCGCTTGATGGACTTGGCCCCGGTGGTGATGCCCCAACTGATCCCGAAGGTGGTGAGCCCGTTGGCCAGGTGGTAGACCGTTCCCAGGATCCCCAGGATGTAGACGATGGCCGTTCCCTTGCTCCAATCGGTCATGTGCGTCGCGAAGTAGCCGTAGGTGACTTGGCCACCGGGGTTGATGTTGGCGTCCTGAAGCCATCCCATGGAGACCTGGAAGCGGGTGAGGAAGATGTGGGCGAACAGGAACGCGAGCACGCCCAAGCCGGACAGGCGTTGGAAGAAGTACCTGACGTTCGCCAGGTTGAAATTCCGGAAGACGCTGGTCTTTTCGCTCTCCCAGACGAGCTTGAGGCCCCATCCGGCGTGGAAGATCAGAGGGAGGTAGACGAGCAGGACCACCCAGACGTAGTTGATCGGGTGGGTCCAGGTCTGCCGGATGGCGTTGTCGAACGCCTTCGGGCCCGCCATGGAGGACACGTTGCGCGAAAGATGCAGGACGACATAGACCCCGAGCGGGACGACGCCGACGAAGGAATGGATCTTCTTGGCCATCCAGTCCGTGTGGCTGACCGGTGCGGCGGTTGCGGTGGCGACGGCTTCTGTGCTCATGGTTGGGAAAATCTAGCATCGATTCCTCCCACACAAGACACGGGAGTCCACTTCTCCGAATCCCCGCGTTTCTCGTTCCCTTCGCGGGCGCGGGCCTCTCCGGTTGGCTACAATTCCGCGACGCGATGAAACGACTGACCTTGGGACCACTGCCGCCCCTCTCGGGCGAGGTCCGGTTGCCGGGCTCGAAGAGCCTGTCCAACCGGTACCTGTTGCTGGCCGCCCTTTCGAAGGGCGAGACCGGGCTGCAGGGCCTGCTGGATTCCGACGACATCCACGCGATGCGGGGTGCGCTGGGCGCGTTGGGAGTCGGGATCCGGGATTCCGACCACGGCCGGACGGTGGCTGTGGAGGGAATCGGCGGAGTGGGCTTTCGCGTCCCGGGATCGGCTCTGGATCTGGGCAACGCGGGAACCGCCATGCGGCCCTTGGTCGCGGCCCTTTGCGCCTCCCGAGGCGATTTCCTGCTGGACGGCGTGCCTCGAATGCGAGAAAGGCCCATCGGCGACCTGGTGGACGGATTGCGTCCCATTCTGGCCCCGGGCTCGTCCATCGCCTACCCGGGAAAGTCGGGGTTCCCTCCTCTGGAGATCCACGCCAGGGGATTCCGGGGCGGCCGCACCCGGGTCAAGGGCACCACCTCCAGCCAATTCCTGACCGGTCTCCTGATGGCCGCTCCCCTTTCCCCGGAACCACTGGAAATCGAGGTGGAAGGCGATCTCGTCTCCAAACCCTACGTGGACATCACGGTCCGACTGATGGATAGGTTCGGAGTGGAGGTGGATAGGGACGGATACCGCCTGTTCCGGGTCCGACCGGCCGCGTACACGGCTCCGGGGACGATTTCGGTTGAAGGCGACGCGAGTTCCGCGAGCTACTTCCTCGCCTTCGGTGCCCTGGGAGGACCCGTCCGCGTGTTGGGTTGCGGGACGGATTCCATCCAGGGCGACGCCGCATTCGCCGCCGTTCTCGAGCGCATGGGTGCCCGGGTGGAACGAGGCCCCGACTGGATCGAATGCCGATCCCCGGAATCCGGGACGCTCCGGTCCCTGGACATCGACATGGTGGACATGCCCGACGCGGCCATGACATTGGCCACCCTCTGCCTCTTCGCCGACGGCACCACCACCATCCGGGGCATCGGTTCCTGGAGGGTGAAGGAGACGGAACGGGTGGTCGCGGTGCGCGACCAGTTGCGAAAGCTGGGAGCCCAGGTGGACGAAGGACCGGACTGGATCAGGATCACCCCGCCCGGGCGGATCTTGTCCGCCGAGATCGAAACCTACGACGACCACCGCATGGCCATGGCCTTCTCGCTGGCCGCCGCCGCCGCGCCCACGACCATCTTGGATCCCGACTGCACCTCCAAGACCTTTCCCGGTTATTTCCAGGAGCTCGCGCGCCTGGCAAGGACCTCCATTTGAGCCCAGCTTCCAAATATCTTCCCTGGGAACGTCCTCCGGTGCCGGGTCGGCCCCATCGAGGCCGGGCATTGCTGCTGTCCGCCCTGGGCCTGTCGGTGGCCGTGGGTTCGGCGGCGATCACGATCCTGGGTCGCTGCGACACCGCCGTCGTCCACCGCTCGAAGGCGCGTGTCCCCGACGACTGCGAATCTCCCGTGGTCGTTCCGGGCAAACTCCCGGCACGCCTTCTGGTGGACGCCCAAGCCCAGGCCTTCGCGATGGACCTGCTGAGCCGCCACCCCTCCGAACTCACCATCGCCGTCGGACTCGATCTCCGCACCGCCCGCCCGCTTTTCCTGGTGGTCCGACGCGGGGAGGATCCTCCCACAGCCGACCTCGCCACCGCGGTGGAGCCGCGATATCCCATGGCCTCCCTCGCCAAGATCCTGACCTCGGCGGCGGCCCTGGAATCCGGAATCGATCCCTTCGACCCGGTGATCTACAGAGGCAGGCCACACACCCTCTACAAGAACCAGATCACGCCTTCCGACCACGGGACGGAGGTGAGTTTGGCGAAGGCCTTCGCCCTGTCCATCAACCCCGTATTCGGAAAGCTCGGGGCGCAGACCCTGGGTCGCGAAACCATTCTCCGATGGGCCGATTCGCTGGGCTTCAACCGTCCGAAAGGCCTGGGGAACGGAATCCCCGCCGGGGTGATGATGCTTCCCGAAGACACCTTCAACCTCGCCGAGGTGTCTTCGGGGTTCGTGCGCACCACGTTCCTCTCGCCCGTCCACGCCGCCATGATCGTGCGCAAATTCGCCCACGACGGGGTCCTTCGACCTCCGGCCTGGAATCCGCATCGCCTGGACAGCTCCTGCGGGGAATCCGTCATTCCGGACAAACCTCCCTACGACGGCCTGTCGGACCTGTTCGAGCTCACCGTGGACAGCGGCACCGCTCGGGGAGGCTTCCACACCGCCTGGCCAGAGGAAGCGCGCGAGGGTTTCGAACTGGGCGGCAAGACCGGGTCGCTGGACGGCACCGACCCGGTGGGCCACTACGAGTGGTTCGCGGGATACGCCCGCGTGGAAGACGAACCCGACTCCGGAATCGCGTTGGCGGTGATGACGGTGAGCGCCGGCCGGTACGACCTGAACGCCTCCTGGACGGCCGCCTCCTTGCTCTACTGGTGGGCGCGGCACAACGACCAGCTGGGCCGACCCGCGGTTCAGGTCGGGACGGACCTCGCGAACGCCAGGAAGGCCTTCACCGAGGACGATCAGGATGCGTTGTCGGAACGACCCTGGCACCGGCCTTGGAGTCGACGAAGGCGCCGAGGTTCCTAGGTTTACGTGTCCTTGCCGATTCCTCCGGGAGCGCCTTCCCGGAATCGGACATCACCGGGAGATCCACATGAAGTTGGTACCAATTCTTGTCTGCGCGGCGGTGGTCTGCGGTTTTCTGGCAGGGTGCGATTCCACCGGTCCCAAGACCGTGACCAAGACGGTGGTCGACACGGTGTACCAGAACGACCGGTTCGCCCGGAACGCTCCCGTCGTGGATGGGGAATGGACAATCTCCACCGCGACAGACACGGCCGATGCCTTTTTCTTCCAGGACAGCCAAGTGGTCTCGGCGATCATGGTGTGGAAACGCGCCCCGACTTGGATCCTTGCGGGAAGCGTGACGGACACGGGAATCACCCTCTACAGTCCCGACCGAGATACGGCCTTCTACGGAGACTTCACGGATTCGGCGAACTCCCTGAAGACGGGAATGTCAGGCAACTACCTGTTCATCAAGGCACTGCCTACCGGTACCGTCCCGACCTGGAAGGCCTTGCGAAAGACCTGATCCGGTCCAAACGAAGAAGGCACCCCGATGGGTGCCTTCCCGCTCTCTCGAATCGCGACCGGAGTTCTCAGCTCAAAGCGGCGATGTAGGCTTCGTACTTCTCCCGGAGCACTTCGCGGTTGCGCGCCTTCTTGATCCGTCGCAACGCC
>DATNIW010000028.1:0-3646 GCA_035604215.1 Fibrobacteria bacterium
AAGGTGCGGTCGACTTCGAACGGGAGGTCGGCGCGGTGCGGCGAACACAGGAACGATTGGCCGGTCCGGGGCAGGAGCTTGGCCAGGCGCTGGCGGCGCGGGCCGTCGAGTTCGGCGAACACGTCGTCCAGCAGGAGAACGGGCGGACGCTCGGGTTGTTTCGCGAGAAGCTCCGCCGAGGCCAGACGGAGCGATATGGCCAGGGTGCGCGCCTGCCCCTGGGATGCCGTTTCGCGGGACGGCTTTCCGGAGAGCAGGATGGCCAGGTCGTCGCGGTGCGGCCCGAACAGCGTGGTGCGCGCCGAGGCCTCTGCGCGGCGCAGGGAATCCCGGCGCCGGCGCAACCGTTCCAGCAGGTCGGGGCCCCGACGGGGCAGATCTTCTTCCCCGTAGCTTCCGCGGTACCAGAGATCCACGCTCTCGGAATCGTCGGAGAGGATCCGGTGCAGGCGCGCCACGGGTTCCACCAGGCGCTCCACCAGGTCCATCCTCGATTCCAGGATGCGGGAGGCGATTTCCGTCATCTGCTGGTCCAGGACGTCCAGCAACATGGGGTCGGGGGTGTCGGAATCCTTGAGCAGGGCGTTGCGTTGGCGCACCACCTGGGCGTGGTCGCGCAACGTCTCCAAGAGCGGAGGATCCAACTGGCAGGCCAGGGCGTCCAGGAAGGAACGCCGCGCCTCGGGACCCCCGCGGATGAAATGCAGGTCCTCCGGATAGAGGCCGACCACCGAGAGACGGCCCACCAGCCTGGAAAAGAGCCGCCCGGCCACGCCGTCCACGCGGGTCTCCTTGCGGCCCGCCAGGTCGCAGGAGGCGGCGAGCTCCAGCGGGATGCCCGCCCGCGAGGCTTCCAGGCGAACGAAGAACCGCTCCGCTCCCCAACGCACGAGGTCCTTCTCGGAACGCGAGCGGGGAGAAAACCCCAGTGCCACGAGGTGCAGCGCCTCGAGCAGATTGCTCTTGCCCGCGCCATTGGGACCCAGGAGAAGGTTCGCTCCCGAATGGGCGTCCAGATGGACCTCCGCCCAGGAGCGGAAGTCGGTCAGGTGCAGTCTCTGGACGAGCACCGGAACCCGGTCCTTCGCGTCAGTCGGCCAGACGCAGGGGCATGAGGATGAACAGGGCGTCGGGAACCTCGACGGCGGGCTCCAGCACGCAGGCCTGGGTCGGCTGGTTCATCTTCAGGCGCACCTGGGGAGTCTCCACCAGCTTGAGGATTTCGATGAGGTATCCGGCGTTGAAGCCGATGTCGAAGGCCTCGCCCTGGTAGTCGATGGGCAGGGAATCCTTGCCCTCTCCGCCCACGTCCAGGTTCTGCGTGCTGACTTCCAGCCGTCCGGGCGCGAAGGAAAGCCGGATCTGCCGCGTGTTGCGATTGGCCAGGGTGGCCACCCGGCGCACGATGGCCGAAAGGTCGTCGCGATGGACCAGGGCGATCTTGGTGCTCGCCTTGGGGATCACCTGGGAATAGTTGGGGTAGGGTCCTTCGATGAGCTTGGTGAAGATCTCCACCACCCCGCATCGGAAACGGGCGGAACCGTCGGCCAGATGGATGTCCACCAGGGAATCTTCGCCCACGGCCACGCGCAGCACCTGTTGGATGGCCTTGGGGGGGATGATCACGCCGTGGGTCAGGCCTTGGGCCTCCACCGGAGTGGAGGCGTAGCCCAGGCGGTGCCCGTCGGTGGCCACCATGGCGGTCTTTCCGGCGGAGGGCTCCCAGTAAACGCCGTTGAGGGCGAGTCGGGTCTGGTCCGTGGAGACGGCGAACAGGGTCCGCTCGGACAGTCGGCGCAGGGCACCCGAGGTGACTTGGAATCCGTCGTTCCCTTCCAGCACGGGCAGGGCGGGGAATTCGCTTCCGTCCACGCCGGCGAGCCGGCAGGTGAAGCCGCCCTCCGAGCGCAGCACCAGATGCCAGTCCTTGACGGTGAATTCCACGGGCAGGTCGGGGAGTTCCCGGACCACGTCCAGGAGCGAACGCGCCGGAACCACGATCTCGCCGGCGACGCGAAGGTCCACGGCGATGGCGATGCGAACGCCCAGATCGAGGTCCGTGGCGGTCACGCGCAACTCCCCTTCGGAAGCCGAAAGGAGGAAATTCTGGAGGATGGGCAGAGTGCTCTTGCCGGGAACCGCGTTGCCGCAGATCTGCAAGGCCTCGAGCAGGGCGGACTTGGCGACAGTGAACTGCATGGTCTTCGAATATTAGATAGATCCGCGCCCCTGTGCGGACCTTGGACACCAGGGCGACTTCCTAGCTTGGGAAGCGACATGCACCTGAACCTGGACCTGCCCGAACCCCTCCACGAACGCCTGACCGCGCAATCCGACCTCCTGGGCACCACCCCCGCCGATCTGGTCCTGCGCCTGTTGGACAAGAATCTTCCGCATTCGCGCCTGGTGGCCCAACGCGACCTGTTCGCCCCGCCCGCGCCCGCGAGCCCTTCCGGAAAGCCCGGGATCTGGATGCTGTGGGCCGACGGAGCCTGTTCCGGCAATCCGGGCCCGGGAGGATTCGGGGTGGTTCTGGAGGGACCCTCGGGCAACCGGGAGTGGTCCAAGGGTTTCCGGGACACCACCAACAACCGCATGGAGTTGCGCGGGGCCATCGAGGCCCTGGATCAGGTTCCGGTGGGTGCCAAGGCCGTTTTGCACACGGACTCGCGCTACGTGGTGGATGCCATCGAAAAGAAATGGGTGGATGGCTGGCGTCGCCGCGGGTGGCGCAAGGCCGACGGCGGAGACGTGAAGAACATCGACCTCTGGAAGCTGTTGCTGGATGCCAGTTCCGGGAAATCCGTGCGGTTCCAGTGGGTGGAGGGCCATGCCGGGGACCCGCGCAACGAACGGTGCGACCGCCTGGCCGTGGCCGCATCGCATTCGTCCGACCTGGAACCCGACCGCTAGGATCCCGCGGGGAGCGCTGGATCCCCGAATGGGGCGTTTTGCTGGACGTCGAACCGACGAGATATATTCCCGGCATGAGTTATCGAGAGCTTCCACCCCTGGAACGGGCGCAACGCGCGCTGATCGTGCTGTCCCGGACGGGTGGGAGGTTGAGCGAGATCTTCGAGGGCCTTTCCAACTGGGAACGACTCTGGAAGCCCCAGGAGAAGGTCTGGAGCTGCGTGCAGGTCGCCGCCCATCTCCTGGATTCCGAACTGGTGGAGTCGTACCGGATCCGCACGGCACTGGCCAGCCCCGGGATTTCATTGGAAGCCTTCGACCAGGATCGCTGGGTGGAGTTGCAGGGCTGGGGCGACCGCCCCGTCGACGACGTCCTCTCCGCGTTCTCCGCGCTTCGTCGCACCACCGTCTCCCTCCTGTCCGGCCTGTCCGACGAGCAATGGCTCCGCCACTACGTCCATGGCGAACGCGGAACGCAGACCATCGCCGACACCGCGGCCTTCCTGGAGGAGCACGACGCCCGCCATCTGGTGCAATTGGGCCGCACCGCGGAACTGGCCCGCCACGCCCGCGCCGTGGCCTGAGTCGCGGCCGCCCCGACGCCGCCCCGGACCTACCTTTCCCGCGTTCCATGAGCACCAAGATCCAACCGCCCAAGGGGACGAGAGACTTCTATCCCGCCGACATGGCGGTGCAGAACCACATCTTCTCCGCCTGGCGCCGCGTCTGCGCC
>DATNIW010000029.1:0-3714 GCA_035604215.1 Fibrobacteria bacterium
TGCACAAGAACATCTCCGAGGAGCAGATCGCGTTCATCGTGTCCACCATGAAGGACGCCTCCATCAACGTCGGGGCCGGCGCCGCCATCTACTAGGCCTGCACCCGCCTCCAATCGCACTACCCAACAGGAGAAAACCACATGCCGCAGATCACCATCCTGCCCGAGAACAAGGTCATCGAAGCCCCGGAGGGAACCGTCCTCCTGCAGGCGCTGCTGGGAGCCGGGGCCGCCATCCAGCACAAGTGCGGGGGCAACGCCCAATGCGGATCCTGCCACTTCTACCTCCAGGAAGGGAAGAAGAGCGTGAACCGCATTTCCCCCACCGAGAACGCCATGCTCGACACCATCGTGGGCGTGGGGTCCAAGTCCCGCCTGGCCTGCCAGGTCGTGGTGGGCACCGAGAACCTGGTGGTCGAACTCCTCACCTTCGCATCCGGCCGATAGGGCCCGAGGAACCTCCCATGGACCCCGACATCCTGGAAACCATCCGCGAAGCCCTGGCTTCGGGCGACGCCATTCCCTACCTGGGTCCGGGCGTCTTGCGACTGGTGGAGGACTGCCCTGTCCCCGCCACCGCCGAGGACCTGGTCAAGCGTCTGGTGACCAAGGCCAGCGTGCCGCACAAGCTCTTGAAGAACCTCACCGGAGCCGCGCAATTCTTGGAGAACTTCAAGCACCGCCGCACGGTGGTCGCGGGCATGACGGAGGCCTTCCGCTCGGAAGTCCGCCCCTCGCCGCTGCACGGATACCTCGCCTCCCTGCCACTTCCGCTGATCGTCCACGCCTGGTACGACGACCTCCCCCGCAAAGCCCTGGAGGGTCGGGCCGATTGGGTCCAGATCCAGGGCGTGAGCCAGGCCGAGCATTTCGGGGAATGGACCCACCGGTTCGGTCCGGACGGTGCGCGGATCGTGGACGGCATGTCGGAATCCTCGCGCAAAACCATCCTGTACGAGCCCATGGGGTCCGTGTCGCCGGCGGCCAACTACCTGGTGTCGGACTCGGACTACGTGGAAGTCCTGACGGAAATCGACATCCAGACTCCCGTTCCCGCCTCCATCCAGGAGATCCGGCGCGGTCGACATTTCCTGTTCCTGGGATGCCGCTTCAACACCCAGTTGGAACGGATCTTCGCCCACCAGGTCTCCAAGCGTTCCTCCGACGCCCACTGGGCGGTCCTCCCCGAGACCCCCACCCGCAACGAGAACCGCTTCATGGATGAGCACGGGATCGAGCGACTGGACCTGTCCCTGGCCGAATTCGCCAAAGCGCTGCTGGAGCCGCAGACCCGGCTCGCCCTGGCGTCGTAGGGACCAACGTACAAGCGGGACCGCCCACGGCGGCTCGAAGGGCTGGAGGAACTGGAGGTTTCGTACCCCCGAAACACAGAATACAGGAAACCAAGATCCTGAATTTTGTTGTTGCTGATTGAGAATAAGACAGTATCATAGACTTCATCTCATCCTCATGCCTGCGCAGGGCTGGAAAGAGGATCGCGCATGAAGCTTGGTTTATTCGAGAACAACGATGGTCCTTCCAGGGATGCCGGAGCCCGGCACCTGTGGATCTTCGCCGTCGCCGCCGTCGGCCTGGTCGCGGTGATCCTCCAGGTCGGCCAGGGTCGGGCGCGTGCGGCGGCGCTCTCCGAGATCCGCACCCGCCTGCTCGCGCAGGTTGCGATCCGGACCGAGCTACTGCGCGACCACCAGGAATCGCTACGCCGGGAAGCGGTCTTCCTCGCGAGTCTGCCTCCGATCTCTGGCATCCTGCGGGCGGAAGCGAGCCATGGATTCGATCGCCTCGAGAACACCCCGGAAGAATTGTGGAAGCGGCGACTGGAGACCATCTTCATCGGTTTCGCGAAGACCGATCCGCGGATCGTGGAACTTCGGTTGGTCGGGGTCGCGAACGGCGGACGCGAGATCGTCCGGCTCGACCAGAGGGGCGGCGATCGCCGGATCGCCCCGGACCATGCACTGGAGCGCGACAGCGGTCGGGACTTCTTCGCCCAAGCGGCGCCGCGCAAGACCGGCGACGTGTTCCTTTCCGACCTCGGTCTGGACAGCGCGGCCGGCCGCCTAGTGGAGCCGCCCGTCCCCATCCAGAGGGCCAGCACCCCGGTTCGCGACGCCAGCGGCAAGCTGTTCGGGATCGTGGTCGTGGACATCGACGCCCGCCCGATGCTCGACGAATTCCGAAAATCGCTGATCCCTCCTTTCGAGGCCTACCTGACCAACGGCGAGGGCGACTTCCTCAGCCACCCGCGCAAGGAAATGGAATTCGGATTCGCCCTGGGGAAACGGCACCGTTGGAGGGATGAGTTCGACGACGAGGCGCGTGCGGACGACCTCCCCCAGTGGGTGGGCTCCGGCGCGCGCAGGGGCTCCTTGCTGGTGGTCTCGCATCGGGTTTCCCTTGAGTCTTCCACCACTGCGCGCCAATGGGTGGTGGCGGCCACCTATCCGGCTTCCGCCCTGCAAGCTCGCGTCGCCCAGTCGCGCAACACCGCGTTGGCCGTCGCGGCGGGGATCCTGATCCTGGGCGGACTCCTCCTGTTCCTGTACCTGCGACTGCAGGCCCGGGTGCGCCGCCGGATCCTCGCCCTCAACGCGGACCTGGAACGACAGGTCCACGAGCGGACCGCCCAGATCGAATCGATCTCCACCCTGCAGAAGACCATTCTGGATACCGCCGGATACGCGATCATCACGGCGGACACGGAGTGGACCATCACCATGTTCAATCCGGCGGCCGAAGCCATGCTCGGATACAAGGCCGAAGAAGTGGTGGGAAAGATGTCCGGGGATCGCCTGCGCGTCCCGGAAGAGGTCGACACCCTGGTGAGCGAATTCTCCCGGAACACCGATGCACCTCCCCCCTCCAGGTTCCAGGCCGTCGCCGCCGACATCGCGCGCTTCGCGTCCCAGCCCCGCGAGCGGTTCTACGTACGCAAGGACGGAAGCCGCATTCCCGTCCTGGTCACGGCCGCCCCCTTGCGCAACGAGGCCGGCGAGATCTTCGGACACCTGGGAGTGGTGGTGGACTTGACCGAGCGACGCGCTATCGAAGAGGACCTGCGGGCGCGCACCGAGGAAGCCATCGCCGCCAACCGCTCCAAGGCCGAGTTCCTCGCCAACATGAGCCACGAGATCCGGACCCCCATGAGCGCCATCATGGGCCTGACCCAACTTCTCGAGAACCGCCAGCAGGAACCGGACTCGCAGGCCATCGTGCGCAAGATCCTCCGCGCGGGGACTTCGCTGCAGTTGTTGATCGACGACATCCTGGATTTTTCCAAGATCGAGGCCGGCCATCTGGAGCTGGAGAACACCCCGTTCCACCTGGACGACGTCCTGGACAACCTCGCGACCATCATGGGCGCCAACGCGGGGAGCAAGGACCTGGAACTGGTCATCGGAGCGCCGCCTCAGGGGACCACCCACCTGGTCGGGGACGCCCACCGCCTGGGGCAGATCCTCATCAACCTGACCGGCAACGCCATCAAGTTCACGGAGCGCGGCTCGGTTGCCGTCTCCCTGGAACTCGTGTCCCGGAACGGAGACGCGGCGACCCTCCGCTTTTCGGTGCGGGACACGGGAATCGGGATCCCTCGGGACAAGCAGGCGGGCCTTTTCCTGGCCTTCACCCAGGCCGACACGTCCACCACGCGGCGGTTCGGAGGCACCGGCCTCGGTCTCGCCATCTGCCGCCA
>DATNIW010000030.1:0-12600 GCA_035604215.1 Fibrobacteria bacterium
TACCAGGGGATGGTCGCGGACGTGATCCAGCCCATGCTTTCCTTCACCGTGATGCCCCAGACCGGATGGTCCAAGGGAAGCATGATCGGCGCCGCGGGCATCAAGGTGGATCCCGCCCCGGTCGGCGGCGAGCTCGATTTCGAATACTGGAACAACAGCACAGACCGCGCCTCGTTCAACTCCAAGGTCGGGGGTGGGGACCAGCTCTACACGGTGTCCGGTTGCGCCCGGTACAATCCGGGATCGTTGCGCCCCCAGTTGAAGGTCTTCTACGACACCTACACCTACGCGAGCAAGACCACGGACAACGTCCTGGGCTTCGCCCCGGCTATCGAGTACTTCCCCTGGGCCGACAAGGACTTCCGCTTCCACCTGGCCTACACGGGCACAGACAATTCGCCCAAGGTCGGCAAGTCGGAATACAACTCCCAGGTCTTCCTGGGCGTCAAGGGGACATGGAGCATCAAGTGAGTCCAGCGAGTCCTGAACGCGCCCTTCGCGGAAACCGGAATGCCGGAATCTGACTCGACCTCGAACTGCGCCGTCGTGGCCCGGGACCTGGTCCTGGGCTACGGGCCGCGCGAGGTCCTGAAGGGAGTCGATCTCCAGGTTCCTTCCGGACAGTTCCTGGTGTTGCTGGGCCCTTCCGGGTCCGGCAAGACCACCCTCCTCATGGCCCTCAACGGGAGCATCGCGCTCCGGTCGGGCGGCTTGGAGGTGCTGGGAACGAATCCTTCCGCGCTCCTGGGCGCGGATCTGGAGCGCTTCCGCGAACGGATCGGATTCATCTTCCAGTCGTTCCACCTGGTGGGACGCCTGCCCGTCCTGCACAACGTGGGAAGCGGACTCCTCTCCAGGATCCCCATGGCCCGGGCCCTCCTCCAGTGGTACGTGCGTCCGGAATACGTCCGGATCCTGGAAGCCCTGCGCGTGGTGGGCCTGGAAGACCGCGTCCTGGACCGCTGCGACCGGCTCTCCGGAGGCCAGAAGCAGCGCGTCGCCATCGCCCGTGCCCTGGTCCAGCAACCTTCGCTCATCCTGGCCGACGAGCCCATCTCCGCCCTCGATCCCCGATCCGCCACCGGTGTCATGGAAGTCCTGCGCCGCGCCACCCGGCAGTTCGGGATCACGGTGGTGTGCAGCCTGCACCACCTGGAGGCGGCCCGATCCTACGCGGACCGGGTGATCGGCATCAACGACGGACGCTTCGTGTACGACGGCCCTCCGGAAGGCCTTTCGCCGGAAATCGTCGAGGCCATCTACCGGGGCGAAAACCCCCTGGATCCCGAGACGGATCTCCCGGAGGTTCCCGTCTCCACCATCCCTTCGGGTCCGCTCGCCGCGGCCTGAATCATCCCTCCACTGTTCCACCACCACTCGCACCCAGGAGAACGAACCATGCGCAAGATCCTCGGAATCCTCCCCCTGATCGCCGGACTCGCGGCCTCGGCCTCGGCCGTGCCCTCCGACTGGCCCGACAAGCTGGTGTTCAGCACGGTCCCCACCGAATCCTCCAGCAACCAGACCGAACGCTTCAAGAACCTGGTCGACTACCTCACGGCCCACCTGGGAATCCCGGTGCAGATGATCAGCTCCAGCGACTACGCCGGGGTGATCACGGGAATGCAGTTCAAGCACGTGGACTTCGCCTACTTCGGGCCCAAGTCCTACGCGGAAGCCTCCGAGCGAGCCGGCGCCCAGTGCTTCGTGGTCGAGGTGGACCAGGACGGCATGGCGGGGTACCACGGCGTCATCATCACCAACAAGGCGTCCGGACTCCACAGCATCAGTGACGCCAAGGGCAAGGTCTGGGCCTTCACCGACCCCAACTCCACCTCCGGGACGCTGGTTCCCACGCTGCACCTGGTGAAGGACCTCAAGATCGACCCCCAGACCTACTTCTCGAAGGTCATCTACTCGGGAAGCCACGAGGCCTCCATGCTCGCCATCAAGGCCGGCAAGGTCGACATCGCCTCCACCAACGACCTCGACATGCTGCGCGGCGAAGGCAAGATGTGGACCAAGGACAAGGATTTCAACATCGTGTGGACATCGCCGCTGATTCCGGGATCGCCCATCGCCTACCGCAAGGACCTTCCCGAGAGCCTGAAGAAGGCCCTGCAGGAAGCCTTCGTCGGCTACAAGGACAAGGACGGCCTCGCCATGCTCAAGCTTTCCGGCTACGCCCCGGTCGCGGACAGCGTCTACGACCCGGTCCGCGCCCAGATCGCGTTCAAGAAGGAATTGGACAAGAAGTGACGCAGAGGGGAGACGGTCGGAAACCGAGGCGATAGGATGGAACTCGAAGCTCTCCAAAGGCGGGTCCATCCCCTGCGCCCGCAGAACCTCCTGGTTTCCGGGGCCTTCCTGGTCGTGGTCGCGCTCTGCTGGCGCCAGACCGACATGAGCCTGTCCGGACTCGTCAAGGGGTCCGGGAACATGGTGCAGTACCTGGCGGGGACGCCCTCGATCCCCGACAGCGGCTTCTTCCCTCCCGACCTTTCCGGCCGGATGCTGGCGCGCTACGCCTGGTCCATGCTGGAGACGGTGGAGATGGCCTTCCTCGCCATGGTCCTTTCCGTCCTCATCGCCTTTCCGCTCTCGTTCCTGGCCTCCCGGAACACCCTGGAGATCATCTTCCCGGGACGGTCCGGATTCTGGCGTGCCGTCCGGGGAGTCCTCTATTCGGGGACGCGCCTGTTCGCCAACATGACCCGCTCCATCAACGAGATCATCTGGGCCATGCTGTTCGTGTCGGCCGTGGGCCTGGGTCCCATGCCCGGCATCCTGGCCCTGGGGTTCCACACCTCTGGCGTGCTGATCAAGCTCTTCTCCGAAGGGCTCGAATCCATCTCCATGGAACCCGTCTCCGCCCTCGCCTCCACCGGCGCCGCGTCGCCCAAGGTGATCCGCTACGCCGTGATCCCCCAGATCACCCCATTCTTGGTCTCCATGGTCCTGTATCGGCTGGAATCCGACCTGCGATCGGCCACCATCCTCGGGTTCACCGGTGCCGGGGGCATCGGGATGCTCCTGTTCGACAAGCTGCGCAGCTACGAGAACCGGGACGTCACCACCATCCTGATCCTGATCGTGGTCACCGTGGCCGCCATCGACCGCATCAGCGCCTTCATCCGATCGAAAGCCTCCTAGATGGAAGACTCGCTGCATTTCCGGGTCGCCGGCCGGGAGGACATCCCCGACCTCCTGCGCCTCTACTCGCAATTGGACGACCACCCGGATCCGCCGTTGGACGCCTCGAGCGCCGACGACATCTGGGATGTCGTGGAAAGCTACCCGGACTACCAGATCCATCTGGCCGAATCCGGAGGTCGCGTCGTGGGGACCTTCTCCCTTCTCGTGGTCGCGACCCTTTCGCACCGGGGAATTCCCAGCGCCCTCGTGGAAGCCGTGGTGGTGGACGCGGATCGTCGCGGAGAGGGGATCGGCGGGGCCATGATGCGCCGCGCCCTGGACATCGCCCGGACCAAGGGATGCTACAAGCTCGCGTTGTCCTCGGGCTCGCGAAGATCGGACGCCCACCGCTTCTACGACAACCTGGGCTTCGAGAGGCACGGAGTTTCGTTCTTGGCCCGTCTGGAGGAAACCGATGCGTGAGATAGGCACCTGCGAAGTCCTCGCCGAGATCGACGAGGAGAGGTTGGATCGGATCCTGGCCGACATTCCCGAGGACACGGAGATCCTGGGGGCGCCGCGCGAAGGGCTGGTCCTCATGACCGTCCGCGAAGGTCTGGGTTCCCGGTTCCACCCCGGCGAAGTGCTGGCCTCGTCCTGCCGAGTCCAGTTCCGAGGAATGGACGGATGGGCGGTGGTGATCGGCGGCGACGTGCGCAGGGCCTTGGCCGCGGCCGCCTTGGACGCCATGGGACGCGTACTGCCCGAACCGCCGGAGCTGTCGCGCATGCTGGACCTGGTGGAAGCGGGACGCGAAGCGATCGTGGGGAAGAGGTCGCTGGAGGCGAGTCTATCGGCCTCGACCAAGGTGGAATTCGACCTGTTGGCGGAGGCCTGAGATGGACCGGACGCAGACCGTGCTCGAACACGAAGCCTTCCGCAGCGTTTTGCAGGCCTTCGCGCGGCCGGGCACCGTGCGACCTCTCGCGAGGTCCGTCTCCGACCGGACGGCGGCGCTGGACCTTCTGGCCGACAGCCTGATGGATTCGGAATGCGCGCTGTCCAACCTCTGGGGAGAGGACATCCCCACCGCGCATCGGATCAGCACCCGAACGGGGTGCCGGCTCGCGCCCACGGACCAGGCGGAATTCGTCCTGGCGGGCATCGGCGGAGCCGGGTTCCGGATCGCGGAGCTGCGCGTCGGAGATCCCGACTATCCCGACCGGGGAAGCGCGCTCCTGTACCTGGCGGAAAAGATCCATTCCACCGGCGGGTCCTGGTGGTGGAGCGGACCGGGGATCGAGTCGAAGCTCGCGCCCCGGATGGATGGAGTGCCCGACGGCGAATGGACCGCGCTGCGCCTGGCGAATTCGTCCTATCCCTGCGGGGTGGACGCCATCTTCCTGGATCGCGAGGGCCGGGTCGCGGCCCTGCCCCGTTCCACCCGTCTCGAGGAGGTGCGCTGATGGCCTACGTCGCCGTCAAGGGAGGTCGCGAGGCGATCGAACGCGCCTGCGATCTCAACGAGTACCGCCGCCAGGGAGCGGCGAGCGCTCCCCTGCAACTGTCGCAGATCCGCGAGCAGCTGCACCTCGCGGTGGACCGCGTCATGGGAGAGGGTGGACTCCACGCACCCGATCTCGCGGCCCTGGCGCTGCGCCAGGCGGCCGGGGACACCATCGAGGCGTCCTTCCTGTTGCGCGCGCACCGCGCGACGCTTCCCCGGCTGGGAGAATCGATCCCGGACACCACCGGGGACATGCGGATGGTGCGACGGATTTCGTCGGCCTTCAAGGACGTGCCCGGAGGACAGATCCTGGGACCCACCGGCGACTACACCCTGCGCCTCCTGGAACTGGACCGCCTGGAGGATCCCGCGCTCCGCAGGCAGGTGATCCGCGAACGCGTGTTCCGCGGACTCCCCGAACCCGATGACATGCCCGACACCTTCCCGAGGGTGGTGGAGCTCCTGCGCCGCGACGGACTGGTGGAGGAACCCGGGACGGAGGACGACGAACCCTTCGACATCACGCGCCGCTCCGTGGCGTTCCCGGCTCCGCGCAGCGCGAGGCTCCAGGCCCTGGCCCGCGGCGAAACGGGCGGACTCCTGCTCCTGGCCTATTCCAGCATGCGCGGCTACGGCCACATCCATCCGACCCTGGCCGAGCTGCGGGTGGGGTACCTGCCCTTGCGCATGACCCACCCGGTGACGGGAGAGTCCGTGGTGGCCGGAGAGATTCTGGTGACCGAGGCCGAAGTCGTCTCGCGGTTCTCCAATCCGGAAGGCGAACCGCGCTTCCACATGGGCTACGGCCTTTGCCTGGGGCACAACGAGATCAAGGCCATCTCCATGGGAGTCCTGGACCGCTGCATGCGCACGGAAACGCCCACCTGCCCCGCCGAGGACCAGGAATTCGTGCTCTACCACACCGACGGGATCGAAAGCATGGGGTTCTCCAACCACTGGAAGCTCCCCCACTACGTGGACTTCCTCTCCGATCTCGATCGCCTACGCAAGGCTCGCGCGAACGCGCAGGAAAAGGAGAACGGCCATGCGCGTGCATGAGTGGCTCTCGAAGACCGGATCCGCCGGGACCACCTTCGGATTCCTGGACGACGGCGCGAAGAAGGACGTCCGTCGCGCCCTCCTCAAGGCGGTGGCCATACCGGGGTACCAGGTGCCCTACGGGTCCCGCGAGATGCCTCTGGCCCGCGGATGGGGGACCGGCGGCATCCAGATCACCCTTTCGATGCTCCTTCCTGAAGACGTGGTCAAGGTCATCGACCAGGGCTGCGACGGTTCTGTGAACGCCGTGAACATCAAGAAGTTCTACGAGCGCGTGGCGGGAGTCGCCGTCACCACCGACACCCTGGAAGCCTCCCTGGTGCAGACGCGGCACCGCATCCCCGAGGAGCGGATGACCGACCAACAGATCCTGGTCCTGCAGGTGCCCTACCCGGAGGCGTTGCGCGAGGTGGAACCCTCCGAGGCCCAGACCCGCAGGATGCACGCGGAGGCCGACTACGCGCGGATGTGGCTGCACCTCTACGAGGACGTGGTGCATTTCGGGGAGATCCGCATCTCCTACCGCTACCCATGCACCGTGAACGGGCGCCACGTGATGGACCCGAGTCCCGTTCCCCGGTGGGACGTCCCCAAGCTGCACATGGCCGACACCTTGTTCCTCTTCGGCGCGGGACGGGAAAGGCGCATCTACGCCGTTCCGCCCCACACCCGGGTGGAACCCCTGGAATTCGAGGACCACTGCTTCCGCGTGGAGGACTTCGCCGGAAAGTCCTGCGCCCGGTGCGGATCCACGGACACCTTCCTGGACGAGATCCTGGGTCCGGGCGGATCGCGGTCGCACTGCTGCTCCGACACCGGCTACTGCGACAAGAGGAAAGCACGATGGAACCGCTCCTGAGAGCCCATGGCCTGACGCGCCGATTCGGACCCGGATGCGACGCCTGCATGGACGGAACCGGCGCGCGGTCCGAGACGAACCGATGCCCCGTGTGTGCCACGGTGTGGGCCTGCAGGGACGTCAGCCTGGAGCTTTTCCGGGAAGAGGCCCTGGGCATCGTGGGCGAGAGCGGATCGGGGAAGAGCACCCTGGTACGCCTGCTCCATTTCGACTGGCCCGCGACCGCCGGATTCCTGGAAGTGGCTCGGACGCCGGCCTTGGAAAATGTGCCCGACCTGTTCCAGGAGGGATGCGCCTGGAGCCGGAACCTGCTGGCCATGGACAAGTTCCGGCAAAGGGCGGTGCGCGACGCGGCCATGGGGATCGTGTACCAGCACCCGCAACTGGGGCTTCGCATGGGCGTCAGTTCGGGCGGCAACATCGCCGAGCGGCTGCTCTCCGCCGGCTGGAGGTCCATCGGCGCCATGCGGAAACGCGCCGGGGGGCTCCTGGAGCGCACCGAGATCCCGCTGGAGCGCATGGACGAACCGCCCCGGAACTTCAGCGGGGGCATGCAGCAGAGGGTCCAGATCGCCAAGGCGCTTTCCGGCGATCCGCCCATCCTGCTTTTGGACGAGGTGACCACCGGATTGGACCTCTCCGTGCAGGCGCGGGTCCTGGACATGGTGCGCGAACTGCGCGACGAACTGCGGCTCTCCATGCTGGTGGTCTCCCACGACCTGGGGGTGATCAACCTCCTGTGCCAGAGGACCCTGGTGATGCGCAACGGCGAAGTGGTGGAATCCGGCCTCACCGACCAGATCCTGCAGGATCCCCAGCATTCCTACACCCAGCTTCTGGTCGCTTCCCAACTGCAATAGGAGATCGGACCTTGCTCGTGGTTCAAAATCTGTCTAAGATGTTCCATCTCCACATGCAGGGCGGCCTGTCCGTCCGGGCGCTGGACGGCGTGTCCTTCCACGTGCGCAGGGGCCGGTTCCTTGGCCTTTCCGGACCTTCGGGGGCGGGCAAGAGCACGGTCCTGAAGTGCATCCACCGCACCTACCTGGCCTCGGGGGGATCCCTCGCGTTCGAATCGGCGGCCTACGGGACCGTGGATCTGGCCACCGCCACCGAGGCGCAGGTGATCCAATTGAGGCGGTCGGAGATCGGCTTCGTGTCCCAGTTCCTGCGGGTCATTCCCCGCGTGCCGACCCTGGACCTGGTCGCCGAGCCGCTGCAGATCCGGCAAGGCATCCCCCTGCTGGAGGCGCGTGAACGCGCGGAGCGGATCCTGGATCGCCTGCGGATCCCGCGGCCCCTGCATTCCGCGTATCCCGCGACCTTCAGCGGGGGCGAACAGCAGCGCGTCAACATCGCGCGCGCCGTGGGGTGGGAGCCGTCGCTCCTCCTGCTGGACGAGCCCACCGCTTCCCTGGACAGGGAATCGGCGGGAATCGTGCTGGACCTGCTCTCGGAGCTCCGCGATCGGGGCTGCACGATGGTGGGGGTCTTCCACGACCCCGAGATGCTTTCGAGGATCGCCGACGAGACGGTCCGGATCGGAGGAGAGTCGTGACCGACTTCGTCATCGAAAATTGTCGAGCCGTTCTCCCCGACCGCGTCCTGGAAGACGCATCGGTGCGGGTGGAGGGCGGGACCATCGCGGAGATCGTCCAGGGACGGACGCTCGGCGGCGGCCTGGACGCCCGCGGCGCGTGGCTCCTCCCGGGTCTGGTGGACATGCACTCCGACGCCATCGAGAAGGCGGTGGAGCCCAGGCCCAACGCCCGCTTCCCCACCGAGATCGCGGTGAGGGAGCTGGACCGGAGCCTGGCCGCATGCGGCATCACCACCATGTTCCACTCCCTCTCCTTCGCCGACATGGAAGAAGGCCTGCGCTCCAACAACGCCGCCGCGGGGCTGATCCGCGAGATCTTCGAGCTCCGCCCGCTGTTGCGCGTGAACACCCGGATCCACGCCCGTTTCGAGGTCACCGACCTGGGCGCGGTCCCCCACCTGGAAGCGCTGGTGAGGGAGGGCAAGGTGCATCTCCTGTCCTTCATGGACCACTCTCCCGGCCAGGGCCAGTACAAGGACGTGGCCGCCTACAAGGGGTTCTACGGCAAGGTCTACGACAAGTCCGACGAAGAACTGGACCGCATCCTGGAACGCAAGCGCGCCGCGCACGAGAGCGGGGTGGGCGAAGCCGTGGACGCCATGGTCGAGCTTTGCTCCAGCCACGGGGTGGCAATGGCTTCGCACGACGACGACAGCGAGGTGCGGATCGACTGGTGCGCCCGCGAAGGGATCGCCATGAGCGAATTTCCCGTGAACCTCCAGACGGCGGGCGCCGCACGCGACCGTGGCATCCCCTCGTGCCTGGGAGCGCCCAACCTGGTGCGGGGCGGATCGCAGGCCGGCAACCTCTCCGTCCGCAAGGCCCTGGAGCACGGGTACGGCGACATCCTCTGCTCCGACTACCTCCCCGTGTCGCTGCTGCACGCCGTCTTCCTGGTGGACTCCTTGGGCCTTCGCCCCCTGCCCCAAGCCGTGGCCATGGCGACCCTGGTCCCCGCCACCGCGACGGGAATCGACGAATGCACCGGTTCCATCGAGATCGGGAAGCGCGCGGATCTGCTTGTGGTGGAGCGCCGCCACGACCATCCCGACATCCTGCACACCTGGGTGAACGGCCGCGAGGTGTACGCCTCGCGCTGATGCGCATTGGGGGACTCCCCGGTCGGGATTGCAGTCCTGTTGCCGCGCCCCCCGTGCCGTCCCGCGCCGTGTAGGTTCATCGGCGTCCTCGCTGCGAGTCGGAAAATGTCAGCACGAAGGGAGCGACGCATGCCCAACGCCACCAGCTTCGCGGACAACGACGTGATCCAGGTCGCCTGGCGATATCCGGAGAAGATCCCCGGATGCCTGGGCTTCGCCATCTACCGGAAGCCCGGTGCGCCCGACGCCGCCGGATCCTGGGAACCACTGGAGACCTGGGTCGGATTCGTCGGCCAGTCGAACCCCGCATGGACGAAGCACAGCTCGGAGGAATGGCCGGTGCAGGCCTTCGAGTGGAAGGATCTCCTGGCCGCACGCGGGAGCGCCTGGAGCCACAGGATCGTTCCGCTGGTCGGCGAACCCGGCAAGCTCGCGCCTCGCGGCGACCTCGCCGTCGTGGCGGGACCCTCCACCCCGACGCCCGACCGCGGAAGCTTCAAGACCTACTTCAACCGGGGCATCCTCTCCACCCAGTTCCTGGTCCACCAGATCCCCCCGGGTCCCGACGGCGCCCCGGACTACAAGGTGCTGACCAACCGCATCGACCAGCCGGGAGACCCCCTGCGCCAGGCCCTCGCGGGCCAGATCCTGGAGGGCGTGGAGCTGCTCGTGAAGCGGTCCTCGGACCAGGGCGGAAGCTGCTACCTCGCCCTCTACGAGTTGAACGATCCGGAACTTGTCCAGATCCTTCTCCAGGCCGGGAACCTGCACCTGATCCTTTCCAACGCGGGGACGAACGACGCCACCAACCGCGCCGCGCGGCAGGCGCTCCACGAGCGGACGGGGATCGAGATCATCGACCGCTTCGTGCCCAGCGGGCACATCGGGCACAACAAATTCTGCGTGCAGGTGGATGCACAAGGCCATCCCCGGGCGGTTCTCCTGGGGAGCACCAACTGGACGGACACCGGGATCTGCGCCCAGTCCAACAACGCGCTGGTGGCGGAAAGCTCGGATCTCGCCGCCGCCTACATGGACTACTGGAATCGCCTGAAGGCGGACACTTCCGACGGCAAGGGCGCCCAAGGTCCCGAACTCCGCGCCTGGGACGCCAGCCCCGGCGCGAAGGATCTCGCGGTGGACCAGGGAACCGCCACGGTCTGGTTCTCGCCGAACACCCCTCATGCACGCCACTCTCCTCCCCAGCCGGACGAACCGACCCCTCCCGACCTCGCGGAGGTGTTCGGCCTCATGGAACAGGCCAGGCAAGCCATCCTGTTCCTGGAGTTCGAACCGGGAACGCCCAGCGTCATCGACACGGCGGCCCGGATCGCGAAGGCGAACCCGGAACTGGTCGTCCGCGGAGCCGTGACCGACCCCAAGGCGGCGGGCGACTTCAACACCGTCCTCGTGCACGACACCGACGCCAACGCCGAAGTCGTCGCCGCGGCGGCGATCGGCGACCAGTTCTCCTACTGGCAGCAGGAGCTGTTGAAGGCGGGCCCCGACGCCCACGCCATCATCCAGGACAAGATCGTGGTGATCGATCCGTTCTCTCCCGGCTGCGTGGTGGTGACCGGCAGCCACAACCAGGGGTACCGGGCCTCCTACGACAACGACGAGAACCTTCTGATCGTGCGCGGCCATCGGCCCCTCGCCGAAGCCTACGCGGTCCACGTGATGGACGTGTTCGAGCACTACCGCTTCCGCCACGAGATCCAGACCAAGGCATCGGGCGCCTTCTCGGGCCTGGAGACCACGGACGCCTGGCAGGACAAGTTCTTCGGGGCGAACACCACCGCGAACAGGGACGCCAAGGTCTGGTTCCCGGATTGAGTTCGGCCTGCAGGCTATAGAAGGAGCTACTGGACGAGCAGCTTCCTGGTTTGGGGAGCGCTGGCATCCCCCTGGAAGCGCAGCAGATAAAGCCCCTTGGGCAGATTGGCGGTGGGAACGATCGCCTGCTGCGAACTTGCCTGCCGAACGGACCGAAGCACCGAACCGTCCAGCGAAACGATGGAGAGGATACCGGGTGCGCCCGCGTTGAAGGCTGCGCCGGCTGGCGTGACCTCCGGCATGGTTTCCGGGACGGGCTCCAAGGCGGTGGAACCACCAACGGTCATGGTTCCCACCGAATAGTCGATGCTCCCGCTGCCTCCCCCCGCTTCCACGAGAAGCTTGGCCTCTTCCATGTTCCCCAGGTTCATCCCCAACTTCGTCCACTGGGCGAAGTGCTGGGAAAGGGAGATGGTGCCGCAAGTGCGCGCAGACTGCCGGATGCTGAAGAACTGCACGAATGTCGCGGTGCCCGTGATGGCCGGCTGATTGGTCTGGGTGTGGGTGTAGACGTTGTAGGTGCCACCATCAAGCGTATACGAGCCCATCATCTGGCCGCCCCCGGTGGGGGGCGAACCACCGCCGAACCAGTCGTCGACGATGTAGTACTCGTGCAGCGGGTTTTCCGACCAGCCGTAGATCCCGATGAACGAGTAGCCGCCCGCGGATCCCGATTTGGTGTAGGAATAGGTCGCCACGATGTTGCCGATTTGGGTGTAGCTCTGGGTGGAGTTCCATTGCAACCCTTCGCGTGCAAGGAAATCCCCGGCGTTGTTCCAAGTCGCCTTGAACGCGGCGCTGCCGTTTCCGTGGGGCGTCATGCAACCCCCGCTCCCGCTGGACCAGATGGTCCATGTGTAGCTGCCCACGGTCCCCGAAGCGTTCGAGGAGCATTGCTGCGTCCCGCTTGTCAGGGTGGCCGATGAGCAATTCTGCGCCGAGCTGGGCTGCGCCGAGCCCAGGACCAAGAAGGCAGCGGTCGCCGCCGCCGCAACTCCAGCACCATTGGATCGCTGATTCCGTCTCATAAACTCGCCCTCCCAGAGTGGTTATTGTCAATTTACCAACGACCTTTCAGACCCGCAGGCCGTTCGTTCGCGTCGCAATCGATTATGGAAGAGTGAGGGGGTGATCCAGGGAGAGTGGCTGGATTGACCTTCGGGGCGTTACCAAAACACCAACGCTTTCTCTGGCGAGATCGATCCGCCAACTCACCGTTCGCGTTACGGATTCAGTGGCTCCAGCCCATCCAAGGCTTCGGCGGGATCTGTAGGATCCTCCCCAGGATGTCCACTGGTGGACCCGTCCTGGCCACACCTTCTCGAAGCAGCGGCTCGAGCGCCGTGGTCCCCGAATCCACCAGCTCCCAGGACTGCGCGAGCGATGCGGACTTGGCGGGATTCTGGACGACGCCCGCTCCCGATGCTTCCAGCAGCAAGGCGCTGTGGACCATCCGGAATTGGAGGGACACCCCGGGAACAGGGGATCCACCTTCGATCCGCAG
>DATNIW010000031.1:0-2512 GCA_035604215.1 Fibrobacteria bacterium
ATACTGGCTGCGGTTCGTGTCCAACCACGTTTCGCAGGCCTTCGCCCGCGTGGTCGAGGAGCACGGGGTGACCGTGGCGGAGTGGGTTCTGATGCGCCAACTGCTGGATGCGGAATCCGCCGCTCCCAGCCGCCTGGCCGAACGCATGGGCATGACACGCGGCGCCATCACCAAGCTCGCCGACCGGCTGATCGGCAAGGAGCTGGTGGTCCGAACCGCCGATCCCGAGGATGGCAGGGCCCAGACCCTTCGATTGAGCCCGGCTGGCCGCACCCTGGTCCCGAAGCTCGCGGCTTTGGCGGATGCCAACGATGCCGAATTCTTCGGACACCTTTCGCCCGACGAACGCGCAGCACTTGTGCAGATCCTGCGCGGGATCGTCGAGCGGCGGGGCCTTGTTTCCCTGCCCGTGGACTGACGGGTTCACCTCACCAACCGTGAAAACCACACCGAACAAAGGAAAAACACCATGGACACGAACTGGAAAGAACTGGCGCGCACCACCTCCGAGGCTTCCGAATCCGGAGCCATGGACTTCGGGCAGGTCGTGAAGACGCTGATGGACGCCGGCTTCGACGGGTACGATGTCGATTTCCGGCGCTCGACCCGCACCGCTTTCCTGCCGGATGGACGGTTTCTGGTCCTGGAGACGTCGCCGGTACCGCATCCCGTGGGGGAGCGGTTCGAAGTAGACGTCGTGCGCGAGGCCATCCGCGAGGCCCAGACAAAGGCGCCCGGCTACACCTACCCGGGATTTTGCGCCAAGGTGGTCCGAGCAGGATGCGCGGGCTACCACGTCTCGATCCTCGGGAAGAGAGTGCTCTACTACGGGCGGACAGGGGAGACCCACACGGAATATTTTCCCGGGACGGGTCCTGCCGCTGCGCGGTGACGGGGTGGCTTCGCCCATGCGCTGCGCGCGGCTTGGTGCACAGGGGCCTGCCGCGGCCCCCGTGACCCCGGCGGCCAGAGGGTCCGTGTGCGCGGACCCTCTGGACTCCCGCGCACCAGGGGGTCTCAGGCTCTCCGGGCGTCCCTTCCGTTCGACTCCATCGGCCCACAAGGGCCGATGGCCGCGTGGGACGCCCTGCGAAGAACTTCGACCCCTGGACCCCCGACGGTTTTGGTTTGGGCTCGCTTCGTGTCCGTGCTCGGTGCTCGCCGGGCGCTCGGCTTTGCCTCGCTGCGGCGGTATCCGTCACATCAGTGCAGATGTCGTCGTATTCGCTTTAGGTGACCGGGCGAGGTCGAAGCCCAAGCCGAGGTAGAGGTTCCAGTCACTTCCGTGGATCAATCCACCGGTGAAGGTTCTCCAGCCGCCACCAGCGAGTACATGGAAACGCTGTGATAAATCGGTCCTGGCGCCCGCGTACAAGAGCGCTTGGCTGAGGGAGAAGGCGTTCGTGGAGGCGAAAGCGCCACCACTGGAACCGTCGACCGTAGGACCTTCGAGAAAGCGAAAGGCGACAAAAGGTTGGATGCTGCCGGAGGTGAACATCGCTGAAAGTCCAAGGGTACTGGTGATGCTAGAAACGGAACCTGAAAGGCTCACCACCGTGTCCCTGTCCTCGATGGCATACGACGTGACCACCGGCTGTTGCAATTGGAGACTCTGGTGGAAACTGGTGGCACCGAGACCGAAGAATCCCAAGAATTTCCAATTGTCCACCTGGGTATTCGTTCCGAACAAGCAGGAGGTCTGATTGCCGGAAAGTTCGAAACCAGCCCAGATCGCCTTGTAATGGAAACCGAGCAAACCTCCCGAGGTCCGTGGATCGAAGCTCAGTCCGAGTGGCGTCGGGCCGGAATCATTCAACAATCCTCCGGTGGGACAGGGACCGATCCTCTGGGCGATTCCGGCTTGGATCACGATGTGCTCGGATTCATCCAGAGGGAGGATGGGAATTGGAGGCGCTGAAGGGGCATCCACCTGTGCGCGGATGATCCGTTGCTGGACGCCGCACGACGACATCAGAAGCATGCCGAGAGTGGCCAGAATGGGAATGCGCATGGGGAAGAAGGTAGGTCTCGCAATTCCAGCCCCACCCCCTCTCCACTTGTTGGAGAGGGGGAACGGGGGTGAGGCGGGCTTGGGAGGTGGGCTTGGCCGGTCTCGCCCTTTCACCCCTCCGCGAGCAGCCCCTCCAGGATCGCCTTCGATGTCGCCGTGGCTCCGAAGACACCGCCTTGCATGTGGACCATGGAGATCGCGGCGAGGTGGTTTTCGAGCTTGGTGGCTCCGGTGGCGTCTTCCACCAGGAGGCACTCGAAGCCGCGGTCGTTGGCTTCGCGCATGGTGGTGTGGACGCACACGTCCGTGGTGATGCCCGTCAGGATCAGGTGGGTGATCCCCTTCACGCGCAGGATGAGCTCCAGGTCGGTGGCGTAGAAGCTTCCCTTGCCGGGCTTGTCGATGATGGGCTCGCCCTGGATGGGGCTCAGTTCGGGGATGATGTCCCAGCCCGGCTCGCCGCGGATCAGGATCTTGCCGCAGGGACCCGGGTCTCCGATG
>DATNIW010000032.1:0-18048 GCA_035604215.1 Fibrobacteria bacterium
AGCGGTGCCGTGGTGGTCCGCGGCCAGCGGCGCGACCTGGACCGGATAGGAGCCCTTACCAACGCCATCCAGCCCACGCAAGTGGTCACTCCGGAGGCCATCCAGCGCAAGAACGCCGACGACCTGGCCCAGGCGGTGACCGACGAACCCGGGGTGGACGTCCTCACCGCGTGTTCGTCGTGCGGTTTCAAGCAGATCCAGATCAACGGGCTGGGGGCCGAACACACCACCGTGCTGGTGGACGGCCTTCCGTTGTATTCCACGGTGACCGGATTCTACGGCGTGGACGCGTTGACCACGGCGGGACTCGCGGGCATCGACATCTCCCGAGGACCGGGCGCATCGCTTTTGGCTCCGGGAGCCATTGGAGGCGCCATCGACATCCGGCTCCAGGCACCTCGGGGTCCGAGCTTCACTTCGGACATCGCGGGCGGGAACGACGACTGGCGGCGCTTGACGTTTTCCGCCACCACCCGCACGGACGACGGGAACCTGGGTCTGGTGGCCGCCGGTCACTTCTTCCAGGAGGGTCAATGGGACGCCGACAACAACGGTCTCACGGAATCGCCGTCGCTGAAGGACGAAAGCGGGCTGGTGAAGCTCGACGGAACTCTGGGCCAAGGCTGGTACTGGGACGCCCGCGCCGTGAAAAGCCATTCCGAGGTCTTCGGCGGGACGGTCACGAGCGACTTCCCCGCCATCACCTCCACCCCGCCCAACGACCTGCAATTCGGGAACGGCACAACGACCAACGATGTCCGCAACGACTATACGGGCTCGCCCCGTTCCATCGTGGAGTGGATCACCACCGACCGGACGGAGACGGCGGGATCCCTGACCTGGGACTCTCCGGGACTCGGACTCTGGCAATTGCGCGCCGGTTGGGCGGGACAATCGCAGGGCTCCGAATATGAAGATGCCGCCGACTACTACAACGACGACAACACCATGGTGGCCGATCTGCGCTGGGTGGGCACCGCCGGACCGCACACCGTCACCCTGGGTGCGGACGGCACCTACGAGTACATGCGCTCGCAGTCGCAGACCTACTTCGTGGACGACAGCATCATTCCGGATTCCTTCGATGCATTGTTCGGTGGATTGTACGCCCAAGACGTCTGGAACTTCGGACGTGAACGGGATCTGTCGGTGGCCGTGCGCGCCGACGACGCCACGGTGAACTGGATCGACAAGCCCGGCGGCCCCCAGGTGGACGACTGGCTGATCTCGCCACGCGCCAATCTCCGTTGGGAATTCGTGGAAGGACTCACCGGACGGCTTTCCGCCGGGCGCGGCTGGCATGCACCGCTCACCTTCTTCGAGACCGACCACAACATCCTGAACAACGGTTTCGACATCGACATCAACAAGTTGGAGAAGGCCTGGGGTGGTGGCGGGGTGCTCTCCTTGGAGAAGCCCACCTGGGACCTATCCGGAAGCATGTACGGAACGATGCTGTCCAATCTGGCGTACGTCGATGAAAGTGGGGCGCGACCGGTGCTGCGGAACGATTCGGCGACCTTGCCGTTCCTGTCCATGGACGCCGAGGCCGCGATCCTTCCCTGGCCTTGGCTCAAGTTGGGTGCCGGGGTGGAGCACCAGCAGATCCCCGACCGGTACAAGACCATCGAACCGGTGGCCGCAGTCGAGACGGACATCACGGGAAGATTCGACATGAAGGTGGGTCCCCTCGACTGGTCCGGGGATGTGGTATGGACGGCGCCGAGGGATTTGGCCCCCTATGGCTACGCAACCCAGTACAACGGGTACAACCCCGTGGACAGCACGGCATTCGATCCCAAGCGGTCGCACGCTCCCGCCTTCGCGGTGTTCGACACCAAGCTGGACTGGAAGGTGCGCAAGGAAATCACTCTCTACGTGGGTGCGGAGAACCTGTTCAATTACACCCAGGTCGTGTCGGGCGGGGACCCGCCCAACTACTTCGATGCCCAGGGGAACTACGGCACCAGCCACATCTGGGGACCGTTGCGCGGCCGCCAGATGTACGCGGGAGTGCGCTGGGACAGCTGAACGGGTGACCCGTTGCGGCGAGAGGTGCACCATCCCGTTTCCGTTTTCGGATGGACGTACCTTTGCCCATCAGGGTCTCCGGTGGGTACGGGAGACCATCGGAGGTCCGATGAGAACGAGGATGTCTGCGGGGTTGGCCGCGATTTCGGCGGGAGCTTTGGTGCTGTGCGGGTGCAAGAAGGAGGTCAAACCCTCCGGGCCCGTGGCGCAGATTCCAGCGCCCACCGGCGACACCAATTTCACGCCGCCCGAGATCCTTCGGTCGGCTCCGTCCGGAGACACCGCGAAGGCGGATTCCGTCCCGAGCGCCGCCGCCGCGGCCCCCGCCATGCCGCATCCGAAGCCGGACAGCACACCGGTGGCGCATCCCGCCGCCCCGGCTGTCGCCCCGAAACCTGCCCCGACGGCTCCAACTCCTGCCACCACTCCCGCCAAGCCTCCCAAGGCGCCTGCCCCGGTCCCCAAGGTTCCCGTTGCGGACCAGACCCAGGGAAACCCCGGCGCGGAGGGCGATTGGGTCCTCCAGGTGAGCATCCACAAGACCAAGGCCGACGCCGACGCCCACATCGCCAAGTTCGCGGCGGAGGGGATTCCAGCCTACGCCATCCCGGTTCCCACGGACGGGGCCGGTCTGGCCGGGCAGTACTGGCGCGTGCGCGTGGGTCGGTTCACGTCGCGGGCCGCCGCGCAGGCCTTCGCGGACAAGCGCCTGGCGCCCGAAGGACTCAAGCCCTGGATCGACCGCAAGAGCAACGAATCCCGCTCCGACGGCACGCCCTGATGCGAGCTCCATCCATCCATGTGGTGAACCTGGGTTGTTCCAAGAATCTCGTGGACACCGAACGCATCTACGGTGACTTCCTCACGGCGGGCTTCCGGGCTTCCGAATTCCCCGAGCAGGCCTCCCTGGTGGTGGTCAACACCTGCGGATTCATCGAGGCCGCCAAGGAGGAATCCGTCAACGAGATCCTGGCCCGCGTGGCCGAAAGGTCCGAGGGGCAGAAGATCCTGGTCGCGGGTTGCCTCTCCCAACGATACCTGGAAGACCTGCGCGCGGAGATCCCCGAAGTCGATCTCTGGACCGGCACCTACCAGCCCGGCGAGCTGGTCGCGAAGGTGCGGGCAGCCGCCTGGGGGCTCCAACCGGAATGTTCCTCCGAGGTTCGCGTGCCCCGCCTTCTCGCCAAGGGCGTCCACCACGCCTACGTGAAGATCTCCGAAGGCTGCGACCGGGTCTGTTCGTTCTGCGCCATCCCCGGAATGCGCGGCAAGCACGTGTCACGGACCACCGAGGAAATCGTGGAGGACATCCGGGACCTGTCCCGGCAGGGCATCCGCGAGGCGGTCCTGATCGCGCAGGATCTCACCTGGTGGGGCAAGGACCTGGGTTCCGGAAATTCCCTGTCCGGCCTTTTGGGACGGATCCTGTCGGAAACCGACATGGAATGGATCCGGCTCACCTACGCCTATCCGCAGTTCGTGGACGACAAGCTCCTGGACCTGATGGACAATTCCGGCCGCATCTGCCGCTACCTGGACATGCCGCTCCAGCATGGATCCGAGCGCATGCTCAAGGCCATGCGGCGCGGCCACAACCGCCAGTCCCTGCGAGAGCTGCTGTCCAGGATCCGCGCGGGCGTTCCGGGGATCGCCCTGCGCACAACTTTCCTGCTGGGATTCCCCGGCGAGACGGAAGAAGACGTTGCGGAGCTGATGGACCTGGTGGAGGAGACCCGGTTCGACCGTCTGGGAGGCTTCACCTACTCGCCCGAGGAGGGGACGCACGGGTTCGACCTGCCCGGCGTGGTGGATCCGGAGGTGGCCCAGGACCGGCTCGCGCGCCTGATGCGCCGCCAATCCGAGATCAGCCTGGAGCTGAACGAGGCCCGGGTGGGTTCCGTCCTCAAGGTGCTTGTGGAAGGGGTGGCCGAGGGCCGATCGCATCGCTTCGACGCGCGGACGGAATTCGACGCCCCGGAGGTCGACAATTCGGTGCAGATCCTGGACGGGGACGCCGAACCCGGGACCTTCGCCACGGTGCGCGTGGTGGGCGCCACGGAATACGATCTGGAAGCCGTGGTGGAATGATCCCGCCGCGCCCGGACCTGGCCCAGGCGCTCGAACGGTTCGGTCGCCACCACCTCCAGGAACTGGGCCACTCGCCCCTCACGGTGGATTCCTATCTGCGCGACCTGGACTGGATCCTCCGTGCCCAAGGCGAAGAGGATGGCTGGAGGAGCATGGAAACCGCCGCACTGCGCAGGAGGATCGCGGCGAAGATGCGATCCGAGGCGGCGCCGACCTCGGTGGCCCGAGGACTCGCGGCCTTGCGTTCGTTCTGTCGCTACGCCAAGCGGCAGGGTTGGATCGACTCCGACCCTTCCTCCACCTTGGTGGCTCCGCGCAAGCGCAGTCGGTTGGTGTCCGTGATCTCCGCCGCGGATGTCGTCCAGGCCATCGAGGCTTGCCGCTCTCTCGCCGCGGCTTCTTCCGGCGAAGACTTGAATCGGTTCCGACGCGCCGCCCTGGTGCTGGAGCTCCTCTGGGGTTCGGGCCTGCGCCTTGCGGAACTGGTGGGGTTGGACTGGCGTGATGTGGACCTGGGAGCACGCCAACTGAGGGTGCTGGGGAAGGGGCGGAAGGAACGGTTGGTGCCGCTCACCGATCCCGCCGTCCGGTCGCTGGAGGCTTGGCGCGCGGAAGCCACCGGACCCGGTCCCGTCTTCCCTGGCCGTTCCGGCCGGATCGGGCGTCGGACCATCGAGAGGGATGTCCAGGCGGCCATGGCGACGGTCGGGAACGGCGGGCCGGATTGGCCCCACGCCCTGCGCCATTCCTTCGCGACCCATCTGCTGGATGGAGGGGCGGATCTGGTGTCCGTCAAGGAGCTGCTGGGACACTCGGATCTCGCCACCACGCAGGTCTACACCCACGTGTCCGTGGACAGGTTGAGGAAGGCTTATGCCACCGCCCATCCCCGCGCTTGAACCTTCGCCGGCATCCGAGCCGTCGAAGATCGCGGTCATGGACGGACTGCGGAGGCTGTTGACGGATCGGTTGGCGCGCACCCTGGCCGAGCTGGAGGCGCTGGAGCAGGCCGCCGCCGGGGAAACCCGCAGCAGCGCCGGAGACAAGTACGAAACCGGCCGGGAGATGATCGGACAGGCGCGGGCGATGCAGGAGAGGATCCGGGCGGACGCGCAAGCGGGGCTCGACTGGGTCGCTTGTCGGAATCCGTCCATTCCCTCCGAGATCTTCGCGTGGGGCGCCCTTGCGCTCGCTTCCGGGACATGGTACCTGGTCTGTCCCTGTCCCGTCGAACTCCATGTCCAGGGAATCCCGATCCAGTGCGTCTCGCTGGCGAGTCCGTTCGGACAGGCGTGCAAGGGAGCCCGCCAAGGGGAGATCCGGATCTTCAGGGACCGGGCGGTGGAGATCCTCCGGATCCTCTGAGTCTCTCCCCATTCATCCCCTTCGAGACGGCCCTTTGGGCCTCCTCAGGGTGAGCGGCATGAAAGGTCTGCGGTGATCCTCTCGCCGCCTCAGTCTTCGAGGCGATCCCGGAGGAACGGATATCGCGACCTGGTCTCGGACACGGTGATCCGGTCGATCTCCACCACGTGGATCCCTTCGCGTTCGCCCGCCTCCAGGACCGGAGTCCCCCTGGGATCCAGGACCATGGACGCTCCATTGTAGGACAGCCGCGGCTCCTCTCCCACGCGGTTCACGCCCGCCACCCAGAACTGGTTCTCGATGGCGCGCGCGGCCAGAAGGGTCTTCCAGTGCCGCTCCCGCGAGCCGGGCCAGCAGGCGGGCACCAGCGCGAGGTCGCACCGTTCGGCTCCCTTCCAGTAGTGGTAGGGGAAGCGCAGATCGTAGCAGATGGAGGGACGGATGGTCCAGCCCTCGAAGGTCCAGTCCGGGACCTCGGAGCCGGGAGCGTAGTGACGGGATTCGTCACCCAGGGAGAACAGGTGCCGCTTGTCGTAGGTTCCGGCGCGCTCCCCGTGGCGGTCCAGGAGCACGATCCGGTTGCATCCGTCCTCCACGCACCCGTAGACGATTCCGGTCCTGCGTTCCCGGGCGATGCGGGAAAGACGCTCCAGGACCGCCGGGGGCGGCGCGGCCTTCGCCGCGTCCATGGTGAAACCCGTTAGGGACATCTCGGGGAGCACCAGAAGATCCGTGTCCGGGGCGGTTCGCAGGAGATCCACGACCTTCGCCAGGCTGGCGGCGGGATCGCACCAGATGGGCGCGTACTGCACGAGTCCGAGTCGAAGTCTGTCCATGTCCCCAAACGTATCAACCTCGGATCCGACGGAGGATCCGAAACGGGATCGACACGTCCTGTCAAGGTTTTCGAGGGTCCTTCCTTGTATGTTCACAAGGCACCGTTCTCACAAAAGGAGCCAAAGTGGTCGATCATGGGCTTCTCTCCGGATTGGTTCGTTGCGCATCCTGACCGTGAACGGCGGTTCCTCGAGCATCAAGTTCGCCCTGTTCGAGGAAGGAGTCGGATCGCGGCGCGTCCTGGCCGGGGCGGTGGAAGGGATCGGTTCTCCGAGCCCCTGCCTGTGGTTCCGGGAAGGAACGCCCGGACGGGAAACGCGTGCTCCGATCGCCGCCGGGGACCACGAAGCGGCCGTGGAAGTCCTGATGGATTGGGTGCAGGAACACCTTCCCGGGGACGCCCTCGCGGCGGTGGGCCATCGCGTGGTCCACGGAGGGGCCGCATACGGGATGCCGGAATTCGTCACACCGGAGATGGTGGACGACCTCGTGCGGCTCAGTCCCTTCGATCCCGAACACCTGCCCGAGGAGATCCTCTTGACGCGGGCCTTCCACCGCCGGTTCCCGAAGCTCCCGCAGGTGGCTTGCTTCGACACCGAGTTCCACCGGGACATGCCCCCCGTCGCCAGGCGCCTCGCGATTCCCCGGAGATTCGATTCCCTCGGAATCCGTCGCTACGGCTTCCACGGACTCTCCTACCAGTTCCTGATGGAGGAGCTGGCCCGCCTGGACGCGCCCCTGGCCAAGACCGGACGCGTGGTCCTGGCCCATCTGGGCAGCGGGGCCAGCCTCGCCGTGGTCCACGCCGGACAGCCGTTGGACACCACGATGGGATTCACGCCCGCTGCGGGAATCCCCATGGCCACCCGGTCGGGGGATCTGGATCCGGGACTTCCCCGATTCCTCTCCCGCTCGACCGGAATGGACGGGAAGGCATTCGACCACATGATCCACTTCGAGTCTGGATTGCTGGGGATCTCCGAGACAAGTTCGGACATGCGCGAACTCCTGCTCAAATCCGGCGAGGACGAGAGATGCGCCCAAGCCGTGGACATCTTCTGTTACCAGATCCGAAAGTGCATCGGGGCCTACGCCGCCGCGGCCGGCGGTCTGGATGCCCTGGTGTTCTCCGGCGGGATCGGCGAAAACTCGCCGGAAATCCGCGCCCGCGTCTGCGAAGGGCTCGGATTCCTCGGAATCGATCTGGACCCCGAGCGGAACCTGGAGAACGCCGGATTGATCTCTTCGGATTCGGGTCGGGTCGCGGTCCGGATGATCCGCACCGACGAAGAAATGATGATCGCGCGGTCCGTGTCCCGTCTCCTGGGAACGACCCGCGGCAAAATGGAGGTGTCCACATGAGCTCGGAGAAACCATCGACCTTGGATCCGGAGGAAGCGCGCAAGATCGACGCCTACTGGCGCGCTGCCAACTACCTCGCGGTGGGGCAGATCTACCTCTACGACAATCCCCTCCTGAAACGGCCGCTGGTCCTGGGCGACGTGAAGCACATGCTGCTGGGGCACTGGGGCACCACTCCCGGCCAGAACTTCATCTACGCGCACCTGAATCGCGTCATCAAGAAGTACGACCTGGACATGATCTACGTGTCCGGTCCCGGACACGGGGGGCCCGCCGTGGTGGGGAACACCTACCTGGAAGGCACCTACAGCGAGATCTATCCGGACATCTCCCAGGACGAGGCGGGGCTGCGAAAGCTCTTCCTCCAGTTCTCCTTTCCCGGCGGGATCCCCAGCCACGCCTCTCCGGAGACTCCCGGCTCCATCCACGAAGGCGGCGAGCTCGGCTATTCCCTGAGCCACTCCTTCGGAGCCGTGTTCGACAATCCCGATCTGGTCGTGGCCTGCGTGGTGGGCGACGGCGAGGCCGAGACCGGTCCTCTGGCCACCGCTTGGCACTCCAACAAGTTCCTGGACCCGGTGCACGACGGCGCGGTGTTCCCGATCCTGCACCTCAACGGCTACAAGATCTCGAATCCCACCATCCTCGCTCGGATCACGCGCGAGGAGCTGGACCAGTTGCTGCGCGGCTACGGCTGGGATCCCATCTTCGTGGAGGGGCACGAGCCCGCCGCGATGCACCAGGCCATGGCCGCCGCGTTGGACTCCGGCATGGAACGGATCCGGGCGATCCAAGCCGATGCGCGCAAGCGTGGACACACCGACCGACCCCGCTGGCCCATGATCGTCCTGGCTTCGCCCAAGGGATGGACGGGACCAGTCGAGGTGGACGGGGTCAGGATCGAAGGCACCTTCCATTCCCACCAGGTTCCGCTTTCGGATCCGGCAACCCATCCGGAACACCTGAAGCTCCTCGAAAACTGGCTCCGCAGCTATCGACCCGAGGAACTCTTCGACGAGCAGGGGAAGTTGGTGCCCGAGCTGGCCGAGCTGGCTCCCGTGGGTGACCGCCGCATGGGCTCCAACCCCCACGCCAACGGAGGAAGGCTCCTGCGCGACCTTCGGATGCCGGATTTCCGCGACTTCGCGGCGGAGGTTCCCGAGCACGGCTGCCCCGGGATCGGCGACACCCACGTGCTGGGACGCTTCTTGCGCGAGGTGGTCAAGCGCAACGGCGGTCAGAGGAACTTCCGCATCTTCGGACCCGACGAGACGTTGTCCAACGGTCTGGAGTCCGTCTTCGAGGTGACCGAGCGCCAGTGGAATGCCGCCACGGTTCCCGGCGACGAGTTCCTGGCCCCCACGGGACGCGTGATGGAAATGCTCAGCGAGCACCAGTGCGAGGGCTGGTTGGAAGGGTATCTGCTCACGGGAAGGCACGGCCTCTTCAACTGCTACGAGGCGTTCATCCACATCGTGGATTCCATGTTCAACCAGCACGCCAAGTGGCTCAAGATCACTTCGCACCTGCCCTGGCGTCGGAAGATCGCATCCTTGAACTACCTGCTGGCCTCGCACGTCTGGCGACAGGACCACAATGGTTTCACCCACCAGGATCCCGGCTTCCTGGACCACGTGGTGAACAAGAAGGCGGAAATCGTCCGGGTGTACCTGCCGCCGGACGCCAACTGCCTGCTTTCGGTGATGGACCACTGCTTGCGCAGCCGCCACTACGTGAACGTGGTGGTGGCGGGCAAGCATCCGGCGCCGCAGTGGCTTTCCATGTCCGAGGCGGTGGCACACTGCACCACGGGGATCGGGATCTGGTCGTGGGCCAGCGGAAACCAGGACACGGCCCCCGACATCGTCATGGCCTGCGCCGGAGACGTCCCCACCCTGGAGACCCTGGCCGCCATCTCCATCCTGCGGGAGCACCTTCCCGAGGTGAACATCCGGATGGTGAACGTGGTGGACCTCATGCGCCTGGAGCCACCCACCGAGCATCCGCATGGGTTGGGCGACGGCGACTTCCAGGATCTGTTCACGGCCGACAAGCCCGTGATCTTCGCCTTCCACGCCTACCCGTGGCTCATCCACCGCCTGACCTACCGCCGTCCCAACCACGACAACTTCCACGTGCGAGGCTACAAGGAGGAAGGCACCATCACCACGCCCTTCGACATGACGGTGCTCAACGAACTGGACCGGTTCCACCTGGTGATGGACGCGGTGGACCGCCTGCCCCAGACCGGCGAGAGGGGACTGCACCTGAAGCGGCAGCTCCAGGAGAAACTGATCGAGCACAAGGCGTACATCGATCTGAACGGCCAGGACATGCCGGAGATCCGCAATTGGAAATGGACGACGCGATGAACGTCGCCTCGAACCAGATGACCCGACGCCAAGAAAGGCTCAATCCATGGACGACCTGAAATCCCTCCCGATGCCGGAGGTCTTCGCGAAGCTAGGGGTCACGGATGCGGGACTGACCGGTGCCGAGGCCGGAAAACGGCTGGCCCAGTACGGCCCCAACGAACTGGCGGAGAAGGAGACCAACCTCTTCCTCAAGTTCCTGACCTACTTCTGGGGGCCCATCCCCTGGATGATCGAGGCCGCGGTGATCCTCTCCGCGGTGGCGCGGCACTGGCCGGATTTCGGGATCATCCTGGTGCTGCTGCTGGCCAATTCCGTGGTCGGATTCTGGGAAGAGAAGGAGGCGGGCAACGCCATTGCCGCCCTCAAGGCCAAGCTGGCCGTCAACGCCCGCGTCAAGCGCGACGGAAAGTGGATCACGCCGCCGTCCCGCGAACTGGTTCCCGGAGACATCGTCCGGTTGCGGTTGGGCGACATCGTGCCCGCCGACGCCCGGCTGCTGGAGGGCGATTCCCTGGAGGTGGACCAGTCCGCACTGACGGGGGAGAGCCTTCCCGCCACGCGGAAGTCCGGGGACGCCGTCTTCTCCGGATCCATCGTGCGGCAAGGGGAGATCAGCGCCCTGGTGTACGCCACCGGAGCCGGCACCTACTTCGGGAAGACGGCCCAACTGGTCCAGAGCGCCCACACCACCAGCCACTTCCAGAAGGCCGTCCTCAAGATCGGGAACTACCTGATCCTCTTGGCCGTGGCCCTGGTGGCGGTGATCATCGCGGTGGCGATCCTCCGCGGGGACCGCGTCCTGACCACGTTGCAATTCGCGTTGGTGCTCACCGTGGCGGCCATCCCCGTGGCCATGCCCACCGTCCTTTCCGTGACCATGGCGGTGGGCGCGCGACTCCTGTCCCGCAAGAACGTGGTCGTGAGCAAGTTGGTGGCCATCGAGGAGTTGGCCGGGGTGGATGTGCTCTGCTCGGACAAGACAGGCACGTTGACCCAAAACAAGCTGACCCTGGGCGATCCGTTCGGGGTGGAAGGAATCTCCGGGGACGAAGTCGTGTTCGCGGGAGCGCTCGCCTCGCGCGAGGAGAACAACGACACCATCGACCTGGCGGTGTTGGGCGGCCTGAAGGACAAGTCCTCCTTGAACGGCTTCCAGGTGACCCATTTCCAGCCGTTCGACCCCGTGCACAAGCGTACCGAAGCCGATGTCAAGGGTCCGGACGGCGCCTCCTTCAAGGTGACCAAGGGCGCGCCCCAGGTGATCCTGCAGCTCGCTTCCAACGCGGCGCGGGTGACGGCTTCCGTCGACAAGGCGGTGGGGGAGTTCGCCGCCCGCGGATTCCGGTCCCTGGGCGTGGCTCGGTCCGAAGCAGACGGATCCTGGAAATTCCTGGGCGTGCTTCCCCTTTTCGATCCGCCCCGCGAAGACGCCAAGGCGACCATCGAGACCGCGCGGAACATGGGAGTATTGGTGAAGATGGTGACCGGCGACGCCATCGCCATCGCCGTGGAGACCGCCAAGAAGCTTGGCATGGGCTCGGGGATCCTCGACGCCAGCGGCCTGATGGACGCCAAGCACGACGAGCCCGAAAAGGTCTCGAAATCCATCGAGGACGCCGACGGCTTCGCCCAGGTGTTCCCGGAGCACAAGTTCCACATCGTGGACGTGCTGCAGAAGCGCGGGCACATCGTGGGCATGACGGGAGACGGCGTGAACGACGCCCCCGCGCTCAAGAAGGCGGACTGCGGCATCGCCGTGTCCGGAGCCACCGACGCCGCGCGCGCCGCCGCCTCCATCGTCCTGCTGACGCCTGGACTTTCCGTGATCATCGACGCCATCCAGGAGAGTCGGCGGATCTTCCAGCGGATGAACAGCTACGCCATCTACCGCATCGCGGAGACCCTGCGCGTGCTTCTGTTCATGACGTTGTCCATCCTGATCTTCAACTTCTACCCGTTGACCGCGGTGATGATCGTGATGCTGGCCCTGTTGAACGACGGAGCCATCCTTTCCATCGCGTACGACAACGTGCACTTCAAGAACCAGCCGGAGTCCTGGAACATGCGCATGGTCCTGGGCATCGCTTCGGTCCTGGGGGTGGTGGGGCCCATCGCCGCCTTCGGGCTCTTCTTCCTGGGCGATCGGGTGTTCCACCTGGACCGCCCGCATCTGCAGACCCTGATGTACCTGCTCCTGTCCGTGGCCGGACACCTCACCATCTTCCTGACCCGCACGCGGGGACCCTTCTGGTCCATCCGGCCCGCCCGGATCCTCTGGGTGGCGGTGCTGGGTACCCAGATCCTGGCCACACTGATCGCCGTCTACGGCGTGTTCATGACGCCGCTGGGCTGGAAGTGGGCCGGTTTCGTCTGGGGCTACGCGCTCCTGTGGTTCCTGTTCAGCGACCGCGTCAAGCTCCTGGCCTACCGGATCCTGGATCCGGACGGTTCGAAGCGGACGCCCGGCGCCGCCGCCGAGATCGAACCTGCCGTCTGATCGAACCTATCTGGAGGACTCCTGCGGCCTCGTTTCGACGCATTGCGTGCACTCTCGTCGCGAACCGTAGGAGCAGGAATCGCAACCGAGAATGGCGACCGACCTGTGGAAATGGATTCTACCGAGCATCGAGAGGAAAATTCTCATGATTTGATAGACAGCGACCCACGCGAAGCGCATCGCCGACTCCCTTCTTGTCTGAATAGATGATATCACTACATCGAGCTCTAGGTCTTCGCGAGGATACGGTTTTTTGGTCGAGCGTGTGCCTCGTTTCGCAACCTCTTTTCGATCCCGCACGCGCGTGGAATACACCTGGAAACCACGCCTCGACCGCGCGTTTCCAACATCCCTACAACCCAAGGTCCGGGAACAAGAAAGGGAGACGGTCTCCCATCTCCCTCAAATACTCCTCTATCGCGGCCCCGATCAGGCGCCGGCGAACGTGGCCTTGCGCGACAGCCGGACCTTGCCCTGGCCGTCGATGCCGATGCACTTGACCGGGATCTGGTCTCCCAGGGCCACCACATCTTCCACCTTCTCCACGCGACGGTTCTCGAGTTCGGAGATGTGCACCAGTCCTTCCTTGCCCGGGAGGAACTCCACGAAGGCTCCGAAGGAGGTGATGGACTTGACCTTGGCGTTGGGGTAGGTCTTGCCGACCTCGGCTTCCATCATCATCTCCTGGATCATGCGGAAGGCCTTCTGGCCGGCCTTGCGCACCACCGCGGAAATGGTGACGTTGCCGCCGTCGTCCACGTTGACCACCGCGCCCGACTCGTCCTGGATGCCGCGGATGACCTTGCCTCCGGGACCGATCAGTTCGCGGATCTTGTCTTCCGGGATCTTGAGCGACAGGATGGCCGGGGCGTACTGCGAGATTTCCTTGCGGCTCTCGGGCAGGGCGGCGTTCATCACGGCCAGGAAGTTGGCGCGACCGGCGCGGGCCTGGTCCAGGGCCTTGCGCAGGATCTCCTTGGGCAGGCCGTCGTCCAGCTTGATGTCCATCTGGAAGCCGGTGATCCCCTGGCTGGTGCCGCAGATCTTGAAGTCCATGTCGCCCAGGTGGTCTTCGGTGCCGGTGATGTCCGACAGGATGGCCACGCGTTTGCCTTCGGCGATCAGGCCCATGGCGATGCCGGCCACGGGCTCCTTGATGGGGACGCCCGCGTCCATGAGCGCCAGCGATCCGCCGCAGACCGAAGCCATGCTGGAGGAACCGTTGGACTCCAGGATCTCGGAGACGATGCGCAACGTGTACGGGAAGCTGTCGGGGGTGGGAAGCACCGGAGCGAGCGAGCGCTCGGCCAGGTGTCCGTGTCCGATTTCGCGGCGGCCCGTGGAACCCACGCGCTTGACTTCGCCCACCGAGTAGGGGGGGAAGTTGTAGTGCAGCATGTAGTTCTTGAAGGTTTCGCCGCGCAGGCTGTCGATGCGCTGCTCGTCGGTGCGGGTCCCCAGCGTGGCGGTGACCATGCTCAGGGTCTCGCCGCGCTGGAAGAACGCGGAGCCGTGGGTGCGCGGAAGCACGGAGACTTCCACCTCGGCCTGGCGGGTCTGGTCCGGGGCGCGTCCGTCGGGACGGATTCCGTCGGTCAGGATGACCTCGCGCATCGCGTCGCGCTTGACGTCGTCCAGGTAGGCCATCGCGGTCTTCATGACGGCGGCGTCCTCGATGTCCGCAAGCGCCAGCTTGGCTTCGGCCTTGATCGCGTCCAGGGCCGGGTAGAGCTGCGACTTGGGGAGCTTCCCGCGGAAGGTGGCCAGGAACTTGGCCTGGACCAGACCCGAGACGCGCGCCCAGAGGGCGTCGTCCTTGACGGGAGCGGTCCAGGGATTCTTGACGATGGCCAATTCGGCCTGCAGCTTCTTGATTCCGGCGATGATCTTGCGGATGGCGGCATGGCCGACTTCCATCGCTTCGATCAGCTTCTCTTCCGGAACTTCGAAGGCGCCGCCCTCGACCATGGAGATGGACTTCTCCGAGGCCGCCATGACCAGTTCCATCTCGGCGTTCTCGGATTCCTGGTAGGTGGGGTTCACGATGTACTCGCCGTCCAGCAGGATGACGCGCACGCCGGCCAGGGGCTCGGAGACCGGGAAGCGGGGCGAGAGCCAGATGGCGCAGGCGCCGCCCACCAAGGCGAGGACGTCGGGATCGTGCTTGTCGTCGGCGGAGATCACGGTGCCGATGACCTGGACCTCGTTCATGTATCCGTCCGGGAAGGACGGGCGCAACGGACGGTCGATGACGCGGCAGGTGAGGACTTCCTTCTCGGAGGGCTTGCCCTCGCGCTTGAAGTATCCCCCCGGAATCCGTCCGGCGGACCAGGCGGCTTCGCGGTATTCCACCGTCAGCGGGAAGAAGTCGAACGCGGCCGGCTTGCCTTCGCAGGCGGTGACCAGCACGGAAGTGTCGCCCATGCTGACCACGGCGCTGCCGTGGGCCTGCTTGGCGAGCTTGCCGACCTGGATGGTGATGGTTTTTCCCGGGGCGATCTCGATCGAGACCTCCCTCTTGGTTTCATTGAGTAGACCCATGGTCCGAGCTCCTTGTGTTTAGCGGCGGATTTGGAGGGTCTTGATGAGCGCGCGGTACCCTTCCAGGTCCGTCTTCGTCAGGTAGTCCAGCAGGCGCCGGCGCTTGGAGACGAGCATCAACAACCCCCGACGGTTGTGGACGTCGTTGGGATGGAGTTTGGCGTGTTCGGTCAGGTTGGTGATCCGCTCGGTCAGGAGCGAGATCTGAACCTCCGTGGAACCGGTGTTGGAGGGTTTGCCTCCGAACTTTCCGATCAGTTCCTTCTTCTTCTCAGCGGTGATGGTCGACATTCTCTTTCCTTCTTATATCGCCGCTCTCATCCTCAATGTCGACCTCTCCGCGATGGTTCAGGGAAGTGTGGCGACCTTTTTCCGCGCTGTTTCCGCATCGCTCCCGATCTGGGCGCGCAGCGCGTCGAGTGACTCGAATCGGCATTCTTGACGAAGCGGGAAGTATAGATCCAATCGGCAGATCTGACCATAATCCGGTCCCACCCCGTCCAGACAGTGGACTTCCACGATGCGGATGCCGCGTTGGAAGGTGGGCGCCGTCCCGATGTTCACCACGGCGGGGTGGACCTCCTCTTCCCAACGCAATCGACCGGCATACACGCCGGAAGCCGGAAGGAGCTTCCGAGGGCTGATCGGCTCCAGATTGGCGGTGGGAAAGCCGATGGTCCGCCCTCGACCCTCGCCGCGGACGACCTCTCCCCACAAGCTCCAGGGGTGCCCCAGCAGGTCGACGGCTTCCTGGAAGCGCCCCCAGGTCGTCAGGGCTTGGCGGATGCGCGTGGAAGAGACGGGTCCTCCGTCCCGATCCAACTGGCCCACCACGGACAAGGCCACACCGCGCTCCTGGCAACGAGGGGTGATGCCCTCGGCGGTGCCCGTGGCCCCGCGACCGAACCGGTGGTCGAACCCGAGCACCAGCTCGCGGGCGCCCAGGTCGTCGATCAGGAGATCCACGAACTCGAGGGCGGACAACCTCCGGAGATTGTCTTCGAAGCGGACGGTGATGGGCAGATCCACGCCCTGCTCGCGCAGGAGGACCTCCCTTTCCTTCCAAGTGGACAGAAGCTCCGGTCCGCCGCGAAGATCCAGGAAATGCCGGGTGTGGGGCTCGAAGGTCACCGCGACCAACGGAAGCCCGAGTTCCGTGGCGCGGTTTCGGGCCGCGGCCAGGAGCCGTTGGTGGCCCAGATGGACGCCATCGAAGTTTCCCACCGTCACCACCGAGCCGACGCCCGGTCGAAGCGGTGCGAGGTCGCCGAAATCGATCGGGTGGATGGACCGGTGCGGTAGGGGCACGGCCAGGAAAGGTAGACGAGACCACCGTCTGGAACGCGATGCAGGAGGAGGGCATGTCCAGCTCTCGGGTCCTTCCGATTCACATCATAACCTTCTATAAGTAGTTGGAAATCAATCATTTTGGCGGTATACTGAACCAGTAGTAGTTGATTGAGATCAATCAGAACTCCGAGAAAATCCATGGCGTTCCGCACCATCGAGCAGATCGAGACCTTGATCGGGGAGAAGCTTCGATCCTACCGATTGGAACTCAACAAGTCCCAGGAGGAGGTGGCGGCCATGGCCGGAGTCAGTGCGGGTGTCCTCCGCCGGCTGGAGAGCGGTGAAGGAACCAATCTCCGCGCCTTCATCAAGGTCGTGAAGGCCCTGCGCCTGGAGGAATGGTTCGAGACCCTGGCCCCGATTCCCGCGGTCAACCCCTACCTGATGGTCGAGGATCGCCCGCGACGGCGCGCGCGGAAGAAGAAGGCCGGGAATGCCTCCTGAGGGGAAGGTCTTCCGCCACGTCTCCAGGATCGAGGTCCATCTGTGGGGGCATCCCGTGGGTCGCCTGGCGATGGACCCCGGAACCGGATTCTACGCATTCCGCTACGATCCGGCGTTCCACGGACAGGGGATCGAACCGGCTCCGTTGCAGATGCCCGTGAACGAGCTCCGGACCTTGGTCTTCCCCGACCTTTCTCCCCGGACCTTCCAGAGGCTGCCCGCCATGATCAGCGACAGTCTTCCCGACAGGTTCGGCAATCGACTGATCGAGGAGAGCCTGCGTGCCTACGGAGTCGGTCCGGACGCCATCACGACGCTCGACCGCCTGGCCTATCTCGGCAACCGGACCATGGGAGCGCTCCACTTCAAGCCGCCACGCGGCGAAGTGGAGAGGGCGTCGGCCATCGAGCTCGAAACCCTCGTGGCCGAGGCTCGCCGAGCCGTCCACGAACGGTTGGACGAGGGGAACGGCTCCCAGGCGCTCAAGCACATCATCAGCGTGGGCATCTCCGCCGGTGGAGCACGGCCCAAGGCCGTGATCTGCTGGAACCCCGGCACCGGCGAACTTCGCTCCGGCCAGTTCGACGCTCCCGAGGGCTTCCAGCACTGGCTCCTCAAGTTCGACGGAATCGAGGACGGCCAGCTTGGAGCGCCGCGCGTGGAGGGACGGGTGGAATACGCCTACGCCCTGATGGCCAAGGCCGCCGGGATCGCGATGATGGAATGCCGCCTGCACGAAGAGGGTGGCAGAGCCCACTTCATGACCCGCCGCTTCGATCGCGACGGCGCGGAGACCAGGCACCACATCCAGACCCTTTGCGCGATGGCGCACCTGGACTTCGGCATGGCCGGGGCCTTTTCCTACGGCCAACTCTTCGAGACCATCCTGCGGCTCGGGCTGCCCGACGAAGACCTGGAACAGGCCTTCCGGCGCATGGTCTTCAACGTGCTGGCCCGGAACCTGGACGACCACACGAAGAACGTCTCCTTCCGGCTGAAGCAGGGGGGACGCTGGGAACTCGCACCCGCCTACGACCTCACCTTCGCCCACAACCCCGAAGGCGCGTGGAACCACCAACATTTCCTGTCCGTCAACGGACGCCGCGACGGGATCGGCCGGGAAGACCTGCTCCTGGAAGGCGAGCGCTACTCCATCGG
>DATNIW010000033.1:0-53411 GCA_035604215.1 Fibrobacteria bacterium
CCCACCACGGTCTTGTGGGTCATGCTGTTGCCGGGGCTCATCCCCCAGTCGACGAAGATGAGGGCCACGAAGCACAGCACCGCGATTCCCACCACCCAGGCGGCGTTGTCGCGAATCTTTTGCATCAGCATGGACTACGGCTCCAAGAGACGAAAGGGGCTCCGCGCCCATTTGCGCGGAGCCCCGAGAAGTTAGCAACAATCGCGGAGCATCCGGTCAGATGGAGAGCCCGGCTCCGACGTTCACCACGAACGGATACTTGCTCGCCGCGGACGATGTGGCCACGTGCAGGTACCACTTGCCGTCGATGAACAGGGCGATGGGCACCACCGGGATCTTGAGCTGTGCGCCCACGGCCAAGTGCGCGCCCCAGGTGTTGGTGGTGATGTTGTTCACGAAAGTGGTCCTGGCCGCGGCAGGCGTCGAGAAGCTGCCCGCGGTCCCGTAGATGGCTTCCAGGTCCGATTGGTCCACCACACGACTGGCGATCACATAGGTGGGGCCCGCACCGACCCAGATCTTGAGGGGCTGGATGGGGGAAAGGGGCGGCAACTGGAGGATGGGGTAGCGCAGCGTCAGGTCGGTCAGCACCGAGAAATAGGGCGTCTCGCCGCTCTTCTTGGTGGCGCCGGGAACAGGTGCAGGGATGTCCACCTTGATGGTGTCGGGAGCGCCGGTCAAGGGCTTCAGGATCAGGGAACTTTGGTAGTAGCCCCACGCGATGTTCGAGGCGGCTTCGAATTCCACGGGGATCACCGGAAGCTCCAGCCAGGCCTTCACGCCGAACTGGGTCATGCCAGAGAGCTTGCTGCGGTGGGCGACAAGGCTGGCACCGGAGTCGTTGTTGAAGGCCTTTGGAAGCGAGGCGCCTATCATGGTCTGGTCGGCACCGGAAATGGTGGTGGAATTCAGACCCGCTGAGACGGCGAGGCCGACGAGGGCATGGCTGGGGGCCGCGAAGGCCAAGGCGGACAAAGCGACGAGGAGCTTGAACTTCATGCAGATTCTCCTGGTTGAGAGGGCGTGGCTCCAACGATACATATGGTTGCATTCCGTCCGCTGTGAGATCCGTCACGTCGCCAGGAATGCCAGTTCGGGTCCGCCAAGGTGTCCGGAGCGAGGGATTCGATCTTGGCGACGCCTACGGAAGCCAAGTCGTGGCGCAGGAAGGCGACCAGATCGATGGACGGGGTTCCCCAAGCCGTGCGTCTTCGGAATTCCTCCGGAAAGGCACCCAGGACCTCGGGACCGACCTCGAAGCTCGCCGGGCCGATCCCGGCGCCGATGGCGGCCGCCAGGTCCCCCGGTCGGCTTCCATCGCGAACCAGGCGGCGGGCGCAGATCGCCGCAAGTCCGGCCAAGGTCCCCCTCCATCCGCAATGGGCCAGCGCCGCGCGGGAACGGACCGGGTCCGCGACCACCACGGGGAAGCAGTCCGCGTGGCGGACCAGGGCGGACTCGCCCGGTCCCAGCAGGAACGCGTCGCAGGCCTCGCTGGTTCCGTCCACATCAATGGCTGTTCCGTGCACCTGGCGGGCGTCCCTCGGTTTCCGCGTCGCTCCAAGTCCCCTGGACAAGCGTTCCACATCGCCGCTCCTCAGCGCGTCGAAAGGGATCCCCTCCAGTTCGCGCCCGGCGCTCCAACAGGAGATGGACCCCACCCGAAGCAAAAGGACCGGGAACGTCATTCCACCTGGATGGAGACCAGGGTGAGATCGTCCTGCCGAAGCCCACCGGCGGAGAACAGGTCCAGATCGCCCAGGAGCGAATCCAGCCGGACCTCCGGGGTGCTCTGGTCGGTCTTCCGCAGCGAGGACATCAGCCGTTCCATGCCGTAGAGCTCACCCTCGGGATTTTCCGCCTCGGTGATGCCGTCCGTGTAGAGAAGAAGCGAGTCGCCGCTTTCCAGGCCCTGGGTCTGGGTCGCGGCCTGCAGGTCGTCGAACATGCCCACGAAGACCCCGTTGGCCATCAACTCCTCGATCCGACCGTCGGCGTGCCGGAGCAACTGGGGGCAGTGTCCCGCCGAGCACCATTCCATGGTCCTGGCGGCCGGGTCGATCTGGGCCAGGAACACGGTGACGAAGTGGAGCCCCCCCACCTGGTCCAGGAGGGTCCGGTTCAGGCGCGACAGGGAATCCACCAGGGACCTTCCCGGGCGCACTTCGCGCCGCAGCAAGACCTTGAACATCGCCATCACCATCGATGCGGAGATGCCGTGTCCGGACACGTCGGCGATCACCAGGCAATGCGTTCCATCCGGTAGGGCGGGATCCAAGGGGAAGCAGTCGAAGTAGTCCCCGGAGACCTTGGAGGCGGGGAGGTACTTCCATCCGATCTGGAACCCCGGAACGATGGGCGTACCCTGCGGGAGCAGCCCCTCCTGGATCTTCTTGGCCCGGTCGATGTCCTTCTGGAGCCTCCGGTTGGCTTCCCGCAGCGCGGAGTAGGTCCGCTCCAGGTCGTCGCGGTAGCGGAACCCGGTGAGGAGCACCCCGCCTTGGCTGGCCAGGGCGATGAGGGTGTCCAGGATGTCGGAGGAGACCTCCATTGCGTCGGGGGAATCGATCCACAGAAGGTGGGAAGCCCGGAGCGGCGAGGCTCCTTCGTCCATTTCGCCACCCAACCGCCCCTCGAAGGGGATGAAGATGGATCGTCCCGCCAAAGCCCCCTCCACCAACGATGGGGCTTGTTCCACCAAGGTGTGGCGATGCAGCAGAAGAGCCTGGAGAGCGGGTTCTGCATCGTCGAGCGAGCGGTCCGGCGACTTGGGGGATTCCTCGCCGGACACCAGACGGCCCAGCTCCACCAGGGATTTGCCCTTCACCTCGAACAACGCCACGGCGCGCGAGGGGACCAGATCGGCCAGTCCCAGAAGGAGCGTCCGCACCGCGGATTCCAGGGAGGAATTGCCCAGGGCGACCCGCAGAACCTCGCCTGCCGTCGCGATGGATTCCAGGCGGGCCTTGAGTTGCCTGGTCTGGAGGTTCTCTGGATCGTCCACGGAGGTTGGGCCTTTCCCGGGTTTATATTCTTGGGCTCTCCCAAAGTAAGGATTCGCACGACATGCCCGACAAACGTACGCCTTCGCCGATGCCCCCTCCCGAACTTTCCTTCGAGGAAAAAGCGATGGCAGCCTGGGTTCGCGCCAGCGAGAGCTGGAAGCGGAGCCAGGGCACCTGGCTCACCGCGGCCACCATCGTCGCCTGCGCGCTGGCCGCATGGAGCGTGTGGTCCTGGAAGCAGCGCGATTCCCGGGAAGTCGCGCACCGGCTCTACGGGCGGGCCATGGTGTTCCGCGACAACGGGAGGCCCGACAGCGCGAAGGCCATCCTGGAGAAGGTGGTCGAAGGCTACTCGGGGATCGAGGCCTCCAAGGCGGCGCTCCAGTTGGGGCACGACCTGTTCGAACAGCGGGACTGGGCGGGTTCGCTGGCCAAGTACCAGCGCGCCCGGGAGGACGGATCCGGATACCCGCTGCTGGAAGGCGGGGCCCGGCGCGGCATCGCCGCCTGCTACATCGAACAGGGGAAGTACGCCCAGGCGGAATCCGAGCTCGAGGGCATCCTGTCGTCCTACCAGAAATTGACAGGCGACGCCGCCGACCGCGCCAAGGAGACCGAGCCGCAGGACCTGGTCCCGAGCCTCTACCAGGTGATGTGGCAGCTCGTGCTGGTCCGAGAGAAGCTCTCCCGCTCCGCCGACGCGGTCCAGGTCGCGCAGGCGCTGGTGAAGCTCTACCCGGGTTCTCCCGAGTCCGACCAGGCCAAGATCTGGCTGGCCTTGAACGGCAAGGCGCCGCAACCCATCTGATCCGTTCCTCGCCGGGGGTGGTTCGCGCGCTCGCCGAGCCTGCGGCGATCGACCGTCCCGTTCCCCCTCGATTCGCCCGTGAAACCAGTTGAGAGGATGTTCGGGAGAGCGTCCTTCCGATTGCCAATCCCGGTCCAGGGTCCTACCTTGCCCAGGCTCCACCTCCAAACCCAACGCGGGTCCCAACGCATGAAGCAGAACATCAGGTTCAGAATCGTCATCGTGGCCGTGGCCATCGTGCTCTCCTTGTGGGCGCTGGTTCCCACCTTCCGCACGTTGGGCATGAGCCTTGCGGAAAAGCAGAAGTTCGCGCAGGACCACCCGGGGGTGGCGTCCAAGGCGATCAAGCTGGGACTGGACCTCCAAGGCGGCACCCACCTCGTCCTGGAAGTGGACAAGTCCGGACTGGAACCCGATGTGGCCAAGGACGCCACGGATCGCGCCCTGGAAGTGCTCCGCAACCGCATCGACCAGTTCGGCGTGTCGGAACCGGAAATCCGCAAGCAGGGGGACAGCCGCATCCTGGTGCAGTTGGCCGGCGTGGCGCCCGAGCAGGCCAAGTCCCTGCTCTCGAGCACGGCGCAGTTGGAATTCAAGATGGTGCGGGATCCCGCCGACGTGAAAGTGGTGCTGGAGCGGATCGATGCCGCGGTCAACCGCAGTTCCAAGTTCGCGGACACCACCAGGAAGGACACCACCCGCTCCGGCGACACCTCGAAGGTGGCGATGGACAGCACGTCCAAGGCCCATCTCGACGCGGCTCGCCGCGACAGCGCCGCGAACGTGGCCCGCGAGCTGTTCGGAAGCGTCGCCGAGAAGGGCGCCGTCGACACCGCCAAGAAGGACACCGCGGCCAAGAACGTCCCCTACGCCTCGCGTCCGTTCATCTCCTACCTGATCCCCTTCGGGAACTCCATCGCCGTGATGGAGGACAGCGTCTACCTGGTGAAGCGGATCCTGGCGCGGCCCGAGGTCCAGGAGGTGCTCCGGTCCCAGGAGACGGATCTCCTCTGGGCCCGCAAGCCCGAGGACGTGAAGTCCGGCAAGCAGATCCGGGTGCTCTACGTGCTCAAGCGCCGCGCGGACATGAAGGGCGATTACGTCGCCGACGCCCAGCCGAGCTTCGAGCAGGGCGGCATGCGCGGAGGCGCGGCCATGGTGGAGCTGACCCTCAAGGGCCGCGGACCCAAGGAGTTCGCCCGCATCACCGGCGCCAACATCGGGAAGCAGATGGCCATCGTGCTGGACGGCGCGGTGTTCAGCGCGCCCGTGATCCAAGGTCGGATCGCCGGCGGCAGGGCCTCCATCACGGGTCTCGCCGACATCATGGAGGCCAGGCAGCTCTCCATCGTGCTTCGCGCCGGCGCGTTGCCCGCGCCCATGCACATCATCGAAGAAAGCTCGGTGGGACCCAGCCTGGGAGCCGACAACATCCAGAAGGGCATGGCCGCGGCGCTCGCCGGCCTGATCGCCGTGTTCCTGTTCATGTTCTGGCAGTACCACGCCTGCGGCGGCGTCGCGAGCGGGGCCCTGGTCCTGAACGCGCTGTTCCTGATGGGCATCCTCGCGATCTTCCACGCCACCCTGACCCTTCCCGGCATCGCGGGCGTGATCCTCACCATCGGCATGGCGGTGGACTCCAACGTGCTGATCTACGAACGCATCCGCGAGGAGCTGCGCAACGGGCGGTCCGTGCGTTCCGCCGTGGACGCCGGTTACAAGCGGGCCTTCTCCGCCATCATCGACTCCCACTTGACCACGGTCCTCACCGCCTACGTCCTCTACCGCATGGGCACGGGACCCATCCGCGGCTTCGGGCTCACCTTGACCATCGGCGTGATCGTGTCCCTGTTCACCGCCCTGACCTGCACGCGGCTGGTGTTCGACATCTGGCTTTCCGCCAAGGACCGCACCGGCATCAGCATCGGAAAGGGCATCCGCTACTTCGAGGAAGCGAAGCTCAACGTGGTCGGGAATTTCCGGAAGATCGGGTATGTTTCCGGGGGCCTCGGCGTGCTCATCCTGGCTTTCATCTTCGTTCCGCACCCGGGTGGCAGGGCCTCCTTCAACTGGGGCATCGACTTCACCGGCGGCGTGATGATGACCGTGCGCGCCGACGGGGGACTCGCCGGGAGCCCCGACGCCACGGATGCCATCGCCAAGGTCCTGGAAACGGATGGCGGCCTCAAGGGCGTGCAGGTGCGCACCCTCAGCAGCGATTCCGGCCAGGTCTTCTCGGTGACGGTGAAGACCAACGTGCTGGACGGAGCGAAGGCGCAGGCCTTCGAGAAGACAGCTTCGGACGCCGTCCAGCAGGTGCTCACCGCCAAGGGATCCCAGGTCAAGATCATCGGGATGGACATGGTGGGCCCCAAGGTCGGCAGCGAACTGAAGCGGGACGCGATCCTGTCGGCCCTGCTCTCCATCCTCATCATCATGCTCTACATCTGGTTCCGCTTCGGCAAGAACGGACTGGGCTACGGCTTGTCTTCCGTGTTGACGCTGGCACACGACACCATGCTCACCCTGGGGTTGCTGATGGTCACCGGATTCGAGGTGGACATGACGGTGGTCGCGGCGGTGCTGACGTTGATCGGGTATTCCCTGATCGACTCCATCGTCATCTTCGACCGCATCCGCGAGAACGCCAGCAAGTACCGCAAGGGCGACTTCGAGGTGCTGGTCAACAACTCCATCAACGAGACCCTGTCCCGGACCATCATGACCTCGGTGGCCACGGGCATCGTCACCACCATGCTGGCGGTGTTCGGCGGACCCACCCTGAAGACGTTCGCCCTCACCCTGACCTTCGGCATCGTGGTGGGGACCTACTCCTCCATCGCCATCTCCGCCCCGATCGTGATCCAGTGGGTCAAGCGTCGCGGCGTCCAGGGACTGGAAGCCCCCAAGACCCCGAGCGCGGCCATGCGCGTGGGCCAGGCGAAGGCCTAAAGCCGACGACCACCCCGGAGCGCCACTCGACATCCGGGCGCTCACGCACCCGGCTGTGGCCGGCCATGGCCCAGGTCCGACTCCTGCGACCGGCGCGAGCCAGTCCGGCAGGAACTAGAACTGCCGGGTCGAGAGCATCACGAGCGTACAGGCTTCCAGCACCTCGACACCGGCCTCGGACAGCTTCGCTTCCAATTCCGGGTTCTCGGCTCCGGGGTTGAAGACGACGCGCCGGAAGCCGTAGGACAGGATCTGGTGGGCAAGCTCGTCGGAGCGGGCCTTGCCGAGGTACACTGTGGCGGTATCGATCTCCGAGGGAAGGTCGTCGATGGTGGCGACACAAGGATACCCGCCCAGGTCGGGCAGGGCAGGATTGACGCCGACGACCTCGTGCCCGGCCTCGCGAAGACGGTGGAGCGCGGTGTTCGCGTACCGATCGGCCTTCGGGCTAGCCCCCAACACCGCGACTTTCATCCTAGTGCGATTCCAACCGGACGTCGCCGAACTCCTTGAGCTTGGCGAACACGTAGTCGCGGATCTCCTCCAACCTGGCCTGGGTCCTGGCTTCGAAGCGCAGGACCAGGTCGGGCTGGGTGTTGGAGGCGCGCACCAGTCCCCATCCGTCGGGGAACACGATGCGCACGCCGTCGGTGTCGATGGTCTCGTGGTTCCGCTTGAACCACTCGGCGACCGCGTGCGCGATGCGGAACTTCTCCGCGTCGTTGGTGCACTGGGCGCGGATCTCGGGGGTGGAAGGGTAGAAGGGGATGTCCGACGCCAGTTCCGACAGCTTCTTTCCCGACTTCTCGAGCAGCTCCACCAGGCGCAGGGTGGCGTACATGGCGTCGTCGAAGCCGTACCAGCGGTCGGCGAAGAACATGTGGCCCGAAACCTCGCCCGCCAGCGGTGCCCGGGTTTCCTTCATCTTCTGCTTGAGCAGGCTGTGGCCCACCTTCCACATGATGGGCACGCCTCCGGCCTGGCGGATGCCCTCCACCAGCGCCTCGGAGCTCTTGACCTCGAAGATGATGGGGCTGCCGGGATGCTCGGCCAGGATGGGCCGTGCCATCAGGAGGGTGAGGATGTCCCCCGGGATCCACCGTCCCGTGTCGTCGATGACGCCCAGGCGGTCGCCGTCGCCGTCGATGCCGATTCCGACGTCCGCGCCGTGCTCCACCACGGCCTTCTGGAGATCCACCAGATTCCGCGGGACGGTGGGGTCGGGATGGTGGTTGGGGAAGGTGCCGTCCACCTCGCAGAAGAGCCGGACCACGTCCACGCCCAGCTCCTCGAGCAGTTCGGGGCCGAAGATGGCTCCGGCGGCGTTGGCGGCGTCGTAGACGACCTTGAGCTTCCTTCCGCCCTTCCCGAACGAGAATTCGCCCCGCAGCCGCTGCTTGTAGTCCGCGATCAGGTCGTGCTCGCGCAGGCCGCCGTGTCCGGTGGACCATTCGCCGGTGGAGGCGAGATCGTAGAGTCGACGGATTTCGTCGCCTCGGATGGTGGACTTGCCGATTCCCAGCTTGAAGCCGTTGTATTCCTTGGGATTGTGCGAGGCCGTGACCATCGCGGCTCCGTCGACGGGAAGGAAGAAGGCGGCGAAGTAGCTGACGGGAGTCGTCACGATCCCGATGTCCACGACGTGGATCCCGCCGTCGCGCACGGCGCGGATCAGGTTGGTCTTGATCTCCGGGGTGGAAAGGCGCACGTCGCCGCCGATGGCGACCGCCTTGGCTCCGGCCTCGGCCAGAAGCGTGGCGTAGCCCCGGCCGATGGCGTAGACGGCGGCGGGCGAGAGGGATGGATCGACCAGTCCGCGGATGTCGTTTTCGCGGAATATGGTGGAATCGAGGGCCATTTCAGTTCTCCGGTTGGATGATCGTCCCCTTGGGGATCACCACGATCCCTTCGTCGGAAACGTGGAATCGCTCGGCGTCCTTCTCGAGATCGAATCCGATCCTGGCGCCGGGAGGAATCCGGACGCCCTTCTCGACGATGGAACGGCGCACCTTGGCGTGGCGACCCACCTGGACGTCCGGGAAGAGGATGGATTCCTCCACCTGGGCGTAGCTGTGGACGAAGCAATGGGGCGCCAGCACGGAGGTGTTCACGGTCCCGCCCGACACGATGCAGCCGTCGGAGATGATGGAATCGTAGGCGGATCCGCGCCGGGGGGGATCGCCTTCGCCCTCGTTGAAGACGAACTTGGCCGGGGCCGCGTTCCAGTTGATGGTGCGCAGCGGCCATTTGTGGTTGTACAGGTTGAACTCCGGACTCACCTTGACGAGATCGATGTTGGCCTCGAAGAGGGCCGAAAGCGTCCCGACATCCCGCCAGTAGGCGCTGCTCTCGCCGGGGATGCGGTTGGTCGTGAAGTCGTAGACGTACACCGGATAGGTGTGGTAGATGTTGGGGATGATGTCCTTGCCGAAGTCGTGGGCCGAGTTCTTCACCGCGTCGGCCATGAGTTCCCGGACCAGGAACTTGGAGTGGAACAGGTAGTTCCCCATGGAACACAGGCACCATCCCGGCCGACCCGGCATGGTCTTCGGCGATGCCGGCTTCTCCTCGAAGCCCACCATCCGGCCGTCTTCGTCGATTTCGATGACGCCGAATTCCGACGCCTCCTCGATGGGCACCGGAAAGGCGGAGACGGTGCACAGGGCGCCCTTGGCCATGTGGAAATCCACCATCTGGGTCAGGTCCATCTTGTAGATGTGGTCGCCCCCGAAGACCGCCACGAGGTCGGGCCGTTCGTCGGTCAGGAGGTTGACGTTCTGGAAGATGGCGTCCGCGGTTCCGCGGTACCAGTCGGTCCCGGTGCGCATCTGCGCCGGCACCAGGTCCACGTACTGGTCCAGCGTGCGGTTCAGCGACCACGCCGTCTGGACATGCCGGTTCAGCGAATCGCTCTTGAACTGCGTGAGGAGCTTGATCTTGTGGATCCCGGAATTCACGAAGCTGTTGAGGACGAAGTCGATGATCCGGTACTTGCCACCGAAGTGGACGGCGGGTTTCGCCCTGTCGGCGGTCAGGGGCCAGAGGCGAGAGCCCTGCCCCCCTGCCATGATCATGCCCAACACGTTGCGGTACACTGGATCCTCCTGAAGGGGTGGGACAAACATAGGAACGCGGACTGCGCGTTCAGCTTGCCAATTCGGTCCCCAGGATGTCCAGCAATTCCTTCCGGGCCCTCTCGAAATCGTCGTTGACGAGCCGATGACGGAAATTTCCCAGCTGTGCGGCGGCGAGTTCCGCGCGCGCGTTGCGAAGTCGCACCTGGATGACGTCCTCGGGATCGGTGCCGCGCCCGCGCAGCCGCCGCTCGAGCTCCTCGAACGAGGGCGGCAGGATCAGGATGCCCAGGTTTTCCGGATAGACCTGGTCGAAGCGGCGCTTTCCGAAGACGTCCAGGTCGAGCGCCACGTGTTCTCCATCGGCCGTGGTGCGGTCCAGGAAGGGCCGCGGGGTGCCGTAGAGGTTCCCGTGGACCTCGTTCCATTCGGCGAGCTCGCCGGAGGCGATCATGGCCTCGAATCCTTCGCGGGTGAGGAAGAAATAATGCACCCCGTCCACCTCGCAGGCCCGCGGCGACCGGGTGGTGGCCGAGACCGAGTAGCGGAGGTTGGGGATGGCTTCCATCGCCGCCGCGATCAGCGAACTTTTCCCGGCGCCGGAAGGTGCCGAAAACACCACCAGCCGGCCCTTTTTCACTTTCGCGCCTCGAGCTTCGCCTCGGCGGTCTTCATCCGCAGTTCGATGGCTTCGAGCTCCGACAGGCGGTCCAGGTGGTGGCCGCAAACCGACAGAATCCGCAGGACCGCCGCCGATCCGGCGACGTGCAGGCCCGCGAGCACCAGGCACAGGACGCCGACGACGACGGGTTGCAGGTCGAAGGGGCTCACCAGAATCCTCCGCGGCTTCCGAACCAGCCAATGATCGCATGGAGGGAGACCGAAGACCACAACGGCATGCGCCGCAGGATCCAGCCGCCGAGGAAGGCGGCCAGGCAGATGCGCCAGGAGCCCGAGGCGACGTGCAGACCCGCGAAGAGCAGCGGAGGGAGAAGGTCGAGGATCCAGGTCGGAGCCCACCCGCGGTCGGCGAAACGCACGGGGACGTAGCGGAAGCAGAGGACGCAGAGGGGGAGGCTGAAGGCGAGGGCCCAAAACGGCAGGGAGACCGCGCCGAAGGCGTTCCACGCGGGCGGCGAAGTCCCGAAGGCTCCGATCAGGACCAGGGCCGCGAACCAGAGCGGGGCCCAGGGGAGCCGGAAGGCGAGCCAGGATTTCCTGGACCGCTCCAGCAACGCGTCCCGGTTGCGCAGGAGGAACCAGGCTCCCAGCCAGAGCAGGATGAGGCCGCCCAGGTGGAACGGCGCGCGATCCATGGTGGACACCACCAGGGGCAGGAAGAGGAAGGCGAAACCGATCTCGAAGAGGTCGATGTTCTTCCGCCAGGCGACGGGCAGCTCGGAGGTCACCATCGAAGCTGCCGCGCCCCGAGCGGTCGCGCCGGCATCACATGAACCAGTAGCGGATTCCGAGTCCGAAGTGGATGTTGGCCTGGGTGGTCGGAACGATGTCGATCCCCGGTGCGAGGTAGAGCGACGCTTCGACGGGGATGGCGAAGTCGAAATCGACACCCAGCGGGACCTGTGCCCAGAAACCGCTCTCGTGGCCGGCCCAGACGCCCACGCCGAAGCCGCCGTAGAACTTGATCCCGGAGATGGGGTCCTGGTGGAACAGGTTGTGGCTGTGGATCAGGAAGTTGCCGTTGATGAGCCACGTGCCGCCCTGGTTGAACGCCAGGATGCCCTCGATGGTCTTCTCCCTGCCCACCCTGGCCGTGAGGCCGCTGAAGCCGGATTCGCCGTTGGGGCTGCTGGCGCCACCCAATTGGAGTCCCAAGGCGAAGCTGCTCCCGCCATTTCCTTGAGCGCCGGCGGCGAGGACCGGGCTTCCAGACAAGCACAGGAGCACAAAGGCTCCGGCGACGATTCGTTTCATTTCAGGTGTCTCCTGCGAAGTGTTCGGATTGGGGTGAATCTACCTCCGGGGACGCATCCGCTGCATGACGAATACCGGGGACGGGAAGTTCGGCAAGGCGTCGCACGATGGCTGGAAGATCTTCCGGGCTCACGCCGTGGAACCAGAGCTTGTGCGGGTAAACCAGCAGGTTCGGGCCCTTCTCGCAAGGTCCCAGGCACCCGGCGCGGGTCACCCTCAATTGGGAGAGTCCAGCCTCCCGGGCAAGATGCTTCAGGCTGCACAAGGCCTCGTCCACGTCCCAGCGGTCGGCGCAGGAGGATCTCCCGTCGGAGCGGTGGTTCTGGCAGAGGAAGACGTGCATGGCGTTCGGTTGAATTTCCTCTTCCATGCGGCCCTTCAGGCGAATACGCCGATCTCCACGTCCTGGATGATCTGCGGTTCGTGCGGCTTGTCGGATCCGTCGGTGCGGGAGGAGGCGATGGCGTCCAGGACGTCCCAACCTTCCACGACCTGCCCGAAGACGCTGTACCCCTCGGCGGGACCTCCTCCGGTCGGGTGGTCCAGGAAGTGGGCGCCTTCCTCGGGATGGACGATGAAGAACTGGCTTCCGATGGAGTTCGGGCGATTGGTCTTGGCGTAGGAGAGGGCGCCGCGGACGTGCTTGAGGTCGGCATGGTATTCGTCGCCGATCTGCTTCCCCGGGCCCTTGTGGCTGTGGCCTCCGGTCCCGTTCTTGTTCGTGAAGTCGCCGCCCTGGATCATGAACCCCGAGATCACCCGATGGAACGGCACATCCTTGTACTTGCCCGCCGTCGCGAGTTCGGTGAAGTTCTCCACGAGGCTCGGAACCTGCTGGGTGAACAGGCGGACGACGATGTCGCCCCGATTGGTGTGGATGGTGGCCCTGGTTTCTCCGGCCTTGGGGGCGTCCTTCTGCATGTTTCCTCCGAGTTTGGCGACCGATCTTGCTTCGGGGGGAAAAGGTACCAACCGCTACCCGCGCATGGGGGTGGAGGTTCCGGTCCGGCTCACCTCGTCTCCAGCCGGACGTCCGACCTGACCTCCATCGTCCGACCGAGACCGAGCGCCTCCTTGCCCTTCCACGGCGTCCAATCGGGCTTGTGGACGGAAAGCGACATCCCGTCGGGGCCGGGCCAGGTCCGGCCCGGCGACAGCGAAAGGTCGGCGCACTCCACCACCAGACGGCCGTCCACGCCGGTCCCCTCCAGGCGGGCCGAGCATTTCGGGGCGTAGTACACGTCGACGACGGGGTAGGCCCCCTCCGGAAATTCCAGCGGCCAGACCATGCGGATCCAGGAAACCGGGGAACCGCCGCGGTTGACCAGCGCGATGCGGGGCTTCACCGAGGATCGATCCTCCGGGGATTCGTCCCGCATGGTCACCTGGACGGGGAAGCTCGCGGCGTGCTCGCGGTCCGGCGCCGAAGCGGGGCGGGGCGCGAACGAGGCTTCCGGGATCCTGTTCAGCTGCATGCGGTCCCAGGCCTTGCCGGCGAGGAAGGCCGCGAGGACCAGGGCGCTCCCGGAAACGACCAGCGGCACGAACCTGCGGTGCCGGCGCAGGAATCCCGGCCGGGCGAAGTTCGGGACGGCGATCCGGGCCGTCGGTGCGGCCATCGCCGACACCGGTCGGGCGTCGACGACGCTCCGCGGCAATGCCGCCAGGATCGCCTCCATGGGATCGGCGCATCCCCTCGCTCCCAGGAACTGGCGGAGCTGGCGTCCCGCCTCGGACGCCCTGGGTCGGGCGGAGGGGTCGCGGCGGTGCATCGCGGCCACGAGGGCGTCGAGTTCGACGGGGACGTCCGGAAGGACGGAGGAGAGCGGCGGCGCGTCCTCCTGCACGATCCTCCACATCACCGCCTGGGCGTGCTCGGCCTCGAAGGGGTGGCGCCCGGAAAGCACCCTGTACAGGACGCCGCCGAGCGCGAACACGTCGATCGCTCCGGACGGATTCCGTCCCTCCACCTGCTCCGGCGCCATGAACAGCGGGGAACCGAAGACCGAACCGGTCCGGGTTCGCGAAACCTCCTCCTGGAGCCTGCTGATCCCGAAATCGGCGATCTTCGTCTGGCCGTCGCGACGGACGAGGATGTTGTCCGGCTTGATGTCCCTGTGGATGATCCCGGCCCCATGGGCCGCACGCAGACCGTCGGCCACCTGGCAGGCGATGGCCGCCGCGCAGACGGGATCCAGGCGTCCCGCCTTGATCTCCAGGAACCGGGACAGGGAGATCCCCTCCACGAACTCCATGACCAGGTAGTCCTCGCCCCCTTCCCGACCGAAGTCGTGGACCGCCACGACGTTGGGGCTTCCGAGCCGGGCGATCGAGGTCGCCTCGTCGTGGAAGCGCCGGACCCAGTCCGGTTGCGCGCCCAGTTCGCTCCGGAGGATCTTGACGGCCACGACCCTGTGCAGGACCGGGTCTTCCGCGAGATGCACGGAGGCCATCCCGCCCTGGCCCAGCGGACCCAGGATCCGGTAGCGGCCGTAGCGCTCCTGGGGCATGGTCCGGCGGCTACTTGGCGGCCAGGTGGGCGATGGCCTCGATCTCCACGCGGACTCCCCTGGGCAGCGCCGAGACCTGCACGGTGCTGCGGGCGGGAGGCGGTCCGCCGTGTCCGAAGAATTTCCCGTACACCTCGTTGACGGCGGCGAAGTCGGAAAGGTCCACCAGGAAGATGGTGGTCTTCACCACGTCGGAAGCCGAGGCGCCGGCGGCTTCGAGCACCGCCGACAGGTTGGACAGGATCTGTTCCGTCTGTTCCGGCGCGGTCGCCCCCACGACGCTCCCGCCGTCCGCGGAAAGCGGGATCTGGCCGGAGACGAAGAGCAGATCGCCGGCCCGGATGGCTTGGCTGTACGGCCCGATCGGGGCTGGTGCGCGTCGGGATTGGATGGCGGTGGGCATTTTCGGACCTCCGGGTCTTTCAAGTGGTTTTCAAATTATCATTCACGACATGGAACTCCGTCGAACCAAAATGCTCGCCACCATCGGTCCGTCCTCCGACCCGCCGGAAATGCTGCGTCAGCTCTTCCAGGCCGGCGTCACCGCATGCCGGCTGAATTTCAGCCACGGAACCCACAGCGACCACGCCGCCCGGATCGCCAAGATCCGCCAGGTCGCCGACGAGGAAGGCCTCGCCATCCCCTTGATCATGGATCTCTGCGGACCCAAGGTGCGCACCGACACCAAGAGCTACGAGCTCAAGGTCGGGGAAACCTGGAACCTCGTTCCCACCGAAGGCGATGCGGCCGCCCGCAAGATCGGGATCAGCCATCCGACCCTGTACCAGCTCGTGCCGCCGGGGCAAGCCATCGTCCTGGACGACGGCCACCTGGAGCTGACGGTGGACAGGGTGGAAGGCGAGGAGATCGTGACCACCGTGAAGACCGGCGGGCTCCTCAAGCCGCGCAAGTCGGTGAACACCCCGGAGTGCGACAACGGTCTCGACGTGCTCTCCGAGAAGGACCAGCGCGACCTGGTGTTCGGACGCGACCAGGGCCTGGACTGGGTGGCGGTATCCTTCGTCCGCAACGGTGCCGACATCAAGCGGGTGCGGGACTACCTGGCGGAGATCGGCTGGCCCGATCCGCCCATCATCGCCAAGATCGAGACGCCCCTGGCGGTCGCCTACCTGGAGGAGATCGTACGCCTCTCCGACGGCATCATGGTCGCTCGCGGCGACCTGGGCATCGAGTGCCCCATCGAATCCGTGCCCATCCTGCAGAAACGCGCGGTGCGCCTGGCCCACCGCCACGCCAAGCTCTGCGTGGTGGCCACGCAGATGCTGGATTCCATGGAGCGCAACCCACGGCCCACCCGCGCCGAGGCCTCGGACGTCGCCAACGCCGTCTTCGAAGGCGCCCAGGTGGTGATGCTTTCCGGCGAGACCGCTGGAGGACAATTCCCGCTCCAGGCGGTCCAGACCATGGACCGGATCCTGCGCGGGGCGGAGGCGGTGACCGATTCCCCTCCCACCCTTCCGGAAATCTCCAACCAGACCCTGGAGGTGGTGGCCGGTGCCGTGCGCCTGTCGGAGCACACCAAGGCTCCCTGCATCGCCATCTTCTGCCACACCATGGAGATCGCCCGGCAGATCGCGGGTTTCCACAGTTCCACCCACGTCATCGCCGCCTGCTTCGACGAACAGATCTACCGGCAGGTGGCGCTCTTCTACGGCATCATCCCCATGCGGCTGCCGCGAACCAACTCCAGCGACGAGGCCATCACACGGGTCCTGGACGAGATCCAGGCGCGGAACCTCGCCAACACCGGAAACCGGATCGTGTTCCTCTACAGCCAGCCCTTCGGGACCCGGTTGCACAACACCATCCGCCTGGTGCAGATGCCCTGACCGCATACCGTACGGATCGGGCATGCCCGATCCGTACGGTATGCCCGGGCGCAAAAAAGGACGGTCGCTTGCGCGACCGTCCTCCTGCAGCACGGAAAACCGTGCCGAAATCTTACTTGGCGGCGGTGTCGGCGGTCTTCTTGGCCTTCTTGGCCTTCTTGGCCTTCTTCACCTTCTTGGTGGTCTTCTTGGCCGGGGCTGCGGAGTCCTGGGCCTGGGCAACGGTGAAGGCGGCGAGGGCGAAGGTGGCGGCGAGAATGAGGGAGAGCTTCTTCATGGTCTTGGATCCTTGTGTCGATGGTTTCAGGGCACCTCGAAGGAGAAGCCCGGTCTCGATGAGACGCAGGGAATGTAAGCGAGGATGGTGCCAGATGGCAGTCCATTTCGGATCCATCGAATCATGGATCCGAGCTGCGGACAAAACCGGAACGATTTGTTCCATCATCTGGATCCTTCCCCGGAATTTCGGATTCGGATACCTGGGATTGCCAACCAAATCTTCCAGCTAGGCAGTCGACGCAAGTCCCTGAGCATCGGAACGGGCCGGTGGAACTGGGGGTTTGGAAATGGTACGCTCCTCCTGCCATCATGACCGGCCTATCCCAACTGCACCAGAGGGTTCTCCAGGGGGCCACGGAGATCTGGGCTTTCTTTTCGAAGGAAGGGATCTTGGTGGACGCGGGAGCTTCCTTCGAAACAAGGCTCGGCTACGGGGTCGATTCGAGGTCGGACCTGTCGTGGTCGAGCCTGCTCCATCCCGACGAACGGGCCGAGATCCTCCTCCAGTTGGGGCACCTGCTGCCCTACGACGGAAGTTCCATCCGCAGCGAATTCCGGTTGCGCCACATGCAGGGGACCTGGATCAACGTCGAGGCGGTCCTCACCAGGGTGTCCGCGAAGGACGGCGGCGACGGGATCCTGATGCAGGCCCAGGACGTGACCAGGTTCAAGATCGCCGAGGAGGCTCTCCGCTTCGCGGAGGAGAAGTACCGGGGCATCTTCGAGAACGCGGTGGAGGGCATCTACCAGTCCGCTCCGGATGGACGGTTCCTGTCGGCCAACTCCTCGCTCGCGAGGATCCTGGGCTACGAGAGCCCGGTCCACCTGATCCATTCGGTGCGCGACGTGGCCGCGGACGTCTACGCGGATCCCGAAGCCCATCGCCTGTTCCGGGGCGCCGTGGACAAGGAGGGATCGGTCAAGGACTTCGAAGCCCGGGTGCGACGCCGCGACGGAACGGAGATCTGGATCAGCGAGAACGCCCATTCCGTACGCGACGGCTCCGGAAAGATCCTGTACTACGAGGGGACGGTGGAGGACGTGACGGCCCGGCGCCTGGCCCAGGACGGGCTGAAGAGGTCGGAGGAACGGTACGCGCTGGCAGCTCTGGGATCCAACGGCGGGCTGTGGGAGTGGGACCTGTCCGGCGAACGCATGTTCTACTCCCCCCGATGGGCCGAGATCCTGGGTCTGCGCGAAGCCGACCTCAAGGGGACCCCCCAGGAGTGGTTCGACAGGGTCCATCCGCGCGACCTGGACCTGGTGAAGCAGGAGATCGCCGCGCACCTGTCCGGCCACGCGCCCCACTTCGAGTGCGAGTTCAGGATCCTGCACAGCGACGGTGCCTACCGCTGGGTCCTTTCCCGGGGGATGGCGCGCCTGGGGCCGGACAAGAAGGCCGAACGCATGGCCGGCTCCCTCGAAGACGTCACATCGCGCAAGCGTGCCGAAGAGCAGCTCATGCAGGGCGCCCTGTACGACAACCTGACCGGTCTGCCCAACCGCGCCCTGTTCCTGGATCGGTTGCGCCGCGCCATCTCCAGGGCGCAGAAGACGGCCAACGGGCAGTACGTGGGCGTCCTCCACCTGGACATCGACCGGTTCAAGCTCATCAACGACAGCTTGGGCCACGAAGCGGGAGACGAACTCATCCTGGCCGTGGGCAGGGCGCTCGAGGAGAGCATCCACGCCCGGGACACCCTTTCCCGACTGGGCGGCGACGAGTTCGCCATCCTGATGGAGGGGTACCAGGACATCAACGTGTTCCCCCGGATGGCCGAGCAGATCCTGCAGCGGCTCACCCAGCCCATCCGCATCCGCAGGCAGGAGGTCTTCGTCAGCCTGTCCATCGGGATCGCGGTGTCGGAACGCCTGCAGGACCATCCCGACGACCTTCTCCGCGACGCCGAGACGGCGATGTACCGCGCCAAGGCCCAGGGCAAAGGGCGCCACGTCGTGTTCAACCAGGGGATGCACGAGTTCGCCACCGCCCACCTCCAGCTGGAAACGAGCCTTCGCAAGGCGGTGGAACGCGAGGAGTTCCGGGTCTACTACCAGCCGATCCTGGACATCGCCTCGGGCACCGTGGCCGGTTTCGAGGCGCTGGTCCGATGGCAGAATCCGACCAAGGGCATCGTGAACCCGGCGGTGTTCATCCCGCTGGCCGAGGAGACGGGACTGATCGTGGAGATCGGAAGACAGGTCCTGCACGAATCCTGCCGCCAGTTCATGGCCTGGAGGCGGTCGCGGGAATCGGTCAAGGACATGTTCCTCTCGGTGAACCTCTCCGTGCGGCAATTCATCCTTCCCGACATCGTGGACCAGATCCGCACCATCCTCTTCGACACGGGGTTTCCGGGCGAATGCCTGAAGCTGGAGATCACGGAATCGGTGATCCTGGACAACACCACGGCCGCTTCGGAAAAGCTCTACGCCCTCCGGAGCCTGGGAGCGCAATTGTCGATCGACGACTTCGGGACCGGGTACTCGTCGCTCTCGTACCTGCACCAGTTCCCCTTCGACAACCTGAAGATCGACCGCTCCTTCGTCTCCCGCATGGTGGACGCCCCGGAGCGGGCCGCCATCGTGCGCACCATCGTCCATCTGGCCAGGAGCCTTTCCATGGACGCGGTGGCCGAGGGCATCGAGACCCAGGCCCAGCTCGCCGGACTCCACGCCATGGGCTGCCGCTACGGCCAGGGGTTCCTGTTCAGCAAGCCGGTCCCGGCGGTGGAGGCCGAGGCGCTCCTGGACACCGTGTTCCTCGTGCCGGCATCCGAAGCCTCTGAAGCCGCCTAGGGGCCGGTCCGGACGGGACGGTTCCGGATCTGACGGATTCCGTCCTCGAACGAAGACCAGATCCTCGCGGCCCAGTCGGTCTCCGCGCTGCGCGCCGCGCTGCGCGAACCCTTGGTCGGGACCTCGAGGGAGTAGAGCTGGGACCCGTCGGACAGGTCGAAGATCCCGAACCAGGCCGGATCCTCGAAGCTGTCCAGCGAATCCTTGGCGTTGCGGTTGCCCCCGGGGCGCAGGGCGATCAGGAGATCCAGGCCCATGGCCTTGCCCACCTTGACCAGGCCCGCCCTGGTCGCGGGGAGGAGGGCCGGCTCGCCGGTCCGCACCACGGGTTCCATCCCGACGTGCGCGCCCGACCACACCGATGGATCGGAGCGCAGGAGATCGCCCAGGCTGTCCAGGTCCCACCCGCCCAGATCGCGCACCGCCCGGTTCCCGGAATCGACGCTGGTCCAATGGATTCCAGGATCCAGGTCGCGCAAGGCCACGTCGGCCTGGGAGAGGGTTTCGAACTCGGCGACGGTGTAGGGTCCGCGCCCCATGACCAGGTAGACGCCAACGCGCGCCGTGCCGAACCGTCCGTTCCATCCCGGTCGCACCTGGGCGGGTCCGGGAACCCTCGTCGCGGCGCACGAGGAGAGGATGCAGGCGAAGGTGGGCAGCAGCCAGGACGATCGACGACTTGCCATGGGACGCAATCTAGCTGTGACGGAACGCGCACCTTTTCCCGTCGGCAATGGATGGGCCCATCTAGTTCCGATCCAACCCCTTGGCGAAGATGCCCTTCACTCCGTCCTGGACGGCCGAATAGGGAACTCCCACCTGGAAGGGATGGGCACCCATGCCGAACCAGCCCGGAATCCAAGCGACGCCGGTCGCCGAAAGGCTGTCCGGGGGCGAAAAGAGGAGTCCCGTTGCGATCGCCATCAGGTTCGACTGGGCCACGGCCAAGTGGATCTGGACAGTGTCCACGGCCCCCGGGAGGATCCGGGAGGTCCCGCCATGGCTCAGGACTCCCAGCGGAGCGCGCGCCCGAACCAGGGCGCTGAACGAGTCCAGGACGGCCGCCGAGGGCCCGGGATTTCGGATCTCCAGCGCGATGGAAAGCCGCAGGGAATCGTCGTTCGATTCCAATCGGGCGGTTCCCTTCGGGGCGAAGGTGCACCGCCGCAGGGCGAGGCGCTCGGATCGGGAGGCGCAGCCGGAGAGCAACGCGATGCCCAGGAGGAGTGTCGGGAGGGATCTGGTCATGGGGCGAAGGTACTGAATCCTCCTACGCCTCCACGACGCGGACCGGGTAGGACGAAATCCGTCGATCCCGGGTGCAGATGGCGAGGTCTTCGTGCATGGCCTGGGCCACCAGGATGCGGTCGAAGGGGTCGCGGTGGTGGAGAGGCAGGCTTCGGAGCCTGCGCACGTGCGGAAACCGTATTTCCATCGGCTGGAAGCCGACCGCGAAGATGCCGCGCTCCAGGTCGTCCGGCACGGAGAGCTTGCCGGTGTCCACCTTGATCGCGATCTCCCAGAGGCTTGCCGCCGAAACGAAGATCTCGTTGGAGGGATCTTCGATCCGGTCGCGGGATTCGCGCGCGAGCTTTGCCGGATCGGCCAACGCCCAGATTAGGGCGTGGGTGTCCAGGAGCAATCTCACGGAGCCTCCGGAAACAACGGCTCCGCAGCCATGAGGTCGGAGAGGTCTTCCTGTCCGAAATCCCAGGCATCCGCTGTCTCCGAGATCCTTCCCGCAAGAGCTCCCAGTTTCCGAGCCGCCTGGGCGGGCTCCGTCCAAGGGATGATGCGGGCGACCGGCTTGCCGGAACGGGAAAGAACGACCTCCTCTCCGGCTTCCACTTGGGCGATCAGCTTGGAAAGGTTGGTTTTCGCCTCGTAGATGTTGGCGTGGAGCATGGAAAAAATCTAGTCTGGTCAGATGACCAAGTCAAGTCATTAGACTCCCAGCTGCTTGAAGAAGTCGTTAGGGAACGGGATCGAAGAAACGCGCCAAGGGCTTCGTGAAGACACCGGAAAGGGTGCTGACGAAGACGGTGTCCCGGTATTGGACCACTCCGGTGATTGCATCGCCCTCCAGGCCCGAGGCGTCAAGGGGCTTCGAAGTGAATGATGTCGAGTCGAGCAGGTAGAGCTTGTCGAGCGAGTGGAGCACGCACCGTCCCCCGACGTCGAAGCAGGGAAGGACGGCTCCCGAGATGGACGCGGATGCGACCTGGATCGGCGCGCCGGTCGGAGAGGGGAGGGCGTAGACGGCCGTGCCTTGGTAGGGGAGCGTCCAGGTCTTCCCGTGGAAACTCCACATGGAGTAGTAGTAGGAGATCGTGCTGGAATCCAGGATCCGCGTCGAGCCCAGGGTGTCGATGAAGGCCAGGTAATCCCGATCCAACAGCGGTGTCGCGGAGTCGCCTTGGGTCCAGTAGCTCACGAAGATGCCGGAAGAGGAAGGCGCGGCGGCGAGGAATTTCCCCCGGACGTGGGTCGTATCCCCCAGGCCGAGCTGGAAGCCGTGCAGGTCGATCCACTTGGCGCCGATGGAAGCGGTGAGGTCCGCGAACCCGCCGCAACCGTTGCCGGTGGCCGACAAATCTCCCATCCGAGCCAAAACGACTCCGGCTCTGGAGATGGCATCCTGGCTTCCATACAGTTGGGTGATGAGGAACGCGTACCGACCCACTCGCAAGATGAATCCGTCTTCGATCGGATCGAACCCGGAATCCTTGGCCGCCTGGAACACCCGGGGTGGAAGCTCGGGGCACTGGCTGAGGTCGATGAGTTTGCGTGGACCGGCGGTGGCCGCATCGTGGGGATCGTGCAAGTCCCAGAATGCGATGGTTGGAGATCCAGACTCGTAGTCGATGAACATCTCGGAATCGATCCAAGGTGTCGAAAGATTGAGTTCGCCGTACGGGAAATATCCCCCGAACGTGTAGGTCGTACCGGTGGAGTCCTTCACGAGCAAGCCGTTGGTGGAAAGGAAGATCGGACCGAAGGATCCGGGAGCCGACCGGGAAACGATCTTGTCGCTGAAGACGAGTCCAGTGTAGGGAGCGAACGAGGACGAAGCTGGCTTCGCTCCCGTCCCCGAGTCCCAACATCCTGCCAGGAACATGGACAGAGCAAGTGCGGAAAGGCGAACGGTGCGCATGGGGTCACCTCGTGGATGGACTGTCGCAAGGGACCCGACCAGGGAGGCGGGTCCGACCGGAATCTAGACTCCCAGCTGCTTGAAGAAGTCGTTGCCCTTGTCGTCCACCAGGATGAAGGCGGGGAAGTCGACGACCTCGATCTTCCAGACCGCTTCCATGCCCAGTTCGGGATAGTCGATGCACTCGACCTTCCTGATGTTCTCCTCGGCGAGCACCGCGGCGGGGCCGCCGATGGACCCCAGGTAGAAGCCTCCGTGCTTCTTGCAGGCGTCCGTCACCTGCTGGGAGCGGTTCCCCTTGGCGATCATGACCAGGGATCCCCCGTGGCTCTGCAGCAGATCCACGTACGAATCCATGCGGCCGGCGGTGGTGGGTCCGAAGGATCCGGAAGGCTTGCCCGTCGGGGTCTTGGCGGGTCCGGCGTAGTAGATGGGGTGCTTCAGCAGGTAATCCGGGAGGGGTTTCCCCGCGTCCAGCAACTCCTTGAACTTGGAATGGGCGATGTCGCGTCCCACCACGATGGTGCCCTTCAACAGCAGAGGCGTGCTCACGGGGTGCTTGGAGAGTTCGGCGAGGATCTCGGGCATGGGCCGATCCAGGTCGATCTCCACGCCGTGCTTGTGCTTCTTGCCCCCCGTGTCCGGGAGGAGTCTGCCGGGGTCGTGGTCCAGCTCCTCGATCCAGATTCCGTCCGCTGTGATCTTGGCCTTGATGTTCCTGTCGGCACTGCAGCTCACGCCCATGCCCACCGGGCAAGATGCACCGTGTCGCGGGAGGCGGATCACGCGGATGTCGTGCGCGAAGTACTTGCCGCCGAACTGCGCCCCGATGCCCAGGCTCTGCGCCTCCACCAGGAGCTCCTGCTCCAGCGCCAGGTCCCGGAATGCGCGGCCCTGGTCGTTTCCGGTGGTGGGCAGGTGGTCCAGGTACTTGGTGCTCGCGTACTTCACGATCTTGAGGCAGGTCTCGGCGGAGGTGCCGCCCACCACGAAGGCGATGTGGTAGGGAGGGCAGGCCGCGGTGCCCAGGGTCTTCATCTTCTCCACCAGGAACTTCTTGAGGCTCGTCGGGTTCAGGAGCGCCTTGGTCTCCTGGAACAGGTAGGACTTGTTGGCGGAGCCTCCCCCTTTGGCCACGAACAGGAACTTGTAGACCATGCCTTCCGTCGCGTAGAGGTCGATCTGCGCGGGGAGGTTGGTGCCGGTGTTCTTCTCCGTGTACATGTCCAGCGCCACGGTCTGGCTGTAGCGGAGATTGTCCTGGGTGTAGGTCTGGTAGACTCCCCGGGAAAGCCATTCCTCGTCGTTGACGCCGGTCCAGACCTGCTGGCCCTTCTTGCCCATCACGATGGCGGTGCCGGTGTCCTGGCAGGTGGGGAGCAGTCCCTCCGCGGCCACCTCGGCATTGCGGAGCATCGCGAAGGCAACGCCCTTGTCGTTGGGGGAAGCCTCCGGATCGCGGAGGATCTTGGCCACCTGCTCGTTGTGCTCGGCGCGCAGGAAGAAGCTGATTTCGTGCATGCAGGTGCGCGTCAGCATCTCCAGGGCGGAAGGAGCGACCTTGAGCATGGGTTTGCCGTCGAACTCGGAGACGGAGACGCCCTCCTTGGTGAGGAGCCGGTACTGGGTGGTGTCTTCGCCGAGCGGAAAGGGGTCCTGATAAACGAATTCTGGCGTGGCCATGGAAGCCTCCTCTGGAAGGCCCTAAAAATTAGACAGAAAGATCCGGAATGACCCGATGGGGGGCCGCGGCTGACCCCTGTGCATCGAGAGCCCGCAGCCCGCAGGGCAAGTGGTTCGGATGGAATATGGATATAAAAGTCCATTATTCAAATCTTTGACCGTTCCCCGGAAATCCGGCCACCTTGGCTAGATTCCGCGCATGCCACCCACCCAGGAACGCGGCGAACGCGCCGAGCCTTTGTCGGAATTTGTCACCTCCGCGGATGCCATCGCGGGTTCCGGCGCGGAAAAGATCCTGTCCCACCTCGCGGAGCAGCTCGTGCTGCTGCCCTCCGTGCGCAAGGCGCTCCTGATCGGGGCCCGATCCCGCGGCGAGCACCAGGAGCGGTCCGATGTCGACATCGCCGTGTCCATGCCCGGCGCGGCGCGGATCGAGTGGGACAGGCTGGTCTCCGCCATCGAGAGTTGTCCGACCCTGCTGCGCGTCAACCTGCTGCGCCTGGACGACTGCGATCCGGACACGCGCCTGCGGGCCGAGACCGAAGGCGTGCTGTTCTTCCACCCCCTCGACCGTCCCTGGAACCTCTTCCGGGAATCGCTGGACAGGCTGGGCAGGTGCCTGGCCGACGACCTCTCCTCCCCCACGGTCCGCGACGGACTTCTGTTCCGGTTCTCGCGCACGGTCGATCTGTTCCACCGTCTGCTGCGCGTCCTCCTGGTTTCCAGGAACCTTTCCGAACGGGGATTGAAGGACGCCTTCCGGCTCGCCTACCAGCAGCGGTGGATCACGGACGAGGAGCGGTGGCTGTCGCTCCTGCAGGCCAAGTTCTGGTCGGAACGCGTCTACGACGACGAACGGATCTCCCTCCAGGTGGAGAAGATCCCTCGGCACTATTCCCTGCTTCTGGCCGCCGCCGCGAACCTGCGCGGGTTGTTCGACCTGGAATAGACGGTCCGTCAGATTCCGCGGTGTCGCGGGGTCCGGATCCGGCTCTTGCTCCATTCCTTGAGGACGACCTCGCCCAACTGGTCGAGGCCCGCCTGGAAGACCTGGCCCTCCACGGCGCGGGCGAACAGTTCCGCGAAGGCCACGAGCATGGGATCGTGGGCGATCAGGAAGGTGCTGATCAGGCTGCCGTCGCGGCGGCAGCGACGCCCTTCCGCGAGCGTGCGTTCCACGACCAGGGGGTCCAGGCCGAAGGGATTCTTGTAGAGGCGACCCTTGTCGAAGATGCAGCTCGGTTTGCCGTCGGTGACCACCAGGATGCGCCGGTTGGGGGCGCGGCGCCTGCGCAGGAGGTCCCGGGCCAAACGCAGTCCGTCGGCCGTGTTGGTGTGGAACGGACCCACGGAGAGCTCGGCGATGGAATCGGTCGGGATCCTCCAGGCCTCGTCTCCGAACGCGACCACGTCCAAGGTGTCGCGAGGATGGTTCCGTCGGATGTGCTCGGAGAGTCCGATGGCCAGCATCTTGGCGGGCGTGATGCGGTCTTCTCCGTAGAGGATCATCGAGTGCGACACGTCGATCAGGAGCGCGGTGGCGCAACTGGTCGCGGCCTCGGTCTCCCAGGTGGAGAGGTCGTCCTCGGAGAGGGAGCTGGGATCTCCGCCCCGCAGGGCGGTCCGGGTCAGGGACGCGGTCCAATCGATGTCGCGGGGATCGTCGCCGGGGCTCCAAGGACGGGTGGAAGGCAGCCGCTCCGTCCCGGCTCCGAGGGTGGGGGCCGCGTGCCTTCCGGCCAGCCCTCGGCTCAAGCCCTGGAACAGCCGTTCGTAGACGGAATTCCGGACGGCTTGGCGACCGGCCGAGGTCCCGACGTGGTTTTCACCGTCCTGGCGGACCAGTCCCATCTTCTCCAGTTCGGCCACCATGTCTTCGTAGCCTTTGCCTTCGCCCAGCAGCGGGTACCGCTCCATGATCTCCTTGAGCCATTCCAGGATCTGTTCCATGTTCCCGTTGGCGCGCAGCCAAAGCTGCGCGAAGAGGTCGCGCAGGTCGATGGGCGGCGACTCCTCGGCGGGCAGCGCCGCACCGTAGATCGTGGCCACGGCGGAATTCACCGCATGATCCCCGAGATCAGGTCCCCGAAGCGCAGCGCACCCTGGCGAAGTTCGCGGGAGATCCGACCGTGCTGGTGGAGACCCTCCAGGAACAGCTCCCGCCAGGCGTCGCGGTCCTCGCCCGGATTCCAGGAAGTGTCCCTCGCCAAGGCGTCCATCACCGAGTCCAGGCCGGGCAGGGAAGAAAGGGTCCTCCGGTGCTCGTCGTCCGTGGCGTCGGCATCCAGCTCCAGGCGGTTGCCGGACTCGAACCAGGAGACCACCGGATGGTCCGGATTTTCCGACGGATCCTTGCGCCTCTTGTCGTAGGGATTGCGGAAGGTGGCGTCGAAGACGGTCTGGCAGGCCTTTCCCACCAGCGCCAACGCCGCGGGCTTGGGGCCTTCGCCCTCGGACAGGAGTTCCAGCTTTCCGCACACCGCCGGCGTCGCGGCGAAGAGATCGGACAGGCGCACCCGGATCCTCTCCCCCCCGACCCGCAGCGCCCGGGCCTCCGCGGCACCGACGGCCACTTCCAAGGCGGTGATGGAAAGCCGCTGGGACACGCCGCTGCGCGGATCCACCAGTTCCGTCATGGCGCGAGCCTCGAAGGCCACCTGCTCCAGGATCTCGCGCAGGGGCTCGGGGACGTGCACGGGGAGGCCTCGGTCGGTCCACGCCTCCTGGTCGGTGATGGTCCGGGAAACGGAGGTGTCCGACGGGTAATGTGTCAGGATCTGACTTCCGATGCGGTCCTTGAGCGGCGTGATGAGGTTTCCGCGCTGGGTGTAGTCCTCGGGATTCGCCGAGAACAGGAACAGCACGTCCAGCTCCAGCCGCACCGGGACCCCACGGATCTGCACGTCCCTCTCTTCCAACAGGTTCAGGAGGCCCACCTGGATCCGGGGCTGGAGGTCGGGCAGTTCGTTGAGGGCGAAGATCCCGCGATTGCTGCGCGGCACCAGGCCCCAATGCAGGGCGTCCTCGTGGGAAAATCCCAGCCCCTGGGAAACGGCCTTGACGGGATCGATGTCGCCGACGATGTCGGCCATGGTCACGTCCGGGGTGGCGAGCTTCTCCCTGTACCGATCGTCGCGATGGATCCAGACCAGTTCGGTTTCGTCGCCATGTTCCTCCTGCAACCGCCTGCCCTGCGAGGAGACCGGACGCAGCGGATCGTCGCGCAGCGGTGTTGGAAGCGCGGGCATCCATTCGTCCAGAAGGGAGGGGATCTGCCGCAACAGACGCGTCTTCCCCTGGCCGCGCAGGCCCAGCAGGAGGATGTCGTGGCGGGAGAGCAGGGCGTGGACCAGGTCGCGGACCACGGTGTCCTGGTAGCCGTGCAGGCCGGGAAACAGCGGGGTGCCCTCGCGCAGGCGGCGCGAAAGGTTTTCCCGAACCTCGTCCCGGACCGGGCGCGGCCTCCAGCCCGTGTGCTTGAGTTCTCCCACAGTGCGCGCTCGAGATTTGGAATCCATCGCAGGACAAGATACTGGTCCAGGCTCCCATCGCCGAAGCCCTCGGGATGAGCGGTCCGGAAACCGGTCCTACTTCCGTCCCTTCGGGGAGGGTGCGTTGGATTTCTTCCCGTTCTTCTGGGGCGTGTCCAGCGGCCAAGGCTGCCCCTTCGTGGCGTAGAGGGCTCGTGTCGCGGCAAGCCATTCGCCGTGGCGTTCCTTCAGGAGCTTCGCGGAGGTCTTCGCCTGCGAGTCCTGCCCCGCCAACCGGTGGATGAGAACCGATTCCAGGAGCGCGTCCGGGGACTCCTGCAGGGCGATCGATTTCCGCACCGCCTCGATCGAAGAGGGAAACTTCCGGAGACCGCGCAGGACCATGGCACGAGCCAACCAGGCGAGGGGCTGGTCGGGATGGGCCTCCACCGCTTCCCGGGTGGCGACTTCCGCCTCGCCGAATTCCCCGCGGCCCGCGGCCGCTTCGGCGCGGAACAGGATCCGGTTCAGGTCCAGCAACTCCGCCGCGGATGCCGCGTCGGGCGGCGGCGCATCGGGCGTCTTCCCGCCCTCGCCCTCCCGTCGGACCCCCGGCCGCGCGGCGACATCCCTCAGGGCCGCTTCGACGGCGTCCGCGGCGTGCTCCCAGGTCCAGTTGGACAGGATCCGCCTGCGTCCGGCCTTGCCTCTGGAGCGTCTGCCGACCTCGTCTCCCGCCACCGTGCGCAGTATTTCCGCGAGTTTCTCCGCCGAAGGCTCCAACCACCAGGGCGCCGCCACGGTGCGGAACGGTCCCACCACCCCTCCGGGAACATCCACGCGGGTCGCGGGAATCCCCCAGGATTCCGCATCGCCGCAGAAATCGTCCGATGCCCCGCCTCGGGTGACCACCACGGGCAGGCCGCAGGACATCGCCTCGGCGATGGGAAGTCCGAAGCCCTCTCCGCGGTAGGGGTGGACCAGGACGTCGCCCGAGGCGTAGATCCGGGGAAGGTCCTCCAGGGAAAGATCCTGGTCGACGTAGACCACCGGGGCGCAGGTGCCGGAGGCGTTCAGCTCCTGGACCATGGCCTCGCCGGTCTGCCCCTTGTAGAAGGTTTCCCCTCCCATGGCCTTGACCACCAGACGCACCGGGTCGGAAGGCCCGAAGGCGTTCTTCCATGCGTTCAGAAGCACGTCGAAGCCCTTGCGCGCGATGGTCCCGCCCACGTACAGGAAGGTGACGCGGCCGTCGGGTTCGAGGCCCGGCAGCGGTTGGAGTCCGGGCCGGAAGCGATCGGCGTCCACGCCGTTGGGCACCACGCGGATGCGGTCCGCGGGCACGCCCGCCCGGGCGTAGAGGTCGCGGCAGTAGGTGGAGGGGACCCAGAGCGCGTCGATCCGATCGCGGAACACGGGCATCCAATCCTGCGGCGGGGACCCGAACTCCCAGGGCTGGACCACCACCCACTTGCCTTCCTCGGGACGTTCCAGGAGCGGCGGCCACTGGTGCCGGACATGGACCTGGCAGGGACCTTCCAGGGGCGCCTTGCGGAGCCTCTCGAGAATGGCGAGGTCGGGATCGTCGCCGGGACCGAACTGGTCCGGTTCCCAGGGGATCAGGGACAGATCGTGTCCGCGCTTGGCCAGGCGGAGGCACAGCTCGCGGTTGACCAGCGCGAGGGAATGGTGGACGAACTGGGATCCCTCCCATCGGATGGAAAGGGGCTTTTCCGGTTCGGGGGCCGTCGTGGTCGCGTGCTCGACCCGATGCGCCAAGAGCCCCGCCGCGACCTTCTCCATGGTTCCGGAAAGCTTGGTTCCCGACGCGTTCCGAACCGGAGGGAAGGTGCGGGTGGATGCCGGTTCCGGGAGGCCCAGCAGAGCCCGGCCGCGAGCGGCGATGGTACTGGACGTGTTTTCCGGATTCCAACGGGTGGTCGCCTCGAAGCGCGCCTGGATCCCCTTCCGCTCGCGTTCGACGATGTTGGAGGCGGCCCTGCGCAGGAGTTGCGCGACTTCCGCGGGATCGGGATCCGCCCACCTGTGGTCCGGCGACAGGTACGGATTCTCGCGACAGGCGTTCTCTCCTACGGGAACGAGGTCCCGGGGGGAAGCGAGCCACGCGTTGTCCTCGTTCAGGAAATCCATGGACGCTCCCCAGGCGGTGGCGATGCAGGGCTTGCCCGAGGCCATGGCCTCCAGATAGGGGAGGCCCCACCCTTCTCCGCGCGAAGGCAGGACGAAGACGTCGGAGGCGAGGAAAAGGGATGGCATCTCGGATTCGGGGACGAATCCGTCCAGGAGCACGATCGGAGCCATCTTCGATTCGGCGAGACCGAGTTCCTCCAGGGACTCCCGGAACCGCTCGCGCATCGGCGAGGCGTCGTTCCCGGACGGATGGCAACGCAGGACCAGCCGGACGTCCGCTTTGGGGTCGAAGGCGTCGGCCCAGGCGCGGAGAAGCACGTCCCAGCCCTTGCGCCGAACCCACTGGAAGACGGAGAGGAAGGTCGTCCCCTTCCTGCCTCCGGGAAGGGGATGGGGCAGTCCGGATCCATAGCGGGACGGGTCGACGGAGCCCGGCACGACATGGATCCTTCCCGGTTCCACTCCCGCGGCGGAAAACGTCCGCCGGTTGAACTCGGAGGGGACCCAGACCTCGTCCAGGCGGTTCAGGGAGTCCGCCCATCCCGCCGGCAACCGGTCGGACTCGAACATGGTCCAGCCCACCCGCCTGGGATTTCCCGGGTTGGCCGCCGCCATCCGGTCGAAGACCTGGTTCCGCCCGGTCGCGTCGCGCGGGACGTCGCAGCAGACCAGGACTCCGGTTTTCGGGTTCCGGGACAGCAGTTCGGTCCAGCGGGTCCGATCCGCGGGGGGAATTCCCGGGAACCAGTTCCTGTCGTTGCGCTGTGGATCCGCCGTGACGGGCATGCCCGCGTCCATCAGTCCGGCGACGGCGTTCCGGGCGAGGCCCGCGTAGCCGCTGAAATTGAACAGGTCGCCGCACCAGCGGAAGGTGGGGAGGGTGGTTTCGGGCGACGGCGGAACCCTTCCGGCTTCGACCTCGGTGTCCAGCCGGAAGGCGCGTGGCTCGATGGAGGGCCAACCCAGGGATCCCATCCAATGGACGGTTCGCTGGTTGTCGCGGTGCCACTCGGGATTCGGCACCCAGGTCCCGACCTCCCCGATGTTCTGCGCCCTGCCCACCAGGGGTCTGATCTCCTGCAGCTTGGCGATTTCCACCGACCATCTGCACGCCCAGGAGCCCCAGGAATCCGGCGCGTCCGCGGGAATCGGCACCATGTCGCGGAACCGCGTCCAGCGGTCCTTCCAGGTCGCCCACCCCCACGGGGTGAACCACGATACCCGGTTGGCCAGATGCGCGTCGCCGCGAGGGGGTTCCTCCGACAGCCGACGGTAGGCGGCGATGTCGAAGACGCCCTGGTCGTCGCGGAACCTGTCCAGGCCCCAGAGCAGATAGGACAGGAAATCGGGGGCGGGCACGATGTCGTCTTCCAGGACCACGGCGCGATCGGCGAATTCGAAGGCCCGGTCGATGGTTCCCAGAACGTTCCCCCGACAACCCAGGCGCCGGGGATTGATGGTCCGCACCACCGGCATCCAGTCCACGGAGTCGAACAGCGCCTTGGTCCCGGGACAGTCCGGCTCTTCGCCCGTCACCAGGAAGAACCGCTCCAGATCGACGTTGGACCGCAGTCCGGCGAGGACCTGCTGGAGATAGTCGTCCCGATTGTACGCCGGCATCGCGATGGGAATCCGACCGCGGAGGGCGGGGAGGAGCTTGGGGACGGAAAAGGGATGGACGACAGGAGCCGCGCCGGCGGACCTCCCGGTCGACAGGGAGGACCTTTCCGCCGGGATTCCGTCCAGGATCTCGCGGATCCTGGCTTCCGCCATCGGCGCGATCCTGGACCAGTCCCATCGTTCCACCATGTCCTGCCGTGCCCTGGCGCCCTTGGCGAGGCGAACGTCGGGGTCCAAGGCGGCCCTCAGGAGTCGGGAGAGGTGGTCCGCGGACGGCTTCGCCCATTTCTGTCCGCGATACGACGGGAACTCCTCCCGGGCATCGATCTCCTCCAGGCCCTCGGTGTCGACGAGCCACGAATTGTCGTCGTCCTGGAAGTCCAGGTTGCCGCTCCATCGGGTCGCGATCACCGGAACCCCGGAGCTCATGGCTTCCATGTGCGGCCGTCCCCACCCTTCCCCGCGGGAAGGCGCGACGAGGACGTCGGCGGCGGCGTAGAGGCGGGGCATGTCGGATTCCGGAACCTGCCGGGCCATCGCGACGATGGAGGCGCATCGATCGCGCGAGGATCCGGCTTCGCGCAGGGTCTCCTCGATCTTCGCGTCGACCCACGCTGCGGGGTCGCCTTCGATCTCGTTTGGAGGGTAGGTGCGCAGGACGAGACGCACATCCTCGTCGGGGCCGAACGCCATCGCCCACGCCCTCAGCAGGACATCGGGACCCTTGCGGTGCGTCCATTCGAACACGGATAGGAACGTGGTGGCCCTCTTCGGGCCGGGCAGGGAGAGCGGCTCGGTTCCCGGACGGAACCTCGCGGTATCGACGCCCTCGGGGACCACCAGCACGGGCTTGCGCACTCCGGCGCGCCGGAAGGTCTCCAGGTTGAAGCTGGACGGAACCCAGAGTTCGTCCATCGAATCGCAGCGATCGATCCAATCCCCGGGGAGTCCGTCGGTCTCGAAGGTCGTGCGGCCCACGTGGTGGCCCGCCCCCGGCACGCGGCCCAGGGCGGATCCGGGCATGTCGAGGACGGCAACCGGGGAGGATGCGGTTTCGCGCCCCATCAACCCGTCGAAAAGGGACCGGTCGTCGGAGTCGGCGGCCTGTCGGAAGGATTCGGAATGCCGTCCCCACGCGAGGAGTCCGAGACCCAGGTCGGTACCCGCGAGGTGCCGGACGAAGGCCCGGGACTCGTCGCCGTAGCCGCTGGGATCCCAGACCGGGGAAACCCATGCCACGGCGGCGGGAGGAGGGGCGGTTTGGGGAGCCGGAGCCGGACCCTTCGCCAGTTCGTCCCATGCCTGCCAGGTCCGGTCCGCGACGGAAGACCACGGGAAGGCGCGGGCTTGCCGCCTTCCAGCGGAGACGAGGGAGGCCCGCAGCCCCGGATCGTCCAGCAGTCGTTCCAGCGAGGAAACGACCCCGGCCAGGTCGTCCGGAGCGTGGAGCAGGGCGGCGTTCCCGACCACCTCGGGGAGGGAAGTGGCGTCGGAGCAGACCAGCGGACATCCGTTGGCCATCGCCTCGAGAGCCGGGAAACCGAACCCCTCGTACCGACTGAGGAAGAGGGTCGCGACCGCCCTGGAGTAGAGCAGCTCCAGCTCCTCGCGGGGGAGGTAGTCCGTGAAGACCACGTCTCGCATTCCGATCCGGAGAACCTGTTGGCGGACCGATTCCAGCGAGTTCGCGAGCCTGCCCGCGACCACCAGCTGGACCGGGCGGGTGCGGGAGATCGCCTGCACCGCGGCCAGGGCCGTCTCGAAATTCTTGTGGGGATCCACGGCTCCGACGTGGAGGAAGAACGGCTTGTCGATGCCCAGGCGCGACAGCACCGCGTCGCCCTCCTCCCGGGTCCAGCACCGCGACGATTCCGATCCGTTGAATCCGGCCATCACCACCCGGACCTTGGAGGGGTCGAACGAGGTGGCGGAGAGGAGATCGCGCCGCGTGAATTCCGAGATGCAGTGGAGTTCCGTCCCGCATGCGCGCATCTGGTCCAGCCTGGCCAGGTAGCCCGGCCAGTTCGCGATCCGGCCTTCGTAGACGCGCATGGGGATGATGTCGTAGAACGTGGCCGAGGAACGCGTCGAGCCGAACCTGTGGAAGGGGGCCGCGAACTCCGGATGGACGTGCATCGGATCGGAGGCGTGGAAGATGTCGAAGTCCTCCGCGGTCCTGGTGGACCAGGGCGCGAACTTCGCTCCCGCCGCCTGGAGTCTCGATCGGATCGCGTCCGGGAACGGCTTGTGGTCGTCGGTCAGGACGGTCAGGTCGCATCCCGGGCGCGCCGCGAGGACGGCGAGAAGGTGGTGCAGAGCGTAGTTCCCGATCCCCCGGACGACGGAATCCGGCACCGAGAAGGTCCTGCCGTCGAAACCGAGGCGCAGGGGAGGGAGGGAGGAGAGCTCCTGGAGAAGTTCCGCGTCCCCGATCGCCCGCGCCACCTCGACGGCGAGTTCCGGAGGGTAGCCCGATCCCGCCAGGTTCGCATGCGCGAGCCGCAGGGCCGCCCTCGCCTGCTCCTTCTCGCCCGCCTCCCAGGCCTGGGCGGCCCGCCCGACCACGGCCCGGAGGTCGAGGGCTTCCCGACCCCATTGGACATGGCGCGGATCCCGGTGGGTGACCGTGGCCCCGGGAGCGCATCCGATGCGAAGCCCCGCCTTCTTCAGGCGGGCGGAGAAGTCGATGTCCTCCTCCTGGTAGAAGCCGCGGCCCTCGTCCCATTTCGCGACCTCGAAAACCCCTCGCCTGGCTACGCACAGCCCTCCGGTGACGTAGACGTCCGGACTGGAATCTCCATAGGGGATCAGGTGGTGGTTCTCCTCCCCGTGTCCGCGGAACACGGCCCAATCCCAGTAGCGCGAGCCGTTCGGGTTCAGCAGCCTCGGACAGAGGACGTCGAAGTCGGGACCCGCCGAGACGATCCCGTCGCGGAAGTCGGGATGGAAGAGCATGTCGTCGTCGGCGACGACAACGATGTCGGAATCCGTCCGTTCCACAAGCCGGTTCCGCATCTCCCCCAGGCGGCCGTTGCGCGCGGCATCCACCACGGCGACGATCTCGACCCCGGGATCGGAGAATCCCTCGGGCGGTTCCCCGCCCACCAGGATGCGGACTCCGGGGATCTCCAGTTCGCGGATGCTCCGGATCTCGTCGCGGAGCTTCTCGGGACGCTTTCCGTTGGTGATGATGCAGAAAGAGAAGGTCGGGTTCCAGCTCGCTCGGTCCTCTTCGGAAGGCGTCGCGGATTCCCTGGCCGCGGGGTGTCCGGGGTGGTGCCTCCTGAGTTCGGAAATCAACGCGTCGGCTTCGCTTTCCTCGCCTCTCTCGCGATGGATGCGCGAAAGCGCAACCAAGGCTTCCGCGTCGTGGGGTGCGAGGCGCAGGACCTTCCGGAGCTCCGGCTCCGCGCGTTCCACCAGGCCCATCTGGATGCGCAACCCCGCGAGGTTCGCGTGCGTGCCCGGATCGTCCGGCCACAGCTGGCTTGCCTTGATGTACTGCGCGTGGGCCGACTGGACGTCGCCCTTCTGCACGAACACCCAGGCCAGCGCCTCCACGATTCTGCGCGGGTCTGGGGCCAATTCCTCGGCTAGGCGCAGAGCGAGGATGCAGGGTTCGTATTCCTTCGCCGCCAGGTGCCGGTCGGCGACTTCCAGAAGTTCCTGCACCTTGGGAGAGGATCCGCGCCTCCGTTCGATCGCTTCCCGAAGACCCGCTTCGGCTCGTCCGATCCCTTCCTTTTCCGGGGCGAGCCGCGCTCCTTCGGAAACCAACGCGAGCGCCATCTCCAATTCGCCCTTTCCGATGTAGTCCAATGAATCGCGAAGCAGGCGCTCGGCCTTGTCCGCGGCGCTCTCCTCGGGAGTGGAGGAAGCTCCGGCCGCTTCCCCCAGCGCGAGGTGGAAGAATCGCCTGTGGTCCCGGAGCTTCAGCTTCCAATCGAACGATTTCACGGATCTCGATGCCTCGGATCCCAGGCGCGCGACCAGGGCGGGGTCCTCCAGCAGACGGAGGACCGCGTTCCGGAACGACTCGGGTGTCCGATCGACGATCAGGGCGGAAACCCCGTCTTCCAGGTATTCGGGAACGGTGCCGACGTCGGTGGTGACGATCGCGCACCCCATCGCCGCAGCCTCCAGCAGGGAGTTGTTGCTGCCTTCCGTCGACGAGCTGCAGACGTAGACATCGATATCCTCGTAGAAGGCGCGCATCTCCTTGAAATCCAGCAGATGGTCGCTGTAGCCGCAGAACTCGAGTTCGACGCCGGGGATCTTCCCGAGAGGATCGATGAACTGCTCGAATCCCTTCGCCGGCGACTTGCGGTTGCCCGCCCACCCGATCCGCAGGGACCCGGCCTTTCCCAGTTGCCTGGGGGACGAGAGGAAATGTTCCAGGTCGATGCCGTGGGTCAGCAGTCCCAGCCGCGGGTGGTACCCGGAAAGGAGCGATTCCAGGCGACGGGAGACCACGTGGACCCTGGAGAAGCGTGCCAGGGCCTGCTTGAAGACCTCTGCGGGAAGGTCCTGCCAGGTGATGTGGGACCGGATTCCGGCCACCCACTTGGAACGGGTCCTGATCCGGTCCGGGGAAACGAGGTTCCATTCCAGAGCGTAGACCAGGTCGTGGCGACTTTCGTCCAGATCCTGTCCCTGGTAGGCGATTTCGATGTCGAACTCGTCGGCGAGCTCGGACTGGAGCTTGTGGGCGTGGCGGTCGAAGATCCATCCGGGCACGTCGGCGACGACGAGGATGCGGGGACGGGATGCCGCGGCGGGGTCGGTTCGATTCCGGGAAGCCTCTGGTACCCGATCGAGGCTTTTCCAATCGACGACCTCGACGCGGCTTTCGGGATGGTCGTTTCGAAGGACCACCACGGGTTGGATGTAGTTGCGTTCTTCGCCGGATCCGATGGTCGGGTGGTCGTAGATGGTCTCGTCGGCACCGAACCATCCAAGCGTGGTCCACCCCTTCACCAGCAGCGGAAACCGGTTCCGTCCGTAGATCCTGTGAGCGTTCCAAACCAGGATGTCCCTTCCCATCGGAACCGCGAGGTACAGCAAACCACCCGGCTTCACCAGCGCTTTCATGTCCTGCATCGCGGCGAGGTCGGCGTTGGGGTCCAAGGGGTCTCCATACCGGGCCAGGCCGTCGTGTTCGAAGGAGGAGATGGACAACGCGGCGTCGAAGACGCGCGGGGTCCGACGGAACTCGTCGGGGGTGAGGAACGTCATCCCCGGATAGGCGCAGGAAACCTGGCGGTATTCGATGGTGGTGATGGATCGGGCTCCGGCCTCCAGGCACATCGACTCGTACCATGGGAACTCGGAACCAATGACTACGACATCGAGTCCCTTCAGGTCGAACTTGTCCAGGGCTTGGTAGAGGAAATCGTCGGTGATGCCGTAGCTGCCCAGCTCCCGCCGACGGATCCGTTCCCTCAGGGTCTCGATGCCGGCGGCGTCGAAACGCATCGAACCACCGGAGGGACGGGATTCGTCAAGGTACCAGGATTCCTGGGAAGCCCTGCCGTCCATGGTGTACTCTCCCACCTGAGATGGGAGAACCGCGCGGGGAGGCGTCACGACCGGCTCCTTCGAACGGAGAGCGGATCCACGGAAAAGTTCCTGAGGGTGGCGCGAGGCGACGACGTTTTGCGCGGCAAGGGCGCTTCCGGAGGTCGACCTGGTGCCCAGCAGGGAATTCAGTCCGTCGCGGTAGCGGGAGGCGCCGGTCCGGTTCCTGCCGGCCAGGAGGTATTCCCAGAGTTCCAGGTGCTTGGCGGCGTAGTCGCGCCAGGTCCAGGTCTTGACCGATTCCGTCAACATGCTTCGGCGGTCGGATAGGCGACGGAAGACTTCCTCCAGCTCCTCGAAGGTGGTGAAGGGTGCGACCAGTCCGCCGGGTGCGTCGAGATGGTATCCCTGGGGCGTGGCGATCGTGGGAACGCCCGCGGCGAGGGCGTCGACGAAACCCATCGCCCCTTCGTCCAGGCCCAGGTAGAGGTAGTGGTCGAACTGGGGGACGAGCCGTCTGTTCAACTCGTGGTCGAAGGCGTCGTGGTACTCGACGGAGAAGCCGAGCGCCCGCAGGGAATCCACGATCCCCTCCCACCCGGCGCCCATGATGGTGAACCGGAAATCCTCGCTGGAGATCCCGCTGGCGAGGCGGGGCAGGAGATGTTCCCGCTTGCGGCCATCGCCGTGGATCTTGCTGGTGAGTCCGATGTTGATGGGTCGGGGACGCATGACGCCGTCGTGGGCGGGGAGCACGTGGCAGAGTCGATCGCCGGGAACGCCCTTGGATTCGAGCATCCGCGCAGTCTCGGCGGACATGCAGATCCCCAGCTCGGCGTTCCCCAGCTGGGCGCGGACCTTGTCCACCTTCCAATCGGAGTCGAGGTGCGTGATCATCACGGTGTCGGTGGAGTTCTTCCGGCCGTCGTAGTCGAAGTAGATGATGTGGTGGTTGATGTCCGCCGTCGGGTCGGGGACCTTGGCGATGTCGGCCTGGGTTCCCATGGCCAGCAGGTTCTCGCGCAGTTTCGTGGCGAATTTGCCGAGGATCCAGAGATCGACGTCCTCGTAGCAGACGATTCTCACCTTCATGGGATGGTCTCCGGGTTCCGGTCGTCGCCCCTGGCGACGACGGTGATGTGCCAGTCCGCGCTCCCGATCTCTCCTCCTGGATTCCAGGAAGGGTGGGCATCGACGAGCAGGAGTCCGGATCGCGACAGGAATCCTCGCAATTCGGGCAGGAAGAAGTACCGCATCCGGTGGGATTCCCGGATCTCCCGGAGGGGGGCGTCGTCTCCCCGCGAGGACAGGATGGTGTATTCGACGTCGACCAGGTTGGAAGCGGGCTGCAACACCGGGCGCGCGATCCGCCACACCTTGAGATCCCCCCGTGACCGTTCCAGGACGCGTACGGCAGGCGGGTCGGACAGCACTCCGGGGCCGTGCCAGCAATCGAAGACGAAGATCCCGCCGGGCGAAAGGTGCCGGCGGACGGCGTCGAAGGCGCTGGCGACGTCGTCGTCGTCCGAGAGGTAGGAAACGACGTGGAACAACGCCTGGACGACGTCGAATCGCCTGCCCAGGTCCATGGTCCGCATGTCCCCCCGGACGAACCGGACACCCTTCCTCGCGGCCTCGGAGCGCCTCGCCGATTCGAGCATCCCCTCCGACATGTCCATCCCCGTCACGTCGTAGCCGAGGTCGGCGAAATGCTCCTCGTAGCGCCCCGTGCCGCAACCGAGGTCCAGCAAGGTGCGTGCACCGCCGCGATGCCGTTCGATCAGGGAGTGGAAGACCGAAGCCTCTGCGGCGTAGTCCTTCCGTTCGTAGAGGAGATCGTACAATTCCGCGTACTCTTCGAAGACGCTCATCGCAGGCACTCCCGGACGGCCGAGGCGACCGTTTCGATCTGGTCGCGGGTGATTCCCAGGCCGCTGGGGATGTAGAGTCCGCGCCGGGCGAGACCCTCGGCCACGGGGTGTCGTTCCCCCCGGAAGAGGCCCATCTCCAGGAACACGGGCTGTTCGTGCATTCCCAGGAAGAACGGCCGGGTGTCCACGCCCTTGGTCCTCAGACGATCCGCGAAACCGGAGGCGTCCATGTCCAGGCCCGGGTCCAGGACCAGCCCGTAGACCCAATAGACGTTCCGGGCCCATTCCCGTTCGACGGGTAGGGAGATGCCGGGAAGGCCGCCGAGAAGTGCGTCGTAGGAACGGGCGATCGCCCTCTTGCGGTCCACGATGGCCTCCAGGCGCGCGATCTGGCCGATGGCCATCGCGGCCTGGACGTTGGTCAGACGGAAATTGTTCCCGAGTTCGGCGTGGAGGAACCTCCGCTGCGGTTGGAAGCAGAGGTTGCGCAGCGCGCGCGCGCGCGCGTCCAGCTCGGCCCGGCGGACGAGCACCATTCCTCCCTCCCCGGTCGTGATCAGCTTGTTGGCGTAGAAGCTGAACGTGCTGATGTCCCCGATCCCGCCGCACGGGCGTCCCTTGTAGAGGGCGCCGTGGACCTCCGCCGCGTCCTCCACCACGGCCAGGCCATGCTTCGCCGCGATCTCCAGCACCGGGTCCATGTCCGCCGGATGCCCGTAGATGTGGACCACCAGGATCGCCCGGGTGCGGCTGGTGATCTTCGCCTCCAGGCCGGTGACGTCCATCTGCCAGTCGTCGGGATTCGAGTCCACGAGAACCGGGACGCCACCGGCCCGGACGATGGATTGGACGGGAGAGATGATCGTGAAGGTGGGGACGATCACCTCGTCGCCGGGTTCCAGGCCAAGCAGGGAGACCGCCACGTCCAACGCGACCGACCCGTTGCTCACGGCGATTCCGTGAGGCATCGAGCAGGCCCGGGCCCAATCCTCCTCGAATCTCTCCAGGAATGCGCCGGCGGAGGAGATCCATCCGCCTTCGAGCGCTTCGCGGACCCTGGCGCGATCCTCCTCGAGGAGGATGGGTTCGGCGACGGGAACCATCAGAAGATCTCCTTCTCCTTCAGTCCGGTGTAGGGTCCTTGCTTGATCTCGAAGAACACCGTGTCCTCCTTGCAGGTCAGGCGATGGCCGCCGCCGACCAGAAGGATGATGTCCCCTTCGGCCAAAAGCCAGGTGCCTAGGAAGCTCTTGTCGATGGCGTAGAGTTCCACCTCGGCGGAACCCTTCCGGATGAAGAGGGTTTCGGGCGTGCCGACCAGATGCCGTTGCAGGGGCAGGTGGACGTGGCGGGCCACCACCCCGTCCTTGGGGTATACAACGAATCCTGCCTGCTGGTAGTAGGAGTCCGGCGAAAGGAAGGTGGTCTGTTCCGGAACGAACTCCCGCCGGATGATGGTGGCGATCCTCTGGTCGTTCCAGGTGACGTGTTCCACCAGCTTGTCCGCATTCGTCATGGTCCCATCCTTCTTCTTCTCAATCCGCCAGCCGCGACTTCGCCAGGGCGTGCGGTCCGATCGCCGTGAGGATCCGTCTCCACCAGGCCGCTTCCGTGTAGTCCCTCGTCGCCCGTTCCCAGCCCTTGGCCGCGATGCTCCGGCGTTCGAGGTCGTGGGCCAGGTAGTAACGGGTCTTGTCCACGCATTCCTCGACGGTGTCGAAGCCCGCGATTTCCACGTCCGGTTCGAAAAGCCGACCCAGGTGCTGCTTGTTGTCGCAGATCTGCATCACGCCCAACGCGGGCAGGAGGGTGGTCCGCGTATTGGTGGGTCCGGTCGAGTTGTGCAGGTTCCATCCGATCTTGGCATCCAGGCAGGCTCCGACCATCTCGGAATCGGAAATGAACCCCCCGGGCCATCCCTTTCCCCGCACGAAGGCTTGGGGAAAGCTCGCGGTCAACCGTTCCACGCGCCGCGCCCTGTCGGAAAGGTTCATGACGCGTTCGCAGAAGAGGACCACGTCCAGGCCGCGCCTGCCTTGCAGGATGGATTCGGCGGTCAGCCAAGGGGCGGTCAGCGCGGGATTCAGGGGGTGGAAGATCCAATCCACGCGGCGGCAGCCCCAATCGACGTAATCCTCCACGCAAGCCGCGTTCGTCGGCATGGCGTGGTCGAATGCCGCCGCCACCGGTCGCGAGAGCTGCTCCGAGCTTTCCGGGTCGTCGGCGCACAGGAAGACGGTGTAGGCCCTCAACCGGGCCACGAATTCCGGATGCAGCATGGATCCGCCCTGTGCGATGAGCACCCCGCGGTCCCCGAGCTTCGCCTCCAAGGCGTCGTAGGCCAGCTTCAGGTGGTCGTCGCCCCCTTTCCATGCCCGGTCGAGCCGCGGAAACGGCCACCAACCGCCGGGGCACGGGATCGGGAACGCCTCCACGTCGTATCCCAACGCGCGCAGCCGCGATGCCAGCGCCTCCTCCTCCTCGATGCGCCTCTTTCCGTAGGCGGGGTATGCCAGGACGTAGCGCAGCAGCCGCATCCTGGGGGCGGGCCCCGCGGAACGGGTCCCATCCGCCACCGGTTCCAGATTGCGACCGGACGGGATGGGCGCCACCGCCGGTTCGAGGTTTCCGGTCGAGGGATCCGGCTTCCGGAGAAGGGCGACCCAGGAATGTCGCAGATGGAGGATTTCCGCATCCGGCATCGTCTCTGACAGGAATTGTTCCACACCTCGCATGGAGGCGTCGATCCAGTCGTATCTGCGGCGCAGGTCGGGATTGAAATCGTGCCACAGGACCCAGCCCCCGGTCCGCACCCGCGGCCAGACGAGCCGGGAGTCGCTGCGGACCATGACCGTGTCGTGGGCGGAGTCGATGAAGACCATGGCGAGTTCGGAGATCTCCTCGGGAACGTCCCAACGCGCGGTGTTGGCATAGTGCTGTCGGATGCCCTCGGTTCCCTTGGATCTGTAGAAGGCGCCGATGCCCTCCTTTTCGAGGAGGTGGGTGACCAGGATGCCCGCCGTGGAATCGAACTGTTCGGGGAGGATGTTGACGGTGTGGACGATGCCGCGCGACCCGAGATTGGTCGCCAGCTTGTAGGCTCCGTGCCCGTGCGATGTCCCAAGCTCCAGGCAGGGACCGTCGACGTTGGCCGCCACCGTGGTCAGGACCTCGGCATCCCGGCGTCTGCGGGAGTTCAGGTCGCAGTCGGTCTCCACGACGTCGATGTCCTCCTCCAGGATGGTCCCTTTGGCGCGGAAGCCCGCGTGGAGCATCAGGTCCTCGATGGTTTCGAAGGTCAAGATCCTCATCACAGCCTCCACATCCTGAATCCGGCCTTCTCCAGGGAATCCTCGTCGAGGAACGACTTCACGTCCAGGATCGGCGCACCGGGTTCGAGCATCCTGCCGAAGTCCCCGACAAGGAGAGACGCGAAGGGATCGTGCGCCACCGCCGCCACGCAGGCGTCGCAGCGAGGCGTCCGTCCCAGCGCCACGAGATCGATGCCGTACTCGTGCTTGGCGTCTTCGGGGGAGGCGAAGGGATCGACCACCGCGCAGCGGATTCCGAACCTCTCCAGCTCGCGCACGATGTCGATGACCTTCGTGTTGCGGATGTCGGGGACGTTCTCCTTGAAGGACAGTCCCAGAACCAGGACCCGCGCACCTTTGAGCGGACGCCCGGCGTCGATGAGCAGGCGGATGCATTCCTGTGCGATCCAGGTTCCCATGCCGTCGTTGATCTTCCTGCCCGCCAGGATCACCTCGGGATGGTATCCGGTTTCCAGGGCCTTGTGGGTCAGGTAGTACGGGTCGACGCCGATGCAGTGCCCCCCCACGAGACCGGGCCGGAAGGGGAGGAAGTTCCACTTGGTGCCCGCGGCTTCCAGGACGTCGCCGACATCCAGTCCCAGGCGGTGGAAGATCAGCGCCAGCTCGTTCACGAAGGCGATGTTCAGGTCGCGCTGGGAGTTTTCGATGACCTTGGCCGCCTCTGCGACGCGGATGGAGGGCGCCCGGTGGGTGCCGGCTTCGACCACGCTGGAATAGACCGCGTCCACGGCGTCCAAGGCCTCGGGAGTGGATCCGCTGACCACCTTGCGGATCTTGCGGAAGGTGTGCTCCTTGTCGCCGGGGTTGATGCGCTCCGGGCTGTAGCCGAGCCAGAAGTCGTGGTTGGCGCGAAGTCCGCTCTCCCTTTCCAGGAGAGGCGCGCAGTCCTCTTCCGTGCAGCCGGGGTACACCGTGGATTCGTAGACGACGACGCTCCCCGTCGTCAGATGGCGACCGATGGCGGTCGTGGCCGACAGAAGCGGGGTCAGATCCGGACGCTTGTGGCGGTCCACGGGCGTGGGGACGCAGACGATGAAGAAGTTGCACTCCCCCAGGTCCGCGGGCTCGCTGGAGAAACGCAGTTGCGGAATCCCCATCAGCTCTGACGGGTCAAGCTCTCCGGTCCGGTCGTCGCCTCGCCGCAATGCGTCGATGCGCTCCTGCTGCACATCGAATCCCAGGGTGGGGAAGCGGGAGCCGAAGGCCGCCGCCAGGGGAAGTCCCACGTATCCGAGACCGACAACCCCGATGCGGATCGATTCGAGCGACGGTGGCCGGATCATGCGAGTTCCGCTGGATTGGACCTGTACCAGGCCAAGGTGCGCTCGAGGCCCTCGTCGAGTCCGACCTCGGGTTCGTACCCCAGCACCTTCCTGGCTTCGGAGATGTCGGCGACGGAGTCGCGGATGTCCCCCGGGCGGTCCGGGCCGTGCAGGGCCTCCAACGGACTTTCGCAGGTGGCGCGGATCCGATCGAAGAGCTGGTTCACGCTGGTGGAGCCTCCGCAGGCGATGTTCAGGATCCGGCACCCCTGGGGGAAATCGCCCGCCAGCGCTTTCCGGTTGGCACGAACCACGTTCTCCACGTGCGTGAAGTCGCGAGCCTGGAGGCCGTCGCCGTGGATGACCGGACTTCGGCCTTCGAGGAGCGAGCGGATGAACAGCGGGATCACGGCGGCGTAGGGTCCGCGGGGGTTCTGGCGAGGTCCGAAGACATTGAAATAGCGCAAGCAGAACACTGTCATCCCCATCCCGGTCGCGAAAGCCTGGGCGAAGAGCTCGCAGGCGCGCTTGGATGCCGCGTAGGGAGACAGGGGAAGGCCCACGCGATCCTCGCGCTTGGGAAGGAACGGATCGTCCCCGTAGACCGAGGAGGACGAGGCCACCACGACCCGCCGGATTCCGGCGCGTCTGGCTTCCTGGAGCAGCGTCACGGTTCCGTGCACGTTGTTCGAGGAGTAGAGCTCGGGACGTTCCAGGGAACGCGGAACGGAACCGAACGCCGCCTGGTGGGAGATCGCCCGGACGCCCTCCAAGGCGGCTCTGCAGTCGGATTCGGATTGGATGCTTCCCTCCACCACGCGCAGGTCGCCCGACAGCGAGGCCAGGTTCGATCGGAACCCGGAGGAGAAGTCGTCGAGAACCGTTACCGCCTCGCCGACACCCAGGAGTGATTCCACCAGGTGGCTTCCGATGAAGCCGCCGCCACCTGTGACGAGGATTCTGGGTTGGTTCAAGCGGCCCTCCACGGAGTTTTCGCGACCTGCACCCACGCAGCTCCCCGCGTGATGGCAAGGCCCCGGACATTCTGTGGCAACCTCCATGCCAGCGGCTTCATGGATCCACGGGACGCTAGGCAGACCGGAAAAGTCTTCCTGCGGGTGGTTTTTTCCTGGTCGTGGTGCCGGATCTTGCCGAGGCACCTCCTGGACGCCAGTGCCACTTTTCCCGGCCACCGTTCCGGTTCGCCGGTTCTCCTGCCCCCGAAATCCACCCCCATCGCATTGCTCCCCTCGGTCGTAGCGCGAAATCCGTCGCCCAATTGGGCGTGGACCGGATTCCGACCCATGCTACAACGCCAGGAAATGTCAGGTCAAGGAAAAATCTCCTTCTACGACCGACAGCGCCCCTACTTCGAGGCTGCCTTCATCCCCGCGATCTTGGCCGCGATCTGCTCCTTCCTCGCCTCCAATTTCGCCTTGAGGTCCGTGCGGACGGATTCGAGGATCGCGATGCGCGTCCGGATCTGGTCCCGGGTGGCGGAGTCCTTGATCAGGACCAGGAGGGAGTCGCGCTTCTGCGTGAAGATTCCCTTGAGGGAGTCGACCGTCTTGGCGCGCTGGTTCGGGTCCTGATCCGCATCGGCGAGCGCGACTGCCTTCCATGCCTGGGTGGCGGCGGCGATCAGGGGCCGGATGGAGTCCGGCAGGGCCGCGAACAGCTCGGCATCCTGGGCCTCGTGGGAAACGACCACGGAGTCCACGTACCTCGTTTGCGCGACCTGGAAGCTGTCGAAAGGTGGGGAAGGTGGTCCGGACTGCGAGCCATCCGCGAGGGCGACCCCGGAAACCACGGAAAGGGCCATCAAAATCGTCTTCATGGCGTGTGCTCCTGAAAATTTTTGATTTCTCGACAACCTATCCACAGACGCAGGAATCAGCGAATTCCGTGCCGATCTCTGCTTCCAGACCTGGAATGCCGCAAGGCCGATCACTCGGTGTCGATCCGCCCCAAACACATGCTCGAACCTGGGCTTGTCCGCCTCGAAAGGAGCCGGATACGGCGGTCGGTCCCTAGAGCCGGGTTTCGCCGGGAGTGTTCGCAGGGACTGCCACCACGGCGGTTCCGTAGCAGATGACTTCGGTCAATCCCGCCATCAATTCGGTGGCGTCGTAGCGGACCCCGATCACCGCGTTGGCTCCCAGGGAGCTCGCGTGGCTCCACATCAGCCGGTAGGTCTCGGACCGCGCCTTTTCGCAGAGTTCCGTGTAGATGGTGATGTTGCCGCCCAGCATCGACTGCAAGCCTCCGAAGAAGTTGCCGACGATGGAGCGGGAGCGGACGGTGATTCCCCGCACCAGTCCCAGGTTCTTGGTGACGACATATCCCGGCAGCTCGAACGCCGTGGTGACCATCGATTCGCCCATGCTCGACTTCCTTTCGCAGGAGGAGAGGCGGCCAGGCCCGGACGGACGTGGCCGCTCGCATTCAAGGTAGCAGACGGTCGGGAATGAGGTTTTCGCCGTCTCTGGGCGCGTGTGCCGACCTGGAGCCGCCGATGGCCGTCCCGCGGAACGGTCTGGAGGTGAAGTACCAGGAAACATCGGACATCCGGATGGATCTATCCGTCGTTGCATCCCCCCGCACTGTCACAACTCCGTAGCATCGGAGGAGATTGTGGCGCTATCCGCGGAACTTCCGGTACATTCATGGGGAGAACGAAAGGAATCCCATGCACGACAGGGTCCGCACGGACAACGCGGGACAGTTGCGAACGATGCCCAGGCACCTCAACGGGGAATACGAAGTGGACGTCTCGTCGGTCCTGGCCAATGTCGTGCCGACGCCGGTTTCCAAACAGCCGAGGATGGATCCGGAGACCGCCAAGCTGGAGATCGCGCGCCGCCATCGCGAGATCATGGAGATCCTGGGTCTGGATCTGGGGGACGACAGCCTTTCGGAGACGCCGGAGCGCGTCGCCAAGATGTACGTGGACGAGATCTTCGGGGGACTTCGGGACGAGGCCTTCCCGAAGATCACGGTGGTCGAGAACAAGATGAACTACGACCAGATGCTGGTGGAGATCAACATCACCTTCAACAGCACCTGCGAGCACCACTTCCTGCCCATCCTGGGCAAGGCGCACGTTGCCTACCTCTGCAAGGGTTGGGTGCTCGGTCTGTCCAAGTTCAACCGGGTGGTGGACTTCTTCGCCCGCCGCCCGCAGGTGCAGGAGAGGGCCACCTTGCAGATCCAGCAGGCGCTGTCGCAGATCCTCCGCACCGACGACGTGGCCGTGGTGGTGGACGCCATGCACTGCTGCGTGAAGACGCGCGGCATCGGGGACGATGGAACCATCACCCGCACCAGCAAGCTCTCCGGCGCCTTCCAGTCGAATCCATCCCTGCGCGCCGAGTTCTACGCCAGCGTTCCCGCGCCGGACCGTCTCAGGATCGCCTAGCCCGGCCTCGGGCGAGGAACGGAGCTTCCCCCGCACCCCGAAGCAGGAGGGACCAGGTCTTCGAGATCCGGGACTTGTAGATTTCCGCGTTCCTATGTCCATCCACATCGAGTTGCCCGACGTCCAATCGGAGGTTTCCCATCCCGCCCGACCCGAGATCCTCGCGGGAATCGACAGGGTTCGGGTCCGATTGGCCTTGGGTGGCGCACGCACCGCGACCGCGATCGTCTCCATGGTGGCCCGGGTCCCCGCGGGGCACCGGGGCGTGCACATGAGCCGCCTCTACCGGATGCTGGTCCCCGAGGGCGCCGAGCTTCCGCTGGTGGAATTCGGATCCAGGCTGGAGGTCGCGGCGAAGGCGCAGGATACCGTCCAGCTCCTGGCGACGCTCGCGTGGGAAGATCTCGTGGATCGCGCAGCACCCATTTCGGGATCGGTCGGATTCCATCCCTTCCGGGTGGAACTCCGCGCCGAATGGACCCCGGAGGGCGGCGTGCGGTTCCGGACCCGTGTGGAAGGCGCCGCGATGCTCGCCTGCCCTTGCTCGAAGGCCCTCTCCGGGGAACTCGGCTTCCACAACCAGCGCGGCATCCTCCAGGCCGAGGTGGACGGAAATTGGTCCGACCGCGTTTCCGGGCTCCTGGACGCGCTGGATCGGGCGGCCTCCAACCGCGTCCATCCCGTCCTGCGCCGGGAAGACGAGAAGGAAGTCATCGACGCCCTGTCCCGGGAGGATTCGTTCCGGTTCGTGGAGGATGCCGCCAGCCGCCTGCTGGACATCCTGGACGTCCAGGGCCACGCCGGAGCATCCGTCCACGTGCGTTCCATGGAGAGCATCCACGCCCACGACGCGGTGGCGTGGGCGGGGAGTCGGGGACAGGAATTGGCAGAGGGGATCCTCTTGCGATGACCGACCTGCCCCGCGGTCCGGTGCTGATCGCCCTCGTCCTCGCCGGATGCGCCGCGAACCGACCTCTCCCGAAGCGGGATGCCGCGCCGCGCGCGCCGCAGGCGGACACGCTGGTCCTGCACTCGATCTGCCCGCCCTGCCCGCCACCGCCCCGTTGCCCAGCGCCTCCCGATCCCCGTTGGAGGGATCTTCCGGTCGGTGCCGACACCGCGCTCTGGACCGCGCTCGATTCCCTGGCCCGGGCGGACTACCTCTCGCAAGGGGGGCTTCTCGGAGCCTACGTGGTGCGCCTGGGCGACACCCTTCCGATGTGGCGCCACGACGCGGACGCCAGGCTCCTCCCCGCTTCCACGGAAAAGCTCTTCACCGCGGCCGTCGCGCTCTCCGAGCTGGGGCCGGGCTTCCGCTGGCGCACGACTCTTTGGGCCTCCGGTCCGATCGTGGACTCCGTTCTCCACGGCGACCTGCTGTTGGAAGGGGGGGGCGACCCCACCTTGGGAATGTCGGACGGAACCGGCCTGGGCGGGCTTGCGGTGGCCGCCCGCAACATCGGCATCCGGCGCGTCCACGGAAATCTCGTGGCGGTCGACACGATCGTCGGAAGGGGTCCGGACGCCTGGCCGCAGGGATGGACCATCAACAGCTCCCGCGACGGATACGGAGCCCCGGTGCTGGGGCTCGATTGGGACCAGAACAAGGTGGGCGACCATGCGATCGCCGAACCCCGTCCCCGGGCTCTCAAGGCCATGCGGGCCGAACTTCTCGCCAAGGGCGTTCGGGTCCTGGGATCGGACACGGCCCTGAGGGCTCGTGGGGATACCCTTGGTCGCAGGAGGAACTGGACTCGCGTCGGAACGGTCTACAGCCCGGAACTCGAGCCCGTCCTGCGCGTCTGCCTGCGCGAATCGGTGAACCCTTTCGCCGAGGCGATGCTGCTGGGTCTCGGCATGGGCGGTCGCGGTCCCGCGCGCGAATCCGGACGCAAGCGGATCCAGGAATGGCTCGCCTCCCGGGGAGTGGACCAGACCCGCATGCTGGTGGACGACGGATGCGGCCTTTCCCGCTACGACCTGGCCTCCGCGCGCCAGATGGCGCGACTTCTCGCCATGGACGCGAGGAACGGCGGAACCAGGCTTGTTTCCGTGCTCCCCACGGGAGGAGAAGGCACATTGCGCCACCGGTTCCAGAACCTGCCCGATCCGACCGTTGTGGTGGCCAAGACCGGCACGCTGGACGGAGTATCGAACCTGGCCGGGTACCTGGTCCGTCCGGGTCGCGACACCTTGGCCTTCGCGTTCCTCTGCAACGGCTTCACAGGGAGTCCCCGACCCGTCCGGCAATTCCAGGACAGGATGATCGCCCTGCTGGCCGGGGTGCCGCTGGTCCCGACCACCCTCGACACCCTGGACACCCTCGAATCCAGGCCGGAGATGTCGGATTCGACATTGTCGGGCAAGCGTTCCCTTCCGCACACGCCCTTCCAGGTTCGGGATACCGCGAAGCAGCGTCCCGATACCGCCCAAGCGCCGAAGCCAGTCGTACCCGCCCCGGAGCCCCTGGATTCGTTCCCGTCCGGATTGGATCGGGAGCTTCCCGGTCTTCCCTGAGGAGGTTGGGGACTTCGGGAACGAGTATCTTCCGCAAACCCACCCATCGTTGCAGAGGACAAGCATGCAGGAAGCCATCAACACACCGGTCTCCGAGGGCGGCTTCGTCGTCATCTTCGGCGGATCGGGCGATCTCGCCCACCGGAAGTTGCTCCCCGCGCTCGCGCGACTGCGGGCGCAGAACCTCCTTCCCGAGAAATTCGCCGTGGTCGGCGTCGGCCGTTCGGACCTGGACGACCAGTCGTTCCGGGAGCGGGCGGGGGCCTCCGAGATCCACGACAGCCTGTACTACTGCCGTTCCGGGTACGACGAGGAGGGGGTGAAGATCCTGGACGCGCGTCTGGCCGAACTTTCCGCCCGGCTCGGGATTCCCCACAACGTCCTCTACTACCTCTCCGTGCCTCCGGACACCTTCCCCGTCATCGTCGCCTCCCTCTCGCACACGGGGTTGACCCGGCAGAACCAGGATGGCAGGGGGTGGTCGCGCGTGATCATCGAGAAGCCGTTCGGTCGCGACCTCAAATCGGCCCAGGAGTTGAACCGGTCCATCCTGGAACACCTGGCCGAGCACCAGATCTACCGCATCGACCACTACCTGGGGAAGGAGGGCGTGCAGAACCTCCTGGTCTTCCGGTTCGCGAATCCCATCTTCGAGCCCATCTGGTCGGCCCGGAACATCGACAACATCCAGATCACCGCCTCGGAGACCCTGGGAGTGGAGGGCCGCGGAGGTTACTACGAATCCGCCGGACTGCTGCGCGACATGATCCAGAACCACCTGATGCAGGTGCTCTGCCTGACCTGCATGGAGCCTCCCGCGAGCCTTTCGCCGGACGACGTGCGCAACGAGAAGGTCAAGGTCCTCAAGGCGCTTCGCCCCCTGAGCCTTTCCGGCGAGGACCTGGACGTGGTGCGGGGCCAGTATTCGGGAGGCAAGATCGACGGGAAGGCCGTTCCCGGCTACCGCGAGGAACCCGACGTTCCCGAGACGTCGAACACGGAGACCTTCGTCGCGCTGCGCCTGTTCATCGACAATTTCCGGTGGGCGGGAGTGCCCATCTACCTGCGGTCCGGCAAGCGGATGAGCGGTCGCGGGACGCAGATCGCGGTCACCTTCAAGGAGGGACCGCACATCCTGTTCAACGCGCTTCCCGGCGTGGAGCCCCCCCGGAACCGCCTGATCTTCCAGATCCAGCCCGAGGAAGGGATCCTCCTCGAGCTGGGGACCAAGATGCCCGGACAGGCACTGCGCATCCAGCGGACCACCATGAACTTCGCCTGGCACGAGGCCTTCCAGGAGAGCCCCGAGGCCTACGAGCGCCTCCTGCTGGACGCGTGGCGCGGAGACGCCACCTTGTTCGTGCGTTCCGACGAATGCGAACTGTCCTGGAGCTTCCTGCAGCCCGTGATCGACAAGTGGTCCACCACCACAGGCAAGTCCAAGATCGCGTTGTACCCTGCCGGCTCCGACGGTCCCGACGCCGCCCAGGGGCTGATCGCACGCGACAACCACGCCTGGGTCCCGCACGCGTGAACCCCGGGATCTCGGTCCACCCCGACTCGAAGTCGCTGGGCGAGGCGACCCGGGACAGGCTGCTCGGCCCGGTGGTGGCCGTTTCCGGCGGCTCGACCTACGAAGCGCTGTTTCCCCTTTGGGCCGCAGGGAGGCTTCCGGCCACCATGTTCATCCCGGTGGACGAGCGCCGCGTGGGACTTTCCGAACCCGGATCCAACTGGGCCGTGGCCATCCGGCTGCTGTTGGATCCGGCCGGCCTTTCCCGGCAGGCCCTCCATTGGTCGCCGACCGCGGTCCACCTGGAAAACCTGGTCCGCGGCCTGGTGCCGGCCGAAGATGGACGGATTCCGTCCATCCCGCAGGTCTGGTTGGGCATGGGCGACGACGGCCACACCGCGAGCCTGTTTCCCGGCGGGGCCGAACTCCAGGACACGCGTTCGCTCGCGTTGGAGACCACCGCGCCCAAGGCGCCGCATCCTCGCGCGACCCTGGGACTCGGCGCGCTGCGGAACGCGGGCGACCTCGTCGTCGTGGTGACCGGATCGGGCAAGGCCCCCGTCCTGCGCCGCGTGCTGGACGGCGACCGGAGCTTGCCGCTGACCCTGGTCCTGGAGGGACGCGAGTCCACGATTTTCGTCGACGAGGCGTGCGCGAGGGCGGCGGGTCTGTAGGAATCCCGGAACGGTTCAGGGTTCCCATTCAGCCCGCTCGAGCGGAATGGGAGGGTTCAGGGTTCCCATTTCGCCCGCTCGAGCGGAATGGGAGGGTTCAGAGTCCGCCCAATAGGGTGAACAAGCCGATCTCGCAATCCCTCGCCCCGTCGGCCAGGGCGCCCTCCGCGCCGGGAGCGCCGGGGGTGAGATCGACATCGGCCGGGTCCAGCACGAAACGGACGACGGCGTGGCCCAGGTCCAGCTCCACGCAGGGCCGACAGAGGAGCGCGCTGTCCTGGTCCACCGCGATCGCTCCGTACCCGTGCCCCGACTCCAGCTTGTGGCTCGGTGTGACGCAGGGAACCTCGGTGGTCAGGAGCTTTCCGGAATGGGCGCCGGGGCCGAAGGTCTTCTGGACGGCCTTGAAGGAAAGCGCCCTGGTGGGAGAAGGCCGGTGCGGTCCCTTGCGGGGGTCCAGGACTTCGTTGGCGTAGACGGCTTCGCCGGAGGTCAATTCCCGGATCAACGCTCCGCAGGCGCCGCAGACGAGGACTTCGCGGGGGGGGCGATCCTCCTGGAGGAAGAGCCGCAACTGCGATTCGGATTCGGCTCCCGCGTCCACCCAGAGGATGTCCCACGCCGAAAGGCCCCTCTCCACCCGCTGGTTGGGGGACATCCACACCGACCCGTCCGGACGGGCGATGGACGTGTGGGTTCCCACCCTGCCTCGTCGGCTGTGCGGCCTCGGACCAGAGCACACGCAGAGTCGCATGACCACCAATAGTAACGCCGGACCGGCCCATCCTTCTGGTCTATCTTGCAAGCCATGGACACCTCGGCGGACACTCCGAAGCCTGCGACCCCGACGCCGATGGGCCCGTGGATCCTGCAGGCCGCCAGTCTGTCGAACTGCCCCTTGCATCGCATGGGAGACCGGCTTCTGGTCCGACCGCCGGCGCTGCACCACGCGGGATCCGGATGCTGCCTGGTTCCCTTCCTGAAGCTGCGCACTCATCTGCGCGACGGGAAGGAGGGCGACATCCACTGCTCCTGGGTGGATTGCTCCGGCACCTGGAGCGCCCGCCGGGAGGACTCGGAAGACGATCCGGGTTGGGACCCCGCGTCGCTGGAACACGATCTGGAAAACCGTCCCTTCCTGCTCCAGTTGCCCCAGGCGGTGGCCCTGTCCCTGCTGAACGCCGGAACCCGTTGCGACTATCCGGCCGGCGAAGTGATCCTGGACAGAGGACAGGTCAACAACGAGCTCTTCCTGGTGGTGCTCGGTGCGCTGGAAGTGTTGGAAGGCGACCTCCGCGTCGCCAGCATCCTGCGCGGGGAATGCTTCGGGGAGCTTTCCATCCTCACCCGCCAGCCGACCTCCAACACCGTGCGCAGCGCCACGCCGTGCACGCTGGTCCTGGTCCCCCGAGACCGTTTCCACGAGTTGCTGGCCAGGTACGGTTCCCTGGGCACCCTGCTGAACCGCCTTCTGGCGAGGAGGCTACGGGCATCCAACCAGCAGTTGGAGAACATCCTGCGCCCCGGGATCTGGGGCAACCTGGAGGTCTTTCCCTTCCTGTCCGTGGTGCAGAGCATCCAGGCCAGCGCCATGACCGGACTCCTCACCATCACGCGCTCCAGGGGAAGGGCGGTGTTCGGGTTCGACAAGGGCCGCATGCGGCACGGGCAGACGGGGGAGAAGTCGGGCGAGGAGGCGCTCCTGGAAATCCTCCGGTGGACCACCGGCATCTTCCGGTTCCAGGACGAACCCATGCTCCTGGAACCGAACATCTTCGGCGAGACCATGGCCGTGCTCCTGGACGCCTTGAGGAAGTTCGACGAGATCCAGCTCCAGGAGAGCACCGCGAACGCCTCCACCCGCCTGGAGATCGCCGATGCTTCGCTCACGGACACCCGATGGGATCCCCAGACGACGAAATCCGACGATACGGAGGACGCACTGAGCACCCAGGCCGACGCGGACGGCACCAGCGAATTCGACATCGGGGAGCTGGGATTGGATCTGCCGAAGGGG
>DATNIW010000034.1:0-12865 GCA_035604215.1 Fibrobacteria bacterium
CGAAAGGGAACCCTCGACGACGTGTTCCTGTCCCTCACCGGCAAGGAGATCCGGAACTGATGCGCGCGATCCAGGCGATCCTCGCCCGAAACCTGATCAAGTTCTTCCGCGACAAGATGCGGTTCTTCTTCACCCTGTTCATGAGCGGGTTCCTGCTCTTCACGTTTTCCTTCGTGATGAAGTCGGCCGTGGCGGGCGTGGCCCACCCCATGAACTACCTGATCTCGGGCATCGTCATCATGATGGTGTTCCAGTCGGCGCTGAACAACTCCATGAGCATCCTGGAGGACATCTCCTCGGGCTTCATGAAGGAGATCCTGGTGGCGCCCATCGCGCGGTGGCAGATCGCGGTCGGACAGGTCCTGTCTTCAGCGGCCATCGCGGTCCTGCAGGGCGTTCTGGTGCTGGTCATCGGGATCTCCATGGGACTGAGCCTGGATCCCCTGCACTTCTGCATCATGGTGGGCCTGATGTCCCTCGTGGGCGTCACCTTCAGCTCGCTGGGACTCTTCCTCGCGGCGGTTTCCAAGGAATCCACCACCTTCCAGGTCCTCATCTCGGTGGTCACCATGCCGCTGACGTTCCTCTCCGGCGCCTACATCCCCACCACCGTGCTTCCGGCCATCCTCAGGCCCATCGTCTACCTGAACCCGTTGACCTACGCGACATCCATGTTCCGCTTCACCGCGCTGCGCATGGAATCCATGTCCACCGCCGACCTCCTGAAGTCGGGCGTGGCCTTCGACCTCCACGGGTTCGTCGTCCGGCCCATGGATGGGGTGTTCATCACCTTGGCCATCGGGGCGGTCTTCTTCGCGCTGTGCGTGCGCCAATTCCGGAAGGCCGACTTCTCGCGCGTCACCGTCTTCAAGCGCGGCGGCCACCGCTAGTTCGCTTCGATTTTCGCTTGGCTGCGACGCGGAGGCGAGCTGAGGACATCCGACGGTGGACCTCCTGCATGAAACCATTCGCTTGCGAGCGGAACTCGATCCTCTGGAAGGCCCGGATGGCGGCCGGCTTTCGGAACAGGGGCGTTTCCCGGTAGTGGCGCAGGAACGCCACATGCAGGAAGGCGCGTTGGATCGCCGTGAGGGAGCCATCCTCGGAGGATTCCTCGGCCAGACCAACCTGGTCGCGCACGATGCCGGAATCGGCCGGTTCCGGAAGCGAGGTGGGGGCGTCCGTCCTGGGCGTCGCGAGGGAAAGCAGGTGGTCCAGCTTGTTGGCGGCGGCGTCGCGTCGGGTGAGGGGCTCCAATCCGAACAGACTTTCCACCGTGGCCAGGAGCGAGGAGTGGTCGTAGGTCGTGTGGTCCACCGTGTTCTTCGGGATCAGCGGTGAAATCGCGATCGCGGGAACCCGCACCCCCAATTGCCGGAAACCGAAGCCGTGGTGGTTGTTTTCGGGACTGGAGATGGAGTCGCCCGGGCTCGCCGTCCGGGGCGGTGCCACGTGGTCGAAGAAGCCGCCGTGCTCGTCGTAGGTCACCAGCAGCAGGCTTTCGTTCCAGTGCGGTGAATTCCGGATGGTTTCGTAGACCTGCTTGACGAGCCGCTCCCCGTTGGTGATGTCGTCCAGCGGGTGCTGGGAATTGCCACCGGTGAAGTCCTTGGAGGTGGTGGGAAGAACTTGTCCGTAGCTCGGCTCGATGAAGACGTAGGGTACCGAGAATTCCGGATCGTTCACCGCCTCCGCGAACTCCTCGAATCTCCGGAAATGCCCCTCCAACCGGCGGGCGGTCATGCCGCGGATCGCGAAGACCTGCGGGAATTCGTCCCCCATGAAGACCTTCCAATCGTAGCGGGAGCCCTCCAACCGGTCGTAGATGGTGCCGTTCTCGAAGTGGTACCCGTCCAGGAGGGAGGCCGTGGCGCTTTGGAATCCCGAGGGGCTGTCGTCGAGCCCACCCGAAGAGGCGGCGTGGAAGAAGAATCGGTTCGGCCATGTCGGTCCCGGCACCGAGGAGAACCACCGGTCGCAAACCGCGAATTCCTTCGCCAACGCGGTGAGGACAGGGACTTGCGCGGGGTCGAAACAGCGCATGATGGATTCGGGGTCCGTGGTGTTGGACACGACCCCATCGCGATTGGCCAAGCCCATGTAGCTCGCGATGAATCCAGAGTTGTCGATCCCGGGGTAGTCGTCGCCCGGGTCGGGGTGGGTGGGAAGGACGACCTTCGCGCTTTGGTCCCTCGTGTAGCCGCAAAGCTGCAGCAGGACATGGTCGAACTCGTGCCCCGGATCCGGCGGGTGGGTGCCGTCGGCGCGTTTTTGCGCGAGGCTGAAGACCGCCGGACGCGATGCGTCGACAGGGCGGTCGGCCGCGTTGGGATTGGGGTTCGCGTGTGGCCCGCCGCGGGTCAGGTCGTCGACATGCGTGGGATGGCCTGTCCGGGCGTCTCTCCCGGAAATGTCGGCGAAGCCCAGCATGTGGTCGAAGGATCGATTCTCCAACACCAGCACGAACACGTGCTTGATGGGACCGGGTGGGACCCGATTCCCCCCGGAAAACGATCGGATGCGACGGAGGACCTCCGCCCCGAGCCAGCGAAAACGATCGATGACCCAGGACCATCCCGCGCGAAGGGCGAGCACGAGGGAAGCCTACACGTGCTCGAAGAGGTCGATCCGCCAGCCGTCCCCGGCCCCGTAGCCGGCCAGGATGAATTCGACGTGCAGATCCAGCGCCTGCATGGCCTTCGCCGCGAGATCCATGGCCGTGATCCCGGAGGGCAGGGGCGGACGGGCCTCCAGCATGCGCACCAGGTGTCGATAGAGTTGGATCAGGTACAGGACGTCGTTGGCGGCGTACTTCAGCTGCTGCGGAGACAGGTCTTCGCGGGACCAGTCGGTCTGCTGCATCTGCTTGTCCAGTTCCACCCCCAGGAATTCCCGGACCAGGTCCTTGAGCCCGTGGGACTGGGTGTACGTGCGCACCAGTCGGCTGGCGGCTCGCGTGCAGAAGAACGGAGCCACGCGCACCCCCAGGCTCTGGCGCAGGAAGGCGAGGTCGGAGGTGGCGAAATGGAAGAGCTTCAGGACCTTGGGGTCCTCCAGAAGCTTGCGCAACCGCGGGGGGCAGTCGGAACGACCGGAGGTGCGGACCAGGGCCACGTTCCCCCGATCGTCGCCCACCTGGACCAGCAGCACCTGGTCTCGGACCAGGCGAAGGCCGTGCAGCTCGGTGTCGACGGCGATCTCGGGCAGCATGGACCATCGCGTCAACTGGTCTTCCGTGAGGTCTTCCTGGAGATGGTATTCGCTCATGTGGTGGCTCCGCGGGGTTCACGCCAGGCGGCGTAGGCGAGGCCCGCACCCGCCACGACGATGGTCGCCGCGAGCCAGGTCCAGGAGGCTTCGTCGACCTGCGGGGGAAGGGTCCACCCGATGGCGCCCAGGAGCACCAGGTGGCCCAGGTAGTACGCCAGACCGTGCCGCCCCAACAGGGCCAACGGGCGCAGGCGGTTGGGGAAGCGGTCGGCCACCGCGGACAGGAACTGTACGCAGAGTCCTGCCAAGGCCACCGCCACGGGGACCAGTCCCGGCAGAGGGGCCCAGAATCCGACTCTCCTCGGGATGGGCTCCAGGCCCTGCAGGAGGTCGGAGGAAAGCGCGAAACCGTTGTACTGGTGCTTGGCGGTCTGGAAGTACTCCTGGTACGTGTTGGTGATTCCCCAGTCGCCCCACAGGTGGCGGAATCCCGGACGCAGGCTCAGCACCAGCACCCAGGTGGCACCGATGGTGGCCAGCACCGTGGGAGTCCAGGACTTCCAGCGCAGAAGTCGTTCGGACAGGTAGGCCCCCAGGAACACCGGCAGGTAGGGGAGCAGGGGGAACGTCCCGTTGTCGATGCCGTCGATCCGGATGCCCTGGCGGTCCAGGACCAGCCAAGCCGTCACCGAGGCCACCAGAAGCGACGTGGCGGCGATCGTGTTGCCTCCCAGGAGAGCGCCCACCGCGATGGAGACGGCCAGGCATCCCAGCACCCCGTTGGACACCAGGATCTCCGGCCACTGCGGACCCGAATAGGCGAAGAAGATGGCGACGGAAATCGTCCAAAGCGCGAGCGCGCGCAGCAGGTGGCGCCTACGCCAGGCGCCGCGGTCGGAACTGCGGCGGTGGCTGCGGGCCAGGGACCATCCGGCGATCACGAAGAAGAGCATCGGGGTCACGGGTTCGATCCGCAGGAGCCACTCCCCGAATTCGATCCCGGTCCTCTGGAACTTGTCCGATACGGCGATGGGGACGAAACCCAGGAGCTTCCGGCCGAATTCCGGGGTGGACGTCGGCTGGATGGCCCGCAGCGCGTGCGTGGCGGTCATCAGGACCATGGCCACCCCCCGGGCGGCGTCCACGCCGCGGTCGCGACCGGCGCTCATTTCTGGGTCGAATCCAGGGCCAGGGGGACCAGGGCGCAGATGCCTCCGTCGGGGACCCTGTCCTTGTCGACGCGGATCAGGCCGAGGACCTTGGGCTGCGAAGGGCGCAGGGCCATGAATTCGTAGGTGTCCGGGGTCTCCCACCACACCGACTCCACCTGGCCCCAGCCTTGGCAGAATTTGGTTTCGTTGAAGGATCCCGATCCGGCCTGGAGGGCGTTGAGCCGGATTCCCTCCTCCATGAGGTCCACGCTCGCCTTGCCGGCGTCGTGCAGGACGACCTGCACCGACCACAGGCCGGTGCTGTCGAAGCGCAGGGTCTGGACATGCTCGATCCCCCACATGGTGCGCCTCTCCTGGAGAGTGGACGGCGACGGCTTCTCGAAGCGGCCGGGGGTGAACTGGGACAGGAACTGGTCCCGCGAGACGCCCCAGGCGACCTTGTAGTGGCCCAGGTCGAACCAGCGGGAATCGTCCGCTCCCGCCGGCTTGGTGGAATCGGCCTGGGCCTGCGCGAAGACCTTGGCCTTCTCCTCCAGTCGCTTCCTGTTCTCCCGGGCCCAGGCGACCAGACCCGGCACGGTGGAGTCGATCGCGAGCGCCTTCTGGTAGCTGTCGTCGGCCTGCGCCAGGTATCCCTGCTCCTGGAGCGCCCGACCGAGGGCGTACAGGAGAGGGGCCGAGCGCGGGTAGGCACGAACCAACGGGGTCAGGATCTCGACCGCGAACCCCGTCTGGACGGCCTGGAGGCCGTCGAACCCCGCCCCCGTGCGCGCGGCGCCGTGGAGGGGTTTCAGACCCAAGGTGCGGAGAGCTTCTTCGGCCTGGGGGAACCGCCCCTTCGACATGGCCTCCACGTAGTCCTTGCGGGCGGAGGTGGTGTCGCCGCGACTCTCTTCCAGCAATCCGCGGATCCAGAGGTAGCGGGGCTCGTCCGGAGAGATCTCCAGTCCGAGGCGGATGGCTTCCCGGGCGGAATCGTCCTTCTCCCGGGTCAGCAGGACCTCGGCCAGGATGTCGTAGCGCATCTTGTCGCGGGGAGCCAGCGACAACGCCAGCTGGGCGAGCCGCTGCGCGCGCAGCAGGTTCCCCGAGCGCAATTCCACGCCGGCCAGGTCTTCCATGGCGGGTCGGAAGGTGGGGGCGTAGTCGAGGGTCTTCACCAGCACCTCGCGGGCGTCCTTCGCCTTGCCCTGGGAAACGAGCCTCCTGGCCTGCAGCAGCAGGAGCCAGGGATGTCCGGGATCCACCGCCAGTCCTCTGGCCATGAGCGAATCGGCGCGCGAACTGTCGCGGGGCGAGCGCCGCTCGTATCTCCACGAGGCGGCGTAGTAGTAGGCCTCGGGGATCGGGGCCCGGCGCAGGACTTCGTCCATCATTTCCACGGCGCGTCCGGTGTCCCCCGACTTCCGGGCGTCCACCGCCTGCAAGAGCAGCGTCCGATCCGCGGCGGATGCCGAGGCCAGCGCCCCCGGAAGATCCACGGGACGGCCGCGGTAGAGCACCGTGTCGGCGGGGAATCCCATGGGAACGACGGCGGGGTGGACCACCCCGTCGGATCGGTGCAGCCGCCAGGCGAGGACCGTGCCCACCACCAGGAGCAGAGCACCGCCGACCAGGATCCGGAGGCGAAGGCGGGAGGAAGCGTTCAGTCCGTGGGTCCTCCGGAAAGGAAGGGAAAGAGGATCTCGCGCGCGTCCTTGTTCTTCAGGAGCTTGTTCAGGCTCTTGTTCTTGATCTGGCGCACGCGCTCGCGGGTCAGGCGCAGTTCGCGACCGATCTCGTCGAAGGTGAATTCCTTGCTGTAGTTGATGCCGTAGTACATGCGGAGCACCTTCGCTTCGCGTTCGGTGAGGAGCTCGTCCAGGACCTTGTCGAGCATCTTCTTGAGCTCGGCCATCTCGGACTCGATCTCCTGCTCGCCGTCGGTGCCCAGCATGTCCAGGAGGGTCGTGGTGTTCTCTCCGTCGTCCGACCCGCCGATGGGAGAGTTGAGCGAGATCTCCTCCATCTTCTCCAGAAGCTCCGGGATCTCGTCGGCGTGGTCCTTGAACTCCGGGCTCTCGATGGTCCGGGCGTAGTCGCCGCCGCTCTTGGCCAAGGCCCGCTTGAAGCGGTGGGCGAGGGCCAGCTTGTTGGGCGGGATGCGCACGGTCCCCACCTGGTCGAACAGCGCCTTCTGGATTCCCTGCCGGATCCACCAGACGGCGTAGGAGATGAACTTCACCTCCTTGGTCTCGTCGAAGCGCTGGGCGGCCTTGAACAGCCCGATGTTCCCTTCGCTGATCAATTCCAGGAGCGAGAGACCGCGGTTCTGGTAGCGCCGCGCCACGGAAACCACGAAACGGAGGTTCCCGGTGATCAGCTTGTCCTGGGCATCCTTGTCCTCCGGGTTGACCTTCAACCTGCGGATGTAGTCCCGCTCCTCCTCCAACGTGAGGACGGGATGGCGATGCAGATCTCGGATATAGAGCTGCTCGTTCAGGTTGGTCATCCTCGTACTGTGACCTCATGAGCTGGAAAGAAGAGCAAGACGACGCCCGCGACGACCATCGCCGAGCAGAGGACCTGGCCCATGGAGAACGGGCCCAGCACGAAGCCGAGTTGGACGTCGGGTTCGCGCGTGAATTCGATGAGGAAACGGATGAGCCCGTAGCCGATCACGTAGCACCCGAACATCCGGCCTCGGAAGAAGGGAAGGTTCTTGGTGCTCCAGAGGATGGCCCAGAGCAGCAGCCCTTCGCCCAGCGCCTCGTAGAGTTGGCTGGGGTGGCGCAGCGGGGGCGGGATGCCGTGCAGGGGGTCGCCCGCCGGGTCGTTGGGAAACCGCATGGCCCAGGGAACGTTGGTGAGTCTGCCCCACAGTTCTCCGTTGAGGAAGTTCCCCAACCGACCGAACATGTATCCCAGCGGGATGGCGGGGACGATCAGGTCGGCCATGCGCAGCGCCGAGATGCGGTTTTTCCGGCAGAACCAGACGTGGGCGACGGCGAATCCGATGAGACCGCCGTGGTAGGACATCCCGGAGATCCCGGTGAAACGGTATCCGCCCTCGGGGTCGGAGCCGAAGGGGAAGACGATCTCCCAGGGGTGGTGGCTGAAGTGTCCCCACCCGTAGAAGAGGACGTAGCCGACGCGACCGCCCAACAGCACTCCGACCACCGCCCAGGTCAGGAACCGGTCGATCTGGTCGCGGGTGATCTCCCAGGTCTCGTGGCGCAGGCGACGCATCACCAGCCAATAGGCGACGCCGAAGGCGACGGCGTACATGAGGCCGTACCAGCGCACGGCGACGGGTCCCAGGTGCACCGCCACCGGATCGAGGTGCCACTGCAGGTATTCCCAGACGAATGGATGGTCCACGGGCATCCGGGCAAAGGTAGACAAGGCGAGGCTCAGCCCCGCGGGAAGATCTCCTCGAGCTCGCGGCGCTGGTCCCGATCCAACGACACGGCGAGCGACGAGAGGTTCTCCTCCAGTTGGGCGAGGGAGGTCGCGCCGGTGATCACGGACGACACCCCGGTCCCTTCGCGGACCCAGGCGAGGGCGAGCTTCGCGCGGGACAGGCCCCAGCGCTCGGCCAGGACTCCGAAACGGCGCACCTTCTCCAGCCGCGATTCCTGCAGCACGGATTCGCGTAGCCAGTCGATGCGGGCGAGGCGCGAGCCTTCGGGCACGCCGTGGTCGTACTTGCCGGTGAGGATTCCGGAAGCCAGGGGGCTCCAGGTGACGAGCCCGAGCCCGAGCTCCACCGCCGCCGGGGCGACGTCCGCCTCCACCTTGGTGCGCTCCAGGAGATTGTATTGCGGCTGTTCCACGGTCGGACCGTATCCGCCGGTGCGATTCGAGATCTCCACGGCGCGCCGAAGCTGTTCACCGGTCCATTCGCTTGTTCCCCAGTACAGCACCTTGCCGGCGCGGACCAGGTCGTCGAACGCGCGAACGGTCTCCTCCAGCGGGACATCGGGATCGAAGCGGTGCGCGAAGTAGATGTCCAGGTAGTCCATGTCCAGGCGCTTCAGGGTCTTGTCGATGGACTCGAGGATGTGCTTGCGCGAAAGTCCGCGGTCGTTGACGTCGTCGCTCATCGGCCAGAAGACCTTGCTGGACACCACCAGTTCGTGGCGCGGGAGGTCCTTCAGGACCTTGCCCATCGCGGTCTCGGTGGCTCCGCGTTCGTAGACGTCGGCGATGTCGAAGAAGTTGATCCCGCGCGAGAAGGCCTGTGTCAGGATTTGCCGGATCGTGCCGTCCTCCCGGACGGACCCCCCGTAGGTCGTCCATCCGCCCAGGGAGAGGGCGGAGACCTTGAGGCCGGATCTTCCCAGGCGGCGGTAGGGGATGTCGGCGTGGTTGGGCATGGTCGGATTCTCCCTCTGGTGGGACAAGAAAAGAAAAAGGCCGGTCCCGAAGGGCCGGCCGCGAAGCGAGGGTCGGAAATCGGACTCAGGCCTTGGACTTGGCCTTGGGCCGATGATCCTTGTTGGCGCGCTCCTTGATGCGGGAGGCCTTCCCGGTCAGCTCGCGCAGGTAGAAGATGCGTGCGCGGCGGACGCTGCCCTGGCGGACGACTTCGAGCGACGCGATGCGCGGCGAGTGCAGCGGGAAGATGCGTTCCACGGCCACGTTCCCGCTCAGCTTGCGCACGGTGAACATGGAGGAGATGCCGCCGCCGCGGACCTGGATCACCACGCCCTGGAAGGGCTGGATGCGTTCCTTGTCGCCTTCGACGATCTTGTAGTTCACCTTCACCGTGTCGCCGGCGCGGAACGCGGGCAGATCCGTGCGAAGGTTCTGGAACTGGAGGGCTTGGAGGGTGATGGACATTCGGCGTCTCTCCGGAATTACGTAAGGGGGACGAAAATAAACAGTCGCGGGCGATCGGGCAAGGGTCCGGGAACGGAAGTCGGGCTGCTCAGCCGATTCGGGAGATGCCGGCCTCTTCCTGGGTGGGGAGGATGGGGAGGATGGAACGCAGGCTGACCACCTCGAAGACATCCAGGACCAAGGCGCGATCTTCCACCAGGACGACGGGAACGCCCAGCTTGTGGCTGGTCATGGCCGCCTCGATGATGGAAGCCAGGCAGCAGGAACCCACCAGATCCAGCTCGGAGGTGTCGATCACCATCTTCGCCAGCCCCCCTTGGTCCAGGATGCCCTTGACCAAGGTCCTGAATTCCCCCTGCTGCACCGGGGAGAAATCGCTCCCCTCCAGGCGAAGAAGCTGGATTTCCCCGTGCAGATCGGCATGAATGCGGCAAGGCATGGATCTGATAAAACTAGTCGGGGCTCTTGAAAGGGGAAGGGGGAAGGTCTACATTCCATCCCCACTCACGACTACCAAGGGATGCGCCATGGCGGGTAAGAAGAAATCGGGCAAGGAGATCTATTTCCTCGTCTGCAAGGAGACCAAGGAACAGAACTACACCGTGGTTCTGGACAAGACTTCCAAGAGCAAGGTCTTCACCAAGTACTGTCCCCGGCTGCGGCGGCACACCGAGCACACGCCCAAGAAGGTCTGATGGCCGGGTCCCGACGGGACGCCGCCAAGGAGCCGCGGACCGCGCTGGTCGCTCCCGTCTGGGACCGATCCGCGGGACCCCTGTTGCGCTCGTACCTGGACGCCGGTCGCAAACCGGTCTGGTTGAGCCCGCAGGGATTCCGGTTCGCCGAGGGCGGGATCCTGACGCACGACGACTGGACCCACGGCGATTGGACCCGCTTGACGGGAATCGTGATCGCCTCGCTGAGCGGCAGCCAGGACTCGGAACTGTTCGAATGGCGTCGTTCGGTGCTGGAGGAGATCGCCCTGGCGGGCCTTCCGGTCGTGCCCGATCCCAGGGGCGTGCAACTGGCCTGGGAGCCGACCCGGGTGCTGCTCCGCCTGCGCCGAGGGGGGCTTCCCGCGATCGACCACTACGTGGGCGAGAACCTGGACGACGCGATGGATTTCGTGCGGCTTTGGAAGGGTGCCCAATTCCGGATCCCCGAAGGCGGCCACGCCCCGGAGATCGAGTGGATCGCGCCCGGGGCGAGCGCTCGGGAGCGGTTGGAAGACCTTTGGCAGGAACACCCCACCGGGCCGTTCGTCCTGACCCGGGACGTCCGCGGCGAGGTGGCCACGCTCCTGGTGGTCGGCGGCGAGGTGCTCGGGGCCTGGCGCGGCGGGACTCCGGGGCTGGAGCCCGAGCATGTGGCCGAGCAGCCGCTGGAATCCGAGACCGAATTGGCCCTGTCCGCCTCCGAGGCGTTCGGATTGGATCCGGTGGCCGTGGACCTGGTCCGCGACGCGGGCCCGCCCCAGATCCACGGAGTGCGACCCATGGGTTTCTGGCGCGCGGCGCTCGACGCCCACCCCGGATTGGCGGCGGACCTTCCCAAGCGGCTCGACGCCCTGCTGGAGCAGGCGAGGGCGAAGCCCTGAACTACGTTTGTCTCCTTTGGCCAAACCCGCAGGGCAAGGCATCCATGGGCGCGGGCGGACGGCTCGCGGAGCGAGGAACATGAAGAACACGATCGTCGTCGGCTCCCAATGGGGAGACGAGGGCAAGGCCAAGGTCATCGACGTGCTCGCCGAGCACGCCGACGTCGTCATCCGGTTCCAGGGCGGAGCCAACGCCGGGCATACGGTGGTGGTGGGCGATCAGGAATTCGTGTTCCACCTGATCCCCTCGGCCATCATGCGCCCGGGCAAGATCTGCGTGATCGGAAACGGGGTGGTCCTGGACCCGGCCCAGCTCCTCTCCGAGATCGAGGAGTTGGAAGGGCGTGGATTCGAGGTCCGCGGTCGCCTGTTCCTGGCGGAGAACATGCAGATCGTGATGCCCTGGCACGTCCAGTTGGATCAGCTGAAGGAGAAGGCCGCGGGCAAGAACGCGATCGGCACCACCGGACGGGGAATCGGCCCGGCCTACGTGGACAAGGTCGCGCGCTGCGGCATCCGTCTGTGCGACCTGCTGGATCCGGACAACCTCCAGGCCAAGGTGGAAAGCATCCTGGAGGAGAAGAACGTCCTGTTCACCAAGGTGTACGGCGGCGAGCCGCTCCAGGCCGCTCCCATCGTGGCCACCTACCTGGAGTTCGGACGCAAGCTGGGGCCGCTGGTCTCCAACGCTTCGCTCCTGTTGGAGAAGTCCATCAAGGCCGGCAAGGCGCTCCTGTTCGAGGGGGCCCAGGGCACCATCCTGGACGTGGACCACGGTTCCTACCCCTACGTGACCAGTTCCAACACCATCGCGGGCTCCGCCTGCTGCGGTTCGGGCGTGGGGCCCACCGCCATCCAGAGCGTGATCGGCGTGGTCAAGGCCTACACCACACGGGTGGGCAACGGTCCCTTCCCCACCGAGTTGGACGGGGACCTCGGAACCAAGCTGCGCGAGTGGGGCGGGGAATTCGGCGCCACCACCGGACGGCCCCGCCGTTGCGGCTGGTTCGACGCCGTGGTCGTGCGCAAGGCGGTGCGGGTGAACGGCATCACGGGGCTCGCCATCACCAAGCTGGACGTCCTGGACAAGCTGGACGAGATCCGCGTCTGCACCGGATACACCATCGACGGCCAGGCCATCGAGGATCTTCCCGTCCAGATCCGCGATTTCGAGAAGGTCCAACCGGTCTACGAGACGCTTTCCGGATGGAATTCGGACACCTCCAAGGCCCAGTCCTGGGCCGATCTCCCCGCCACCGCCAAGCGCTACCTGGAACGGCTCGCCGAGCTGTCCGGCGCCCCCATCGCCATGGTCTCCGTGGGCCCTCGCCGCGACCAGGCCATCTTCCTTCCCTAACGAACTCGCAAGGACCGCACACATGATACTCAAGGGCAAAAAGGGACTCGTCACGGGAGTCGCCAACCAGCGTTCCATCGCCTGGGGCATCGCCCGGTCCTGCTGGGCGCAAGGTGCCGAGCTGGTCTTCAGCTACCCCAACGAGCGCCTCAAGGGTTCCGTCGAATCCCTGATCCAGGGCGAAGGCAAGGACTCGCCGCTTTTCGAGTGCGACGTCACCAAGGACGAATCGGTCTCGGCGCTGTTCGCCCGGATCGAGAAGGAGTTCGGCAAGATCGATTTCCTGGTCCACGCCATCGCCTTCGCCAAGCGCGAAGACCTGGACGGCGAATTCCAGGACACCTCTCGCGACGGCTTCGTCATGGCCCTGGACATCTCGGCCTATTCGCTGACGGCGCTGGCGCACCACGCCGTGGAAGCCATGAATCCCGGCGGTTCCATCGTGGCGCTGTCCTACATCGGCGGCGAGAAGGTCATCCCGCACTACAACGTGATGGGCGTGGCCAAGGCCGCGCTGGAGTGTTCGGCGAAGTATCTCGCGCACGACCTGGGCAAGAAGGGCATCCGCGTGAACATCGTGAGCGCGGGCCCCATCCGCACCCTGGCGGCCAAGGGCATCGGCGACTTCAACAAGATGCTGACCATCGCCGAGAACCGCTCGCCCCTGCACCGCAACGTGGACACGTCCGACGTGGGCGACGCCGC
>DATNIW010000035.1:0-15885 GCA_035604215.1 Fibrobacteria bacterium
AATCTCCGGCCCATCGCTGCCCTGGTTGCGGAATGAGGTAGCTCTTGCCCAACCCTCGGATCTCCAGGATGGGGACGCTCACAGCCAGTCCGCCATGCGGCGTTCCACGCGCCGGAACACCGCGACCGCCACGACCACCAGAGCGGCCGAAACGATGTAGCTGGCCAGGAGACTCCAGGCGGGCGGCAGATCCGATCCGGTGAACGCGTGGCGGAACACCAGCACCGGGGCGCTGATGGGATTGATCAGGAGCGCGGTGCGGTATCGTCCCGGCACCACGTGCAACGGGTACACGACCGGCGTCGCGTAGAACCAGATCTGGGTCAGGAACGGCGCGAGTTGCCGAAAATCACGATAGCGGATGCTGAGGGATGCGAACAGCACGCCCAGGGAGGAAGAGACCATCAGAACGGGCGGTATCGCCAGGAGCGAGAGGAAGATCCTGCCGCCGACAGGCACCCCGAACCACAAGGTGATGGGGAGGATGAGGGCAGCCGCGATGGCGAAGTCGGCCACCGACGACATCGACGCCGCAAGCGGGATGACCAGACGGGGGAAATAGACCTTGGTGATGAGCCGTTCCTCCAGGATCAGCGAGTTGTTCCCGCGTTCGAAAGCCTGGGCGAAAAGCGTCCAAAGCACCATGGCGGGATAGGAGAACGCCACGTAGGGCAGTCCGTCGGAGGGAACCTTCACGAAAACGCCGAACAGGATGCTGAAGATGCCGGCTGTCATCAGCGGCTGCAGCACGACCCAGAAGGCGCCCATGGCGGTCTGGGCGAATCGGATCTTCAGGTGCCGCAGGACCAGCAGGAGGAAGAGATCCCGGGCCTGCAACAGCTCGCGTGCGGCACGTGTCCATCCGCTGCCGCGCGCGCTGATCAGGATCCAATTCCGCCCTTCTTGCTCCCTCACCACGCCTCCGAATTTCCCTGCATGTCGCGCGACCAAGCGCGCAAAAATAGCTTGGGCAAACCCCTCCGGGGCAGGTGCTCCAGGCTCAATTCGCCGCCGGACCGGAGGGCGGCAGGGCGGTCCGCGGCCGAAGCCAGCGTTCCGGATACCCGAGGGTGTGGAAAACCTGGTCGACCAGGAACGTCCGGACGTCCCTCCGTCCGGTTCCGCGCATCCGTTCGCGCGCGATATGGGCCGCCACGGGCTCGCCGCGGAGCAGGAGCCGGAGAACCTCCCCGACACCCGGGGCCCGGGATTCGAAGGTGACGATCTTGCCGGATTTCGTCAAGCCGGCGTGGATGCGCGGAACCGCACGGTCGACGGCCAGTTCGAGGAGGCATTCCCGGTGTTCCACCTGCACGTCCACGCCCATCGAATCCAGGAGCCCGTACAGAGGTCCGCCCACGGGCCGGGTGTGCCGGATGGACACCTCGTCGACGATGGCGATCCGACGATCGCCGCCGATCCGCGCGGCCCAGAGGAAATCCAACCCCCACCCGCTCTGGGTCCGGACGAATGTGTCCAGGCACGCCAGCAACGCGTTCCGTTGGAAGCAAGGCGCCATGATCTCCACGAAATTCGTCCAGCGCAGGATGAATCTCGGGTTTCGAAGCGTGATGGGGAAACTGATGTGGCTCGCGGGATCCAAGGAGGGTTGCGCCAGAGCCAGGCGATGTACGGAGCACAATTCGAAAAACCGATCGATGCTCCTTCCGTCGACGGCCAAGTCGTCGTCGGGAAGCCAGATGTGCTCGTATCCGGACCAATCCAGACCGCCTCCGGCGAGGATCTCGTGGAAGGCCGGAAACTCGGTGCCCTTGCGATCGAACCTCGCGAGGCAGCCGTCCTTGTGGATTTCGGGATCGTCGCCGTAGTAGCTCACGACCAGATCCCAGTTCCTTTCGGTCTCGGGCACCAGCCATGTCGGGTGCAGCGAAGTGTCGCCCGCCCGAACCAGCACGAGGTTCCGTTTCATCCCCACGTCGGGCATCCATCCGAAGCGCGCATTCTCATCGGGCGGTTTCGACCCACTCCGCCAGGCGTTGGCATAGGGCGCTCCACCGGAAATTCTCGGCGTGGGCACGGATTTCGTCGAACTTTTCCAGAGGGTCCCGGACTCCCGAGAAGATGGCGCCAAGCTCCCCGGCGAGATCGGTCCCGGTTCGCACGACCTTCCCTATCGACCCATGGTCCAGGATGTCCTCGATCGAGGAGACCGGGGTGGAAACGATGTGGCAGCCGAAGTGGAGGGCATCGATCAACGCGAGCGAAAAGCCTTCCCAGCGCGAGGTCGTGCAGAACACCTTCGCCCTTCGGTACCAGGCGTACAGGTCGCGCCGGTCGCGGATGTCCCCCGCCAGCTCCACCTTGTTCCGCAGTTCCGGTTTGCGCCGGAAAAACGCTTCCACACGCTCCCGGAAGGATTCCTCCACCGGCCCCACCAGGACCACTTTCCAACTCCCGAGATCGCAGAACTCCAGGGCGTCGAGGAGCATTTCCGTGTTCTTCTGTTCGGTACCGATGCGGCCGACGTAGATCATCAAGTCCTCCTTTCCCTCCCGGTCGATCTCCCCGAAACCGTTGGCGGAAAGCCACGTGTCGTCCACCCCGTTGGGCAGGAGCTTCAGACGCTTCCGACACCAAGGGTGGAGACGCAGGTAGTTGCGCATCGAGACTTCGCTCTCCGCCGTCAGGAGATCGGGGACGAACGTGGCCCACAATTGCGGAAGCAGGAAATCGTGCATGAACACGAACCAGCTCGACTCCTTCCTGCGCACCTCCCCTTCGAGCCACGTCTCGTTGGCGTCGAGCTTGAGGTACAGGAAACCGCGCGGGTTGAGCAGCTTGTACAGGAGCCCGAGGATCATGGTCTCCCGGGTGTGGTTGAACAGCAGCAGGACTTGGATCCGTCTGGCGTTTTTCCAGACATGGCGGATGACGGCGCGAGGTGGCCAACGGAACTGCCGGTAGCCCGGTTCGTCGGGGAGCCTTTGCAACGCCAACCATCGCGTCTCGTCCCGGGCGTAGGAGAAATCGCGTTCGCGGTCTAGGCATACGAAGTGGGATTCGTATCCGCAGGATCGCGCCATCACATTCGCGATCATGCCGATGTCCTTGACCAGGTGGACATTGCGCGCATCGGGATAGATGCAAGTCCAATTTCTGCGGTGTTGGACCAATCGGGAGACTTTCGGCGTGCAGGTGGCAACCATCGGGCTGGCCTGTGGGGAAACTTACTTCTCGAAGCGATTTCGCATGGGCGGACGCTCCCTTTTGGACCCGTCCTGAACCGTCGAGCCCAAATTTTACCACCCGGCTTTCCGGGTTCTAGATTGACTGCGGTGGACGAACTGCGTCGCATCGACCGAGGGGCCGCTTGGACGCTGGTCGGAAACATCATGAACGCCGTTCCGGCTCTGCTGGAACTCGCGTTGTTGCGCAAGTTCGGGCTGGCGGTCTGGGGCGAGTTCCTGGCCGCCCAGGCCGTGGTCATGGTCGTGGGCCGGGTGAGCTGCATGGGCATGGACAAGGCCATGCTCTGGTACCTGCCCGGCATGGCCCGGGAGGGACGGGGAATCCGCCGTCCGGCCTGGGGGGCCGCCCTGATCGCCGCCCTGGTCGGCAGCGCGTCGGCGATTCTCTTCGCCTGGCCTCTTCTGCGGTGGATCCTTCCTCGGGAAACCCAAATGGGTCTGGCCAGACTCGTGGTCCTGGCCATCCCCTTCTTCTGTGCCAGCGAGGTCTTCATCGGCGCCTTGCAGGGGGTGCAGAAGTTCCACTACCGGCCGCTTCTGCGGGACCTCGGGGCGTCGGCGTTCTTCGCTCCCGTCGCCCTCGGACTTTCGCTGTTCTTCTCGGTGGGACCGGTCAGCCTCGGGATCGGCTTCCTGGCGGGGCATTTCACCATCGCCTTCCTCTCCGCTTGGTTCTGGTCCAGGGAAAGCCGCGATTCAAAGCACGGCCCGTTGGTGCCCTCCCGAGCCCTCCTCCGCTACGGCGTGCCGATGTGGATGGCCGACAGCGTGAACTCCGCCGGGATGCGCGCGACCGTGCTCATGCTCTCCCGCGTGGCGGCACCGGGGGTGGTGGGCGCCTTCGGGGTGATGCAGAGCATCTTGGAAACCACCTCCCTGGCTCGGCGCGCCTTCGAGACGCCTCTGGTGGCGCTCGTCGCCAGCATCCGCACCTCGCTCCCGGAGGTTTCCGTCCTCTACCGCAAGGTGGTCCATCGGGCCCTCCTGTGGCAAACCCCCCTGGTCCTGGTCGCCGCGAGCGCCGGTGGGACGATCCTGCATCTCATCTCCCCGCACCTGGGTGGCGACAGGGAGCACTGGGGACTCCTTTGCATGATCGCCTGCTACTTCGTCGGCACCGGTCCGGCGCTGGGCCAGCAGGTCCTTGCGGGTCTCGGAAACTCCCCGAGACTCCTGTTCAACACCCTCTTCGGAACCGCGGCGACCATCTCGTTCCTCGGGATCCTGACCCCCCGATGGGGATTGGTGGGCGCCTGCGCGGCGCAGGGTCTGTCGACCCTGGCGACGGCATCGGTCGGGGCCTTCCAGATCCGCAAGCACGCCGGCCTGCCGGGTTTCCCGGGAAGCTACAGGACCGTCGTCGCGACGACCCTGCTGTTCGCCGCGGTCTGCACCGCGGCATGGACATTCTGGTCGCGCACCGGTCCCCCATGGCCGGCATGGATCCTGGGAGCGGCTGGGATCGGAGTCTGGGGCTGGTTCGCACCGCGGAGACTCAAGGCTTGAAGCAATTTTCCGATCCTCGGAAGGGGACGAAATGACGCTCGAAGCGACCGCGGCACCCCGGGAGGGAATTTCCTGATGGCGAGGATCCTCCTTTGGTTCCCCCACGCGTTCCATCGCCAGAGGATGGGATCCCAGCAAGGGGCGATGAAGCTCCTGAAGGGACTTCTCTCGACCGGCCACGAAATCCACATCGCTTCGGGGACGTACCCTGTCGGTTCCGGGATGGAGTGGAATTCCGAAGGCTTCGCCGCCATGGAAGCCGCGGGAGTGAAAAGCGTCCATGTGCACCGCAGCATGCTGGACGACATGATCGGCTTGGCCCTGCGCAAGCGGGACGAACGCACCGGGCGAGTTCGCCCCCTGGACTCGTGGGCGTACGCGCCGCCCCTCCTCCGGAAGTGGTTCGGACGCCTCGCGGCGAGGATCCGGCCCGACATCCTGGTGGTGAACTACGCGAGCTCCGACACCTTGGTGGAAGCATCGGGTTTCGACCGGTCCCGATGCATCCTGGACCTGCCCGATCTCGTCCTGGTGAACAAGGCGATGCGCCGGTTCCTGTCGCGCAACCTTCCGCCGGGCCCCCTGGATCCCGCCACGGCGCCGGACAGGATCCTGGATCTCGAGTGCTTCGCCGGGATGGAGGCCGGCGCCGGATCCGAGGAGGTGGACATATGCGCCCGTTATGGACGGGTCCTTTCCGTATCCAGGCGCGAGGCCGACCTGGTCGACGCCCGAGGCGGGAGTGCCGTCCACCTTCCGGTGTCCATGGCTCCCGTGCCGTTGGACAATTCCTGGTCCGGGCGCGCCATCCTCGCCACCGGACCCAACTCGTTCAACGCCCAGGGCTACCTCTGGTTCGCCGCCAAGGTCCTGCCTCTGGTCAGGGCGAAGGTTCCCGAGTTCGAGCTCGGGATCACGGGAGCGCTCTGCCCTTCCCTCTCCCCGCTGGACGGAGTCGTACCCATGGGCTTCGTCGAGAACATCTCCGACATCTACCGGGACGCGCGTTTCTCCATCTGTCCGGTCTTCGGCGGCACCGGCCAGCAGGTCAAGATCGTCGAATCCATGGCCCACGGCGTACCGGTGGTCGCGCTCTCGGGGCCGGCGCGGGAATCGCCGATCCGCCACGGGATCAACGGCTCCATCTGCGGGAACGAGGAGGCGTTCGCGGAGGCCTGCGTCGGACTTTGGAACGACGCCGAACTCCGGCGGAGCCGGGGACTCGCGGCGCGCGCCGCCGTGTCGGAGGAAGCGTCGGACACCAGGTACCGGGGAGAGGTGGCGCGGATCGTCGAAGACGTCCTTGGTGCCGGGCGATGATCCTCCATGTTCCCATCGCGCGTCCCGGACATCCGACGGCCCGCGCGGCGACGGAGGAACTCCCCTGAACAAGGCCCTCTTCCTGGACCGCGACGGAGTGGTCAACGTCGAGAAGAACTACGTCCACAGGATCGAGGACTTCGAATTCATGGACGGGATCTTCCCCCTTTGCGGAAGGTTCCAGGACGAAGGATTCCTGCTCATGGTGACCACCAACCAGGCCGGCATCGCGCGAGGCCTGTACACCCTGGAAGACCTGCACCGCCTCAACGACTGGATGACCGATCGGTTCGCGGACCACGGGATCCGGCTGGCGAGGATCTACCACTGCCCCCACCATCCGGACTTCACCGGCGAATGCGACTGCCGCAAGCCCCATCCGGGGATGCTGCTCCAGGCCCGGGACGACTTCGACCTGGCCCTTTCCGAATGCGTCCTCCTGGGCGACAAGGAGAGCGATCTGGAGGCGGGAAGACGGGCGGGAGTCGTCCACCTTGGAATGGTCCGCGGGCGAACGGCCATCGAATCCGTCCGGCTCGGCGACGGGAAGATCCTCCGCCCCGAGGATCTTCCGGGCGCGATCGCGTGAACCGTCTCCTGCACCTGAGCTACGACAGCCCGGACAATCCCTGGTGCGGAGGCGGTGGCGCCTTGCGGGATTGGCGCATCCTGGACCTTCTGGACGGCTGGGAGCGCTCGGTCTGCACCGGAAGGCATCCGGGGGAGCATCCGAGGTGGAAATTCGCCCGCACCGACCTGGGCATCGGCTTCCTGGGGGAATTCGTCTCCCGCAGGACGTGGGCTCCCGCCGCCGGAAGGCACCTTCGCCAATTTCTGTCTCTCGGCGGGGTCGCCAGCCAGTCGGCCTCGGCATGGGCTCCCGTCTGGGAAAGCCTGGAACATCCCGACCGGATGCTGCACGTGGTCCACCACGTGGCGGGCGACGAAATCCTCCGACGACTCGGGCCGCTCGGGCCCTCCAGCCTGCGGTTCGAGCAGGGGGTCCTTTCCCGGGGGCGGTTCTACGCCACTCCCAACCGTGCCACGGCTTCGCGCATCCTCGCGGTCAATCCGAACGCCAGGGTGGAGATCATCCCCAACGGCTTCGATCCACCAGCGGCCGCGGTCGTGCCCGAGCGCTTCGGACCGGGGCCGGTCGTCTCCTTCCTGGGACGATTCGACCACCGCATGAAGGGCCTGGACCGCCTTCTACCGGCCTTCGCCATCCTCTCGGAACGGGTGCCGTCCGCGAAACTGGTCCTTGCCGGCCGCAGCGACAGGTCCATGGACGCGTGGCTTTCCAACCAGCTGAAATCCCACCCCGCCAGGGAACGGATCCATGTGGTCCCCAACCCCGACGAGGCCCGGAAATACGCCCTCCTCGAAGGCTCGGACATCTTCTGCGTCCCCAGCCGGTTCGAGGGTTGGTGCATCGCCGCCATCGAAGCGCAATCGCGGGGCCTGCCCGTGGTGGCCACCCGCACCGACGGCACCGAGGACTCGATCCGCGACGGCGAGACCGGAATCCTGGTGGAAAACAACGAGCACGGCAGCGTCGCGGCCTTGGCTGGATCGCTGGAGGACCTTTGCCGGGACCCATCGCGACGACGATCGATGGGCGAGGCGGCGAGATCCTGGGCCGAGCGCTTCACCTGGGCGGCGGCGGCGGCCGCGACGGAAGCCCTTCTGTTGGAGATGGTCGAGAAGCTCGCGGCAGGTTGACGCCTCGCCCATCGCGCGGCGGTCAGAACTCGCTGCTGGTGGTCAGGGAATACTGTGCGCCAGCGCGGCCCCAGGCGAGGTATCCTCGAAAGAGGAACAAGCGGTCCAGGCGGGCGCGGAATCCACCGCCCGCGCCTGGTGCGAGCTTGCCGGGAGATTCCGCGATCCAACCCGGCGACGACCAGGCGAGCTCCGTGAACGCCACCCCGTCCAGGTACTTCCAGATGGGCCAGCGGTATTCCAGTGAACCTCCTCCCACGGTCTTGTCCAACAGGTATCCGGAGGGATAGGCGCGGGCGGGGGAATCGCCCCCCAGATTGGGATACAGGAAGAAGGAGGGCGGAGCCCCCGTCGGGTCCGGCTGCCAGATGTGGGTGTACCGGAAGCTCACGACCAGGATCTTCCTCTGGGTGAGTCGTTCCATGAGCGTCGTGGGATCCAGGATGCGTACGATCTCCCTGGGGTCCAGATCCAGGTAGGGTCGGAGATCCTCGACGCGGTAGACGTAGCGCTGGTTCCCCAACAGGAAACAACGGGTGGAGGAGACATCGATCCCCGACACGCTGCCCCCTTCGTCGGCGAAGGTGGTCCAGAACCGTCCCCAGGTGGGCCCACCCGAGGTGGGAGCCCCCGCCATGTTCTGATCCGACCACCCGGCCCCGATGGAGATGGTCTGGTCTGTCTCGGTTCCCTTGGTCCCGCGCGGACCGTCGCGGAACCACGGCATGGAGTCCAGCGGAGGCAACTCCTGGTCCTGACGGGCGGGGAGGCCCGCCCAATTCTGCGTCCAGTTGTAGGTAAGATCCCACCAGGAGCCCCTCACCCCTTTCCCGAGGATGCCCACATCGGCACCCACCTTCTCCAGGGACACCCCACCCGTGACGGTGGGATCGGAAACATCCACTTCTCCGGGGACCCTGATGGTCATGTCCCGGGATCGCCCGGCGAAGGTTTCCGCCCTCAGCCCGATTCCCAAAGGAAGGAACGGCGACGTCCTCACTTCCACCCTCCCCGATGCATTCTGCGCGACCGAGACCGCCCCGGAACTGCGGAAGGTCCAACCTCGGGACAGGAAATCGTGGTCCAGATAGACCAAGCCCCAGCGGGATCCATCGGTCCCGTCCAGCGTCGTGACCGGGTAGAACCAGACGTTTTCGTCGCCCGTCGGATGGACCAGCCGCAGGCCGCGGTCGACGACGTTGTTGTTTTCGCCGTAGTCCACCGCGGAGTGGAACGGCATCAGGGCCATGCGCACCGTGGGCCGGAGGATGTGATCGAAAGGCCAAAGCAGAACGGTGGCGACCGGGTTTTCCGTGAGTTCGATGGTCAGGGTGGAGTCCCTCCCCAGGGCGGGATGCTGGCGTTCCACGATCCATCCCGGCTCCTGTTGGGGCGGGGCGACGGGCGGCTTCGCGGCGGTGGACGTCGAATCCGTCGCAGCGGGCTTCCTCCATTCGGGGAAAGTCGTGTCCGGCGAAGCCCCGGCCAGACACGCGAGGAGGGTCAACCACATGGAGCCGAATGTAGGAACCCATGCTCCGGTCTGGATTCCGCGAAGTGCCACACCCAGCGGGAGGGGGGGCGGCGACGAATCCACCGGGATGATCCCGTCGCGGCAGTACTTTTCCATTCCTCATGATCCGCCGCGACATTCTGAGCTGGTGTTTGCGCCCTTCCTTCCTGCAACCCTGGGGGAAACCCGCGCAGATTCTGTTCGCGGGACCCTGGGTGGGCGAGTTCGGTTGGGAGCTGATGCATTGGCAGGGATTCCTGCGCAAGCTGGCCCCCCGCTACTCCAAGGTGGTGGTGTCCTGCCGAGCGGGGCAGGAAGCCCTCTACGCCGATTTCGCCCACGAGTTCGTCATCCACGACATCCGCGGAACTGCCGACTGCAACCGCCTGCTTCGGGTGGACAACCCCGACGAACTCCGGCGCGTGCTGGCACTGGTTCCGGCGGGGGCGGATCTCCTGCGTCCCCTGGGAGCCCAGCCGCACGGACGCCAGCTCTTCCGGAGATTCGGAACGCCGAACGAGGAGTCGTCCACGGACATCCTGTTCCACCCCAGGGGAAGGGGCCACGGCTCAGACCGGAACTGGAGCCGCGAAAACTGGGAGAGGCTCCTGTCCCTCCTTTCCCCGCTGGGATTGCGCATCGGCTGCATCGGGCTGCGAAGCGCCACCCAGGATCTGTCTGGGAACTTCGCGGATTTCCGGGATCGCCCCCTCGCCGACACCTTCGACCTGATGGCTTCGGCCAGGCTGGTCGTGGGGCCGTCGTCCGGACCCATGCACCTGGCCTCCCTGTGCGGCACGCCGCACCTGGTCTGGACCGATCGCGCGCGCTACGCCCGGGGACTCACCAATCGCGTCAAGTACGAACGAACCTGGAATCCACTGGGCACCGCGGCGTTCGTCCTGGACGAATGGGGCTTCCAGCCCGCTCCGGAGCTCGTCGCCCGCGAGGCCGGCCGCATCCTCGGAAAGGAACTGCCATGATCCTCGTCACCGGAGGGGCCGGGTTCATCGGTTCCAACCTCGTCCGCGGGCTGAACGGACTCGGACTGGAAGACGTCCTGGTCGTGGACAACCTGGCGAACGTCGACAAGCACCGGAACCTCAACCGCCTGCGCTTTTCCGACATCGCCGACAAGTCCGATCTTCCGTCGCTCCTGGGAAAGCTCCGCGGAGCCCGGTTGGACGCCGTCTTCCACCAGGGGGCGTGTTCCGCGACGACGGAGACCGACGGCAGGTACCTCCTGCGGAACAACTACGAGACCACCCGCGACCTCTGCCTCTGGTGCCAGTCGGAAAACGTCCCCTTCTTCTACGCGTCGTCGGCTGCGGTGTACGGGGATGGGGCCGAAGGCTTTTCGGAGGAGGTCTCCTGCGAATGGCCCATCAACGGATACGCGTGGAGCAAGTTCGCCTTCGACCAGTGGGCGCGCCGGAATTCGGGAACCTTCCGATCACCTGTCGCCGGGCTGCGCTACTTCAACGTCTACGGCCCGCAGGAGAACCACAAGAAGGACATGGTCAGCCCGGTGTTCCGCTTCCACAGGCAGCTTTCGGAAACAGGCACCGTGCGCCTGTTCGCCGGGAGCGACAATTTCCGGCGCGACTTCGTCCACGTGGACGACTGCGTCGCGGTGAACCTCTGGCTCCTGGGCTCGGCGCGCGGATTCGGCATCTACAACGTGGGCACGGGAACCGACCGGTCGTTCCTGGAGGTGGGACGGATCCTGGTCGACCGGTTCCCGGGAGCCGAGCTCGAGGAAATCCCCTTTCCCGAGCACCTGAAAGGCAGGTACCAGGCATTCACGAGGGCCGAGCTCCGGCAGCTTCGCGCCGCTGGTTACGACCGGACCTTCCTGTCCCTGGAAGAAGGGATCGAAAGCTACGCGTCCCTGCTGGAGCACACCGGAGGATGGTACCGATGAGCCTCGAACATCCAAGCAAGGTCCTGGAAGCCCTGGGCCGGGGATTCGGGCACCCGCGCATCCTGGTCCTCGGCGACCTGATGCTGGACCGCCACATCTTCGGCGAGGTGCATCGCATCTCCCCGGAGGCGCCGGTGCCCGTGCTCCGCTATTCCAGCCAGACCGAGGCCGCCGGAGGCGCAGGAAACGTGGCGCGCAACCTGGCCCGGTTGGGCTGCCAGGTCGAATTGGGGGCGGTGCTGGGAACGGACTCCGACAGCGGGATCGTCCTGGGAGAACTCGCGCGGGAGGGGGTCGGAGCCGAGTGCGTCCTCCGGGTCGCGGATCGCCCCACCATCGTCAAGACCCGCCTGATCGGCGGGCACCAGCAGATGCTGCGCATCGACACCGAAGTGGGCTCCCCCCTGGGTTTGGCGGATGCGGGGGTTTTGGAGCGGACCGTGCTGGATTCCATCGGTACGGGCGGGTTCTCGGCAGTCCTCCTCTCCGACTACGACAAGGGCGTCCTTTCCCCGGCGTTTTGCCGATCGGTCATCGCCGCTTGCCGGAGACTCGGGATCCCGGTGCTGGTGGATCCCAAGGGATCGGACATGGACAAATACCGTGGGGCGACCTGCCTCACGCCGAATCGGGGCGAGTTCGCCGTTCTGGCCAGGGCGGCGGGAGCCGACGGGTTGCCGCTTCCCCTGGCGGCGAGGAAGGTCCTGGAGTGGCTGGAACTGGAACACATCGTGGTCACGCTCAGCGAAGAGGGGATGACCCTGGTCACCCGGACATCCCACCTGGACGTACCTGCCTCCGCACGGGAGGTCTTCGACGTGACGGGTGCCGGTGACACGGTGATCGCCGTCCTGGCCGCCGGTCTTTGCGGCGGGATGGATCTCGCGGAGGCCGCCAGGCTTTCGAATCTCGCCGGCGGCCTGGTGGTGGGTCGGCTGGGAACCGCGCCCGTGGAGGTTTCCGACCTGGAGAAGGCCCTGTCCGGGGAACGTCCCTCCTTTCGGGACAAGATCTGCCCATCCTGGGCCGCTGCCCGGGAACTGGTGGAGTCCTGGAAGGCGGGCGGCGAGACGGTGGTGTTCACGAACGGCTGTTTCGACATCCTGCACGCGGGGCACGCGACCTACCTGGAACGCGCGAGGAGCGAGGGTACCCGCCTGCTCTTGGGCCTGAACACGGACGAATCCACGAGGCGCCTGAAAGGGCCCTCCCGCCCGGTGAATTCCCAGGAGGACCGGGCGATCGTGCTTGCGGCCCTGTCCAGCGTCGATGCCGTGGTGCTGTTCGGCGAGGAAACCCCGCTGGAATTGATCCGAGCCTTGCGCCCCGACATTTTGGCCAAGGGCGCGGACTACCGGCCCGACCAGGTGGTTGGAGCCGATGACGTCCGATCCTGGGGAGGTCGACTTGTCCTGGTGCCGCTATTGGACGGTCGGAGCACCACGGCCACCCTGGTCCGCCTGGGGGGTGATCCATCCGCGTGTCCGTGACCCATTCGCGGAAACGTCCGTCGATCAGCGCACCGAAGTGGCCTGGTAGAAGGAATTGGGCTTGTCCAGCAGCCCCCTTTGCAGCACGACATTCCCCACGAACTGCTTGACGACCCAGCGTGTCATTCCCTCCATCCCGTCGAGGAGGGATCCGGACTGGGCCACCGACGTCCTCCGGAATGCCAGCCTCCTGCCGTCGGGCGAGGTGACGGAAATCGATAGCGGAGGCAGGTCGCCGCCTTCCTGCACGAAGACCCGCCCGGGGGCCACGAGGTGCGGGCCCGATGGCGTCCACTCCACGCCGAATCCCGTCCAATCTCCTCCCTTTTCCCTGAACACGTTCAAGTAGGAAGGCTCGATTCCCGGCGAAAAGGCGCGGATGCTGCTGGTGAAGATGTCGGCCAGCAGGGCCGTTTGGCGAACGTGCTCCAGGACCGCCCAACCCTCCACCTCGATGGTGTCCTTGCCCACCGCGATCCGGCCCTTGACCCTGGCCGAGGGGATGGCGAGCACGATGGTCAGGTCGTCGTCTCCCACGGTCCAGGTCCCGTTGCCCCACACCACTCCGGGAACCATGTGGGAGAAGTCCATGTCCAGGTAGAATCCCTGGTTCTTGTTCGTCTCGAAATGGACATGATGGGAGACTGGAGGCAGCCCCTGGGCGGACATCTCGGGATGGATCTGGATCCGGAACGGGGAAGACCATTGTCGGAACCGATCCTGCGGATATTCCCTGCCCACGGAATAGTTGCGCCCCTCGAATCCGGCGAACGCGAGGTCCGCACCGCAAACCGGGTCCTTGAAACCGAGCCGCGCCCAGGTGTAGTTGAGGGTCGCCTGGGTTCCGTTGTCGAAGAGGAATTGCCAACTCCACACCTCGTTGTACCAGCGGGGCGTGCGCTTCACCAGAAGGAGGTCTTGGACCTCCATCGGGCGCAAGGCTCCGGACGGAGGGGTTGCGGCGCATACGGACCCCTCCAGGAACAGGCAGAGCAGCAAGGCGATCATGCGAATTCTCCGCGTGGCTTCGGGCGAACCTGGCGCAGGGCTTCGTAGACTCCGACGGCCACCGAGGAACTGAGGTTCAGGGAGCGGACGAACGGTCCCTCCATGGGAATCCTCACCCAGCCATCGGGATGGTCGAGTCGCAGACGGTCCGGCAGTCCACGGGATTCGGAGCCGAAAACGAGCCAATCCCCGTCCCCGTAGTCGACATCCCAGTGGCATGTCTCCGATTTGGTGGAAAACCACCGCATCCTGGCTCCGTCGGGGAGGGCCTCCAGGAATCCCTCCAGGTCTCGGTGCTCGATCAGGTCCAAGTGCTGCCAATAGTCCATACCGGCCCTCCGGAGCGTCCGGTCCAGGATCTTGAACCCCAGAGGATGGACCAGATGGAGCTGGAGTCCGTTGCACACGCACAGACGCGCGACATTGCCGGTATTGGGCGCGATCTCCGGCTGGACCAGGACGACGCGAAGCATCGCCTGACAAACTAGACTTCTCGGCCCATGAAGACCGGATTCTCCTACTTCGGAGTGAGGCGAGTCGAACATGTGCGCGCCGATCTGGCGGCGATGCGGGAAGAGGGTTGCACCCAGGTCCTCCATACCTGGAGCGAGGAAGACCTCTCCTACTACGGCGAGACCATGGCCAGGATCGTCGACGAAAGCCATCTCCTCGGACTCGACGTCTACGCCAACGCCTGGGGGGTGGGCCGGGTGTTCGGGGGCGAGGCGAATTCGGAACTTTCCGCGCGCAATCCGGGCTCCTGCCAGATCATGTCCACGGGGGAACCCGTGGCGGCCATCTGTCCCAACCACCCCGCGTTCGTCGAGTACATGGATGGATGGATCGACACCGTGTGCGCGGCCGGAGTGGACACCGTCTTCTGGGACGAGCCCCATTTCTTCTTCCGGAAGGGTCGTGCCGGGGAATGGGCCTGCCGATGCGCGGCGTGTCGATCCCTCTACTCGGACCGGTTCGGAACGGACATGCCCGTCCTTCCCTGTCCGGAGATCTCGCTGTTTCGACAAGAACGTCTCCTGGGCCTCCTGGAACGTTGGACCGCGATGGTCCATGCCCGAGGACGGCGGAACAACGTGTGCCTGTTGCCGGACACCTTCGACGCAGGCCTCCCCGATTGGGACGCGGTGGCGTCCCTGCCCGCACTCGACGAATTGTCCACGGATCCCTATTGGCTGGACGACGATCCCCTGGACAAGGTGGTGGTGGATTACACGCTCTATTCCAACCGACTGGTGGAAATCTGCAAGCTCCACGACCTGGAGCCCCAGATGTGGCTCAAGCTCTACCGGATCCGGGCGGGCACGGAACATTACGCACCCGCGGCGGCCGAGATCGCCCGTGCCGCCGGCATCGCGAACCTGATGGCCTGGTCCTGGCGCGGTTCCGACGCGATGTCCTGGTTGCGTTCGGACGACCCCCCCGCCACGCATGCCGCGATGGTCTCCGCCTTCCGCCGGATTTCGGTGTGACGCTCCCCATCGCCTGCCGAAACCTCCGGTTGCGCAGGGACGGCCTGCCTGTCTTGGACTTGCCCGACTGGACCGTGCGATCCGGCGAGCGCTGGGTGGTCCTTGGTCCGAACGGCTGTGGAAAGACGTCCCTCGTTCTCGCGCTGCTCGGACGGCTGCATCCCTGGGAAGGTGACATCTCCATCCTCGGATTGACTCCCGGAAACGACGACATCCAGCCCTTGCGTACTCGAGTGGGCTTTTGCGGCGACGCGTTGGAGCCCTTGGTGGATCCACCCACCACCTGCTTGGAATTGGTTTCCACCGCCTTTGTCGGTACTCTTGGAGTTCGGTTCGATCAGCCCAGTCGAGCCCAGATTTCCCGTTCCCGGAGGGAACTTGCCGCTTGGGGTCTCGGCGGAATGGAGTCCCGACCGATCCACAGGCTTTCCCTCGGCCAGCGTCGGAGGGCCTGGCTGGCACGCGCGTTGGCCCCGGAGCCGGAACTCCTCGCGTTGGACGAACCCTGCGCCGGTCTCGATCCCGCTGCACGCGAGGACCTCGTGGAACATCTGGAAGCGCTGGTCCTGCGACGTCCCGATCTTCCCATCGTGCTGGTCACCCATCACGTGGAGGAAATCCCCCCCTCGTTCACCCATGCCCTGCTACTGCAGGATGGTCGTCCGCTTTCCCAAGGTCCTTTGGCCAAGACCCTGGATTCAGGCGC
>DATNIW010000036.1:0-15421 GCA_035604215.1 Fibrobacteria bacterium
CCGAGTCGCCGTCTCGTTCTTTGTGATCCAGATGGGATCCAAAATCTCTTTGATATGGTGAGTTTCGATATCCTTGACAGAAAGTGCGCCAATTACTGGAAATGCGTACGTTTGTAAAGTTGAGTGCCATTGCTTCTGATGAACTGCGCTTCTCCATTCGGGTGACTTTGCACCGATGAAGGCTTTTGCGGCAGTTTCGAAAGTCATCACCGAGCCCAGGTTCGCTCGTTCGGCGCGTCGGGACGTTCTCTTCTCCGCCACAGGATCATGGCCTTGGGAAATTTGAGCGCGAGCCAGGTTCGCCTTCTCACGAGCCTGGGCCAAAGACACAGTTGGATATCCGCCGAGCCCGATTTCCGAACGGTGCAAATTGCCGTTGCTTGCAAAACCCGTCTTGATGCGTAAGATCCAGGTCCTCCCTCCGGTAGGAAGTACCTGTAGGTACAACCCTTGTGCACCACCTACGGCGTGCTTTCCTTCGCCAGTGATGGCAAGCACCTCGCGTGCGGTCAGGATAGGCGCTAGTTTTGGCAATTGAAACCCACCATAAAACCCACCATAAAATATAGGATTTCCTCGAACCTCCGCGAACTTCCCCGAACGAGAAACTTGCCAAGAAGACGATGTTTATTCGATTCTGATCAGTAGTGCGGACTGGCTCGAACCTCCTCGAACGGCGGTTCTATGGACACCCCCTCCGCTCGGTTTCAGGAATCAGACGAGACGAAGAAGCATCCATAGGTTCATGGATGCCAATACGAGAACGGTTCCAGGCTCCGATCGCCCGGATGTTCGAGCGCCATCGGTCCCCAACGAGGCACCGCGAGGCACTTTGGGACGGTTCGATCGCATCTGCGGGCTGATGGCATTCCTTGCGCTGCGGGCGTTGGTGGAGGTCCTGCGCCCCGCCTTCGACCTCTATTGCTGGGCCACGGTCCAGCGGAGCCCCGCCGAAGGCCGCTGCATGCGACCAGGTACAGGCCAGCCTCTGCGTTAGGCGGTTCCGGTTCGGGATACGGGACGCTGTCGCAGAGTCCGAGAACATGTATCTTATCTGCTCAAATGGGCAGTCCTGCCCACCCTAGGGGGGATTGCCGGTCCATGGGTCAGATCTTGCGCGTCGTCGGTGCCAGGGAGCACAATCTCGAGAACATCTCCGTCGATCTGCCGCGCGACAAGCTGGTGGTCCTCACCGGGGTCTCGGGGTCCGGGAAGTCGAGTCTCGCCTTCGACACCATCTTCCGGGAAGGCCAGCGACGCTACGTGGAGTCGCTTTCCAGCTACGCGCGCCAGTTCATCGGGCAGATGGGGAAACCCGCCGTGGAGAAGGTGGAGGGGATTTCTCCGGCCATCTGCATCGACCAGAAGACGGTCAACCGCAATCCCCGGTCCACGGTGGGAACGAGCACGGAGGTGCTGGACCATCTGAGGCTCCTCTACGCGAGGTTGGGGGATGCGGCCTGTCCCGTCTGCGGCGAGAAGATCGAGGCGCGGACGCCGGGCCAGATCGCGGACCGCCTGCTCTTCGATCGGCCTGACGAAAATTGCCTGCTGATGGCGCCCGTGGTCCGGCGGCGCAAGGGCGAGTACAGGGCCGAACAGGAGGATTGGAAGACCCAAGGCTACCGCTGGGCCCGCATCGACGGAGTGCTCCACGACCTGGAGACGGCGGTGGAACTGGAGCGCTACGAGATCCACACGTTGGAATTGGGGATCGACCGCCTCCGGATCGAGGAGAGGTCCCTTCCGCGGCTTCGCGAGGGGATCCAGAAGGCGTTGCGCCTGGCCGAGGGCGTCGTGTCCGTCCTCACCGGACCCGAAGCGTTCGAGGGGAAGGGCAGCGAGGGTGTCTTCTCCGCCCTGCGCGCCTGCCCGAACGGGCATGTGGAACTTCCCGAACTGGAGCCCCGCTGCTTCTCATTCAACCATCCGCAGGGAGCATGTCCGGAATGCAAGGGGCTGGGCGTCCTGCGCAGCTTCGAGGAGGACCTGCTGGTCCCCAACCCCTCCAAATCCCTCTCCGAACGGGGTCTGGCCGCGATCACGGACAAGGGCACGCTGATGTTCTCCGACTGGGGTCCCCGCGAGATCCGGATCCTGGGCGCCAAACACGGGTTCGACGCCCAAACGCCCTGGAAGAAGATCTCCGCCGCGGGGCGCAAGGCCATCCTCCACACCGGCCTGCCCGAACGCAACGTGCGCGGCGCGGTGCCGGTGCTGCAGGAGCTTTGGGAGCAGTGGCACATCTCGCTTCTGCACAAGTTCATGCGATCCCAGGTCTGCCCCGCCTGCCACGGCACGCGCCTGGGCATCGTGAGCCGCACCGTGAAGTTCCGCGGCCGCGGCATCGCCGAACTGACGCACATGACGATTTCCGACCTCGCGGCGTTCTTCCAGGCGGTGCGGCCTTCGGAATTCGAATTCAAGGTGGGCCGGGAGATCTTCCGCGAGATCCGCGAACGGCTGTTCTTCCTGGACGCCGTGGGTCTAGGCTACCTCTCCCTGGACCGCTCCGCCAACACCCTGTCCGGAGGCGAGGCCCAGCGGATCCGGCTGGCTTCCCAGGTGGGCGCGGGGTTGCAGGGGGTGCTGTACGTCCTGGACGAGCCCAGCATCGGCCTGCATCCGCGCGACAACAAGCGGCTGCTCTCCACCTTGCGCCGGCTGCGCGACAAGGGGAACTCGGTCCTTGTGGTGGAGCACGACCAGGAGACCATGCAGGAAGCCGACCACGTGGTGGACATCGGTCCCGGAGCGGGCGCCCTGGGCGGCCGGATCGTGGGCGAGGGCCACTGGACGGACCTGGTGGAAACGGAGGGATCGCCGACTGGACGGTTTCTGTCCGGACGCGACGGGGTTCCCATGCCCGAAGTCCGTCGGGACTGCGGGAATGACGTTCCCCGGTTGGTCGTGCGGGGTTGCAGGGCCCACAACCTGAAGAACCTCGACCTTTCCCTCCCCTTGGGCAGGTTCGTCGCCCTGACGGGCGTGTCCGGGTCCGGCAAGAGCACCTTCCTGGACCACATCCTGGGGCCGGCGCTCGCCAACGAACTGCAGGGCGCCGAGCGCGAGGTTGGGGAACATTCCGGGATCGAGGGATTGGACGGGATCGAAAAGGTGATCGAGATCGACCAGGCTCCCATCGGGCGGACGCCTCGCTCCAATCCGGCCACATACACGGGGGTCTTCGACGAGATCCGGGCGTTGTTCGCGAACCTGCCGGAATCCAAGGCCCGAGGCTACAAGGCCGGGAGGTTCTCCTTCAACGTCGCCGGTGGTCGCTGCGAGGCCTGCGAGGGAGCCGGATTGAAGGTGGTGGAGATGCAGCTTCTGTCCAACGTCGAGGTCGGTTGCGAGGAGTGCGGGGGGCGGCGATTCAATCCCCCGACCCTGGAGGTGCACTACAAGGGCAAGACGATCCACGACGTGCTGGAGATGACCATCGACGAGGCACTGGAGTTCTTCCTGGCCATCCCCAAGATCAGCCGGGGTCTGCAGACCTTGCAGGACATCGGACTGGGCTACGTGAAGATCGGTCAGCCCAGCACGACCCTTTCCGGAGGCGAGGCCCAGCGCATCAAGCTGGCCACCGAACTGCAGAAGCCGTCGGCGGGAAAGACGCTGTACCTGTTGGACGAGCCCACCACGGGCCTGCACTTCCAGGACGTGTCGCGGCTGGTGGACTCCATCCAGGCTCTGGTGGAGCGCGGCAACACGGTGCTGGTGGTGGAGCACAACCTGGACCTGGTGCGTGCCGCGGACTGGGTGCTGGATCTGGGTCCGGAAGGCGGCGCGGCGGGAGGCCATCTGTGCGCCGAAGGGACGCCGGAGCAAGTGGCGAAGACGAAAAACAGCCCGACCGGCCCGTACCTGGCGCAGGCAATCGAAGAGGGGCGGGCGGTCAATGAATGGAAAACCGATGTAAGGACGCAAAATTTTGCGTCCCCACGGCCGGCATTGTCCCCACGGCCATGGCCATCCCCACGGTCCCCACGGATACCGTCGTCGGATCCGTCCATCGCCATGGCCGCCGAACCCGCCCCCGACCTCGACATCCGGGTCCGGGGGGCATGCAAGCACAACCTCAAGAACATCTCGGTGCGCATCCCGCGCCATTCGTTGACGGTCATCACCGGGCCCAGCGGGTCCGGGAAGACCAGCCTCGCCTTCGACACCCTGTTCGCCGAAGGGCAGAGGCGCTTCGTGGAGTCCCTCTCCACGTACGCCCGCCGGTTCCTGGGCCGACTGGATCGAGGCGAGGCGGATTCCTTCGAGGGTCTGTCGCCAGCCATCGCCATCGACCAGAAGACGGCCTCTCGTTCGCCTCGTTCCACCGTAGCGACCCTGACCGAGATCTACGACTACCTCCGTCTCCTGTGGTGCCGTGCGGGCATCCAGCACGATCCCGCGACGGGCGAGGTCCTGCGTGGTTGGACCACCGCCGAAGCGGCGGAGGCGGCGCTCAAGGCCGCGGATGGACAGATCCTGTCCATTTGGGCCCCCTTGCACCTGCCGGGATCGGGGTTGCCCCTGTTCCTGGCGGAGAGCTCGCAACTCCCCAGGGTCGCGGAACAGCTCCTGGAGCTGGGCTTCGAGACCGCCGAGGCCGGGGGCAAGGAGATCGACCTGCGGAAGCCGCCCGCGGTGAAGGACGGGGTGCGGGTGTTCGCGCGCGTGGATCGGCTCAAGGCCAGGGCCGGCGAGAAGAAACGGCTCCAGGAGGCCGTGCTCAAGGCCCGCGACGAGGCGCACGGAATCTGTTTGTTCCGCTGGGACGGCGGCGAACTCTGGACCGGAGCCGATCCCGTGGAACCCAGGACGGGGTACTGGCAGAAGGAGCCCTGGGAGCCGAAGCATTTCTCCTTCAACAGCCATTTCGGCGCCTGTCCCGCCTGCGAAGGTCTGGGCGGCCCCAAGTCCCGGCCCTGTCCGGTCTGCCACGGCGAACGCCTGCGTCCCGAGACCGCGGCGGTGCGCGTCGGAGGCAAGCGACTGCCGGAATTCGTGCAATGCACCGTGGACGAGGCCCTCGCCTTCTGCCTGGGTCTCAAGTTGAAGGGGGCAGCCGCCGAAATCGCCGTCCCGGTCTTGCGCGAGCTGCTGGGTCGTCTCTCCTTCCTGTCCGATGTCGGCGTAGGGTACCTCGCCCTGAACCGATCGGGGAACACGCTGTCCGGAGGCGAAGCGCAGCGGATCCGGTTGGCGAGCCAGATCGGATCGGGTTTGGAAGGCGTGCTCTACGTGCTGGACGAGCCCACCACCGGACTCCACCAGACCGACACCGCGAAGCTCGTCCAGACCCTGCGTCGCCTGCGCGACCTGGGGAACACGGTGGTGGTGGTGGAGCACGACCCGGAATTGATCCGCGACGCCGACCACGTGGTGGACATGGGCCCGGGTGCGGGGGAGGAGGGCGGGGAGGTGGTCGCCTCCGGACCGCTGTCCGAAATCCTGGAGCATCCCGAAAGCCGCACCGCCCTCTACATGAGCGGAAGAAAGCGCATCGAACGACCGCGATTGCCGGTGAAGGGCGCGGAATGGATCCGCGTGCGCGGGGCCACCCTGCACAACCTGAAGTCGGTGGACGTGGACATCCCCATGGGACGGCTGTCGGGAATCGCGGGGGTCTCCGGGTCGGGGAAGAGTTCGCTGGCGTTGGACCTCATGGTTCCGGGCCTGGAAGCCGCGCGGGAAGGGAAGCGGAAGGTTCCCGGATTGAAGACGATCTCCGTCGGGGAGGAGATCCAGGAGGTGGTGCTGGTGGACCAGAGTCCCATCGGGACGACTCCCCGCTCCACGCCGGCGAGCTTCTGCGGGGTGTGGGAGAACATCCGCGAATTCTTCGCGGCCGTGCCGGAAGCCAAGGCCAAGGGCTGGGACCGCAAGCGCTTCCAGTTCAACGGCGGAAACGGTCGCTGTCCCGTCTGCGAGGGGCGCGGAGCGGTGGAACTGGAGATGCACTTCCTGTCCGACGTCTGGGTGAAGTGCGACGCCTGCGGTGGCAAGCGCTTCGACGAGGACACCTTGGCGATCCGGTTCCGCGGCCGCAACGTCGCGGACGTCCTGGCCATGCGCGTGGACGAGGCCGAAACGTTCTTCTCCTTCCACCGCAAGACCTCCCAGATGCTGGGAACCCTCCGGGAGTTGGGTCTGGGCTATCTGCGCCTGGGGCAACCGGCCACGGAACTATCCGGTGGCGAATCGCAGCGGCTGAAGCTGGCCGAGGAGCTCGGGCGCGCCCGCCGGGGCAGGGCCGTCTACCTCCTGGACGAACCCACCACGGGACTGCACCTCTCCGACATCGACCTCCTCGTCCAAGCTTTGGACCGTCTGGTGGCCCGTGGCGACACGGTCGTCGTCGTCGAGCACCAGTTGGACGTCCTGGAGGCCTGCGATTGGCTCGTGGAATTGGGTCCGGGAGGCGGAGAAGACGGAGGGAGCGTGCTTTTCCAAGGCCCTCCCGGCGTGATTCCGGCGAGAACCCCCACGGGAGGCGCCCTGCGTGCGCACTGGAAGAGGTAGCTTGGCTTGGGTGAATGAGGTGGACGAAGCGGAAGAGTCGATCGCGCTGGAGCGGAGCCCTCCCGTCGCATCGGTCTGGGACTTGCTCGCGGTCCTCGCCTTCACGGCGGGAATGGTGGCCTGGGCGGCCCCCCGCCTGTTGCAGAAGGTGTCCGATTCCCGGATCGCCGCGATGGTAGACTTCGTCTCGGACCTCCGGATGGGGCTCAAGAGATACGGCGCGGACGTCGGGACCCTCCTCCCCTTGGATCCTGCGGGGCTTCCCATCGCCGAACCCGCCCTCGGGCCCGACTCTCCCTGGTCGCTGGGATGGATCCTGTCGAGATCCATTCCTCCTTCCTCCCAGGGAGGATGGGAACGATTCCAAGGCCCGTATTTTCCGGGGACGAGGCTGGATGCCCCTCCGGTGGGGACCTCGCTGAAGCTGGGGGGTGGAACCGTCGGCCTGGGAAACCGGCTTGTCCCGGCTCCACCCTCCTTCGATCTGACGGGAACCGGTACGCCCTCGCTGGCCGACGGCCATGTGTTGGCCTGGCTGGTCGCGACCGGCGTGTCGCGAAAGGACTTCGAAGCCTTGGACGCCCGGTTGGACGACGGGATCGGGAGCACACCGGAACAGAGGCAGAGGCAGGGCGAGGTGATCTGGTCTCCCGACAACGGCGGTACGATGCTGATCCATCTTCTGCACCGCTAGACGTTGTATATTCGGATCCATGATCCGGTCCAGGGCAACCGCCGTTCGAATTAAGACCTCCCATCGAGGAGGGGCGCGCTAGCTCTGGTCGCGATCGGCCATTGGGCCCGCTCCCGTTTCGGGAAGCGGGCCTTTTTGTTTCCGCCGCGCGACCGGATCGGGAGGACGGGTCCTCAACCACACACGAGGAAACGATGGACGTGCAGCTTTTCGATACCACTTTGCGCGATGGAAACCAGGCTCGAGGCCTGTCCTTCTCCCTGGAAGACAAGCTTGCGATCGCGAAGCTCCTGGACGGGTTCGGGATCCGGTACATCGAGGGCGGCTGGCCCAATGCCACCAACCAGTTGGACGTGGAATTCTTCCGCCGCGCCCGGGAGGTCGAATGGAAGCAGGCCAGGATCGCCTGCTTCGGTTCCACGCGCCGACCCGGCAGATCCGCCGCCGACGATGCCGGATTGGCGTGTCTCCTGGAGGCGGCTTGCCCCGTCGTCACGATCTTCGGGAAGAGCTGGGACCTGCATGTGGACCAGGTCCTGCGCGTGAGCCGCGAGGAAAATCTCGCCATGATCCGCGACACCCTGGCCCATCTCAAGATGGCGGGCAGGGAGGTGGTCTACGATGCGGAGCATTTCTTCGACGGTTGGAAGGCGAACCCCGAATACGCCCTCTCCACGCTGCGAGCGGCCGTGGAGGGCGGAGCCGATTGGTTGATCCTGTGCGAGACCAACGGCGGAATGGCGCTGTCCTGGGAGGTCGAGGAGATCGTGGCGAAGGTCGCCCGCGCCTTCCCGGGAGCGCGATTGGGCATCCACGCCCACAACGATTCCGGAACCGCCGTGGCGAATTCCCTGGCGGCCGTGCGAGCCGGTGCGACCCAGGTGCAGGGGACGGTGAACGGGATCGGAGAGCGGTGCGGGAACGCCGACCTCGTTCCCGTCCTGGCCAATCTCCAACTCAAGATGGGCTTGCCCGTGGTGCCCGATCTTTCCAAGCTGCGCGAACTGTCGCGGGCTGTCTGGGAGATCGCCAACCTTCCCCCGGACCTGCGCGCTCCCTATGTGGGGGACGCGGCTTTCGCCCACAAGGGCGGCATGCACATCGACGGGGTGGTCAAGGTCGCGCGCTCCTTCGAACATGTGGATCCGGCTCTGGTCGGGAACGAACGGGAACTGATCGTGTCCGATCAGGGCGGTGGCGCCTTGGTGGCCGCGCGCCTTTCCGAGATCGCTCCGGACCTGGACAAGAAGGACCCTCGGGTGGGCGAGATCCTGCGGGAAGTGAAGGCGTTGGAGAGCGAAGGTTGGCATTTCGAGATGGCCGAAGCCTCCTTCCATCTGCTCGCGGCCCGGCGGCTGGGCCTTTTCGCCGAGCCCTTCCGCGTCAAGCACTACCGGGTCACCGAGGAGATGGGCGAGGTGGCGTCGGAGGCCACGGTGCAGGTGGAGGTCGGGCTGGAAACGGCACACACCGCCGCGTTCGGGAACGGACCCGTCGATGCGCTGGACGCCGCGTTGCGCAAGGCCGTGGCTCGATTCTTCCCGGAACTCGCCAAGGTCCGGCTGACCGACTACAAGGTGCGCGTCCTGGAAGGTGCCGCGGGCACAGGAGCGCGGGTGCGGGTATGGGTGGAAAGCACCGATGGACATCGGACCTGGGCCACCGCGGGAGTCAGCGAGAACATCATCGAGGCTTCCTGGCTCGCCCTCGTGGACAGCTTGGTCTACCGTCTCTTCCGCGGCAAGACTCCCGGCTGAGCTACTGGTCCAGGAGAGTCTGGGCGTAGCCGACGGTCTGGGCCAGGGACGCATCGATCCCGGCCAAACCGGTGTTCGTGGCGGAGTTGGCGGTTCCGCCGGCCGAGGTGGAAGCCTGGTTGTTGGAATGGGCGTCCGACAACACGGATGCGAGAGGGTCGGGGGTCGCGGTGGCGGCGGCTTGGGCGGCACCGGCCGTGTTGGCTCGCGCGGTGGTCAGGTACTGCTGATAGAGGGAAAGCTGGTTGAAGAACGCCGCCTCGCCGGAGTTGTCCGTCGGCAGGGTCGAAAGCAGGCTGGATTGGTTCTGGGACAGGAGGGACTGGACGTTGTAGGTCGCCAGGGAGTTGCCGGTCAACCCCAGGGACGATCCTTGCGAGATCAGACTCGACAGACTGGGCGAAAGGGTGTAGTCCGGCGTCGAGGTCGTGCTGGCCGGAGTCGGGCTCGAGCTGGACAAGGCGGTGCTGGTGCTCGGGTCCGTCGCGGTGGTGCTCCCGTCGGAAACGATGCTCTGGATCAGCGCGATCGGATCGCTCATCTGGACCTCCACCCGGGGCGGCTCCACTCCTCCCCTTCTCGGATCCATCGACCTCCACTGGGCGGAACTTGAGCGCTTTCCGAAATCAGGGGAGCTGGCCGCCGAGAGCTTCCTTCTGGAACCCGGAGAGCAGGGAGATCCCCCCCAGCGCCAAGTCGAGCATCCGGTCCAATTCGGCTCGGGAATAGGCGCCGTGCTCGGCGGTTCCCTGGACCTCCACGAGCCGGCCGTCTTGGAAGGCGACCACGTTCATGTCCGTGCCCGCTCGGGAATCCTCCTCGTAGCAGAGATCCAGGAGCGGGGAGCCGTCCACGATCCCGACGGAAACGGCCGCGAGCCAACCTGTCAGGATCTGCTTGTCCAGTCCTTCGGACTTCTTCAATCGGGCGAGGGCCAATGCCAGGGCCACGAAGCCGCCGGTGATGGAGGCCGTGCGCGTGCCGCCGTCGGCTTCGATCACGTCGCAGTCCACGGTGACCTGACGCTCTCCCAGGGCCACCAGGTCGGTCGCCGCCCGCAAGCTTCTGCCGACCAGGCGTTGGATCTCCTGGGTGCGACCGGAAGGTCCCTTTCGCTCGCGATCCACCCTGGTGTTCGTGGACCGGGGCATCAAGGCGTATTCCGCGGTGACCCATCCCTTCCCCTGTCCTTTGAGCCAGCGCGGCACCTCCTTCTCGATGGAGGCGTTGCACAGGACGCGGGTCTTGCCGGCACGCACCAGCACCGAACCTTCGGCCTGGGAGACGAAGTCGAGTTCGAGAGTGAAGGACCTGAGAGCGTCTTCGGAACGACCATCGAATCGGATCATGGGTGCCAAGGGTAGTTCTTCGGTCGCACCCGACTTGTACCCGGCGACGTTCGGTTGTACGATCAGCGGCGATGGCAAAGTTCGGGATCGGGGGGACGTCGGGGTTGGATGTGCTTCTGTCGCCATTGCAACCCGACGACATCGAAGCGCTCGGGCGACTCGAAATCGAGGAATGGAGCGATGTCGCGGCCGTCCAGAGGTTCTATCTGTCCAAGCCGTTCTGCCACACCGTCAAGGCGTCGATGGGTGGAAGGATCGTCGGAATCGGTACCGCGATCCAGTCCCGGGAAGTCGGGTGGATCCAGGATGTGGGGGTGGCGGGGAATTGCCGACGGAAAGGCATCGGCGGGGCCGTCGTGGAATGCCTCGTGGAGCATCTGAAGGCGGAGGGATGCAGGACGGTGCTCCTCGGCGCTTCCGAAATGGCCTGTTCGCTCTATTCCAGGCTCGGATTCAAGGTGGACACCGAATACGTGACCTTCGTCGGCGATCTCGAAATTCCCAGTGCGGGTGGATTCGGCGAACACATCCGGCCATCGAGTCCGGGGGACGAGAAGGCGATCGTCGATCTGGACCGCGAGATCTGCGGCGAGGACCGCGGCACCGAACTCCGGGAGAAGCTGGAGCACTCGTTCGTATACGTCGACGATGGCGTCCCGCGAGGCTTCTACTTCCCGTTCGTGCGCGGTGGTCTGGTCGAGGCCGTCGATCGGTCGGCGGGGTTGGAGTTGATGGGGTTCAAGACGATGAACACCAAGAAGGCCGTGGTTCCCAGGGAAAACGTGCCCGCGATCGTCCACCTCATCAAGAACGGATACCGGCAGCTGGAACGGGAGATCAGGATGTACCACGGGGAGCCCTTCCGGTGGAGGCCGGATTGCATCTACGGGTTCTGAGGGATCCCGACTCCGCCTTCCGACGGGCTAGCCTTCGAGGTAGGTGTAGCCGTAGAGTCCCGAGCGGTAGATGTTCAGGAACTCCTTGCCTTCCTGGGGACTGATGCGCCCTTCCTTGACGGAGGTGGTGACCCAGGCCTCGATGTCGCGCACCAGTTTCTTGTCGTCGAACTGCACGTACTCCAGCACGTCCGCGATGGATTCGCCGTCGATGACCTGGTCGATCTTCCACCCGTCGCCCACCACGTCGATGTGCACGGCGTTGGTGTCGCCGAACAGGTTGTGGAGGTCTCCCAGGATCTCCTGGTAGGCGCCCACCAGGTACACCGCGAGATGGTAGGTCTCGCCGGGTCGCACCGGGTGCAGCGGAAGGTCGCGACCGATCTCGTTCTGGTTCACGAAGAAGTCGATCTTGCCGTCGGAGTCGCAGGTGATGTCCTGCAGGGTGACCCGCACCAGGGGCTCCTCGTCCAGCCTCTGGATGGGCATGATGGGAAAGATCTGGTCGATGGCCCAGGAGTCGGGCAGCGACTGGAACAGGCTGAAGTTGCAGAAATACTTGTCCGCCAGGAGCTTGTCGAGGTTCGCCAGTTCGAACGGAGGATGCTTCATCTGCGCCGAATGGCGGCTCACCTTCAGGGCGATGCTCCAGAACAGGCGTTCGGCCTTCGCCCTGGTGGGAAGGTCCACCAGGCCCAGGGAGAACCGGTCCAGGACATCCTCGTGGATCTGGAGGGCGTCGTGCCACTGCTCCAGCAGATTCGCGTTCCCGATCCCCTTCAGGATGGATTGCAGGTCCTTCACCAGGTCCAGGTCGTCGGCGCTGACGCTGTGCAATTCCTCGTTCCAGTAGGCCTGGCCGGCGGTCTCCAGGACGTCGAACACCAGGACGCTGTGGTGGGCGGTGAGGGCGCGACCGGATTCCGCGATCACGTTCGGATGGGGCAGGCTCTGCTTGTTGGCGGCGTCCACGATGGTGTAGATCACGTCGTTCGCGTATTCCTGCACCGAATAGTTCACCGAACTCGCGGAGGTGGATCGCGAGCCGTCGTAGTCCACTCCCAGGCCGCCGCCGACGTCCACGAATTCCACGGGCACGCCCATCTTCCGGAGTTGGCAGTAGAACTGCGCCACTTCGCGCAATCCCCCCTTGATCTTGCGGATGTTGGTGATCTGCGATCCCAGGTGGAAGTGGATGAGTTTGACGCAATCCGTCAACCCTTCCGAAGCCGCCATCTCCACGGCCTCGATCAGCTCCGACGAGTTCAATCCGAACTTGCTCTGGTAGCCGCCGGACTCCTCCCATTTGCCGGATCCCGAACTGGAGAGCTTGATGCGCAGACCGATGTTGGGGCGCACGTTGAGCGAACGCGAGAGCTTGGCGATGAGCGCGAGCTCGTTGAGCTTCTCCACCACCAGGAAGATGCGCTTGCCCATCTTCTGGGCGAGGAGCGCGAGCTCGATGAAATCCTCGTCCTTGTACCCGTTGCACACGATCAGGGATTCGGGGTTGTCCTGGATGGCGAGAACGGCGTGGAGTTCCGGCTTGGAGCCTGCCTCCAGTCCGATGTTGAACTTCTTGCCGTGCTCCACGATCTCCTCCAGCACCGGGCGCTGCTGGTTGACCTTGATGGGGTACACGTTGAAGTGCTTGCCCTGGAAGCCGTACTCCACCGCCGCCTTCTCGAAGCAGCTGAAGATCTGCTCGATGCGGTGGTCGAGGATGTCGGGGAAGCGCAGGAGCACCGGTGTCGAGAAGTCGCGCAGGTCGAGGTCCTGCATCACTTCCACGAGGTCGATCTCCGGCCCCTTCTCCTTGAGCGGGCGTACGATGGCGTGGCCCTTCTCGTTGATGTCGAAATAGCGGATGCCCCATCCGCCCACGTTGTACAGTTCACGGGAATCTTCGATTCGCCACTTCCGCATGTTCTCGCTCCGCGTCTCTGGGAGGACCATCCGCCGGCGCGCACCGCGCGCACCGCACCCGTCATTCCCGACGCGAAGCCGGGGCAGGGCCGGAGCGAAAGTAGGTAACCCCGGAAAGAAACCGGGTTTCAGCGTGGTTGCGGGGTTCCCGTCCAGCGGGGTCGGATCGTGCGGGCCTGCTTCAACAATTCCAGGGCCGAGGGCGTGATGTGCTGGCGGGCCAGGTCGGTCCCGAGGAAGTCGTCGGGGACGATCGCCAACTTGTGGCGCAAGCCCAGGAGGAAACTCTTGAGGGTGGGCACCACGCCCAGCGCGGGCAGAGCGCCCCTGTAGCAGTGGGCGACGAATTTGGTGCAGCTCAGGCGATTCCCCTTGGTGAAATCGAAGGAGAAGTCGTACGGGGTGCCCATCTGACCGAGGGCCAAGGGCCGGACCAGGTCGAAGACCTGCTGGAAGGGGATGCTTTCGCCCGCCTCGAGCCGGTTGTACAGGGTCTGCTCGTCGGGATGCCAGGTGGTGAAATCCCCGGGGCGGGGAGGAGGCGCGGGCTGCCGGGTCAATTCCGGTGGGAAACGCAGCACGGCGACGCCGTCGCACTGCAGGAACGTCAGGATGTCCTCGAGATGCACGCCTTCGGCGGTGCTGTGGGCCACCTGCTCCGGACCGCTTGAGAAGAACGCCGAACGCCGTCCGACCGGAGGCACGGCCACTTCGTCGGAGGGATCCACGGGCCCGAGGAACAACGCCGCGTGGGAAAAGGTTCCGGTGATGATGTGGGAATCCAGGTACCCGTCGTAGCGGCGAAGCAGGATGTCTCCCGGGTGGAGGAGACCGCAGATCTCCCGGATCTCCGGTCCGCGGATCTTGTAGGCGCCGGGATCGTAGACGACCCAGAACGGCCAGCGGAAGAGTTTGATCTGACCCAGGACCGTGACGAAATCGTCGTAGAGCTTGGACATTGCAGGATTCTAGCGATTTCTTCCATTGGTGTCCATGGTCCTTGCTCTCGTCTTGTCGTTTCTTGCCTCCCAATCGGACTCCGTCCGGTGGAACCTTTCCGCGGTCCCTTCCGCCGACATCGCCTTCTCCCCGCTGGTGGGACACCCGTGGACCCTTGGCGTGGCCGAGCAGTACACGACGAATTGGCAGGCGCGGCGGGTGGATCCCGAAATCGCCCGACAGTGGGACACCCTGCCCGCTCTGGCCACCTTGGCGCTCGGAGCCTCCATCGATTCCTTTCGGCTGCGCGCGGTTCTCCCCTTGCGGCGGGATCTGGAAGCCTGGGGAGAAGATCCCACCGGGTCCAACATCCTGTATGGAACGGAAGAGGTGGACATCAACGTCCCCTACGAAGGCTGGCTCCGGTGGGGCAGCCGGTATCTGGGCTCCATCCAGATCGGACGATTCCGCAAGACCTTCTCGGAATCGCCCCAGGGGGTGATCCTGGGAGGAAACATCGTCCACGACGCCGCCTGGTGGCACTTGCCGATGGGCCCGCACTGGACCTTCGACTGGTTCGCCTCCTCCCTGAATCCCTGGCTTCCGGGGACGGAGTCCAACGGCACCCTCGAGCCGGGGTCGGAAGCGCAGCGGCAGGCCACCGTCACGATTCCCAATTCCCGCGGCCGGGTTTACGACGAACCGTACAAGACCCTGTTCCTCCACCGGATCGCCTTCCGGGCGGGTCCCGTGGAGGTGGCCGCCGTCGAGCAGCTCCTGGTGGGAGGCGTGGCCCCCACGTGGCGCAACGCCCTTCCGGTGATCGTCTGGCACGACAACTACGGGGATGGCTATTCCAAGGTATCCACCTCGTTGGACTTCGCGTTGGACGGAGGCATCGCGGGACGTTACCACTTGCAGGGGATCCTGGAGGAGGTCCCCAGTCCCGTGGGAGAGATCCAGGGGTTCATTCCCCATGCCGTCTGGGGTTCGAACCTCGGATGGCAGGAGGAGTGGACGTCCGGCCGCGGAACATGGTCCGGTTCCTTCGACGCCACCGCGACCTCGCCGCAGCTCAACAACAATGTCATCCCCCTGCTCAAGGGGATCTCTCGCGTCCTGTACCGTTCCAACAACGAAGACCAGTCCTCCCCGGGATTCGCGGACACCTGGATGGTGGACCAGCCCTTGGCCTACCACCGGGGTCCCGACGCGTTGGACTTCTGGAGTTCCTGGGGCTGGACCCGCCCGGCCGGAGACCTCGGTGCGAGCCTCGACGCCGACTTCCTCCAGCAGGGGAGCGCGAGTCTTTGGAGGGACGAGGATTCCCTGGAGAAC
>DATNIW010000037.1:0-5483 GCA_035604215.1 Fibrobacteria bacterium
CATCAGCCTGGTGGACGAGGACTGCATCCTGGTCCTGGTCTTCGACGACCGCACCAATCCCGGGCTGGTGCGTCTGGAGAGCGAAAAGGCGATCAAGGGGGTCAACGTGATCCTCGAGGACATCCGCCACAACGAGTTCACGGACCTGGAATCCGCCCCGCCGAAATCCGACTCCGTCGGGCAGCAGATGGAACGCCTGTTCCCCGGTTTGTGACCCGGTTCGTCGACGTCGTCCTGGCCAGCGGCCAGTCCCCCCTCTTCACCTACGCGGACCCCGCGGAAGCCTTCTCGCCGGGCGATCTGGCGCGCGTGCCCTTCGGAAGGAGCACCGCGCTGGCCCTGGTCCTGGAGAGCCACGGACGGGTCCCCGCGTTCGCCGTCAAGGACGCCCGCGAGCGCGTCCTGGAAGGACCCTGGATCCCTCCGCACCTGGTCGACCTGGTCCGGTGGATGGCGGACTACTACCTGTGCCCCCCCGGCGTGGCGGCGGGACCGGTCTGGAGCTGCGCCGGGAACTCCACCCTGGTGCGGCTGGGACTCGGGGCTCGGAAACCCCGCGCGCGCAAGTCCGCGACGGAATCCTTGTCGACGGAATCCGTCGCCACCCCGGGTCCGCCTCCGGCGATCGTCCCCAGCCCCGAGCAGGCGACCGCCGCCGGACGGATCTCCCTGGCGGTGGCCGCGGGCGGATTCTCCCCGTTCCTGCTGCGGGGAGTGACGGGCTCCGGGAAGACGGAAACCTTCCTTCTGGCCGCCCGCGAGGCGCTCTCGAGGGGTCTCCAGGTCCTGATCCTGGTCCCCGAGATCGGCCTGACCCCGCAGACCGTGCGCCGGACGGCCGCCTTCCTGGGGGAGCCGGTGGCCGTGCTCCACAGCCAGCTCACCGAATCCGACCGCGCGCTCGCCTGGACTGCCTTGCGCGACGGGTCCGTCCGGGTGGCGCTGGGTCCGCGATCGGCCCTGTTCGCCCCCCTCTTCAAGCCGGGGTTGATCGTGGTGGACGAGGAGCACGACGGCTCCTACAAGCAGTCCGGCGACGCGCCGCGCTACCAGGGCCGGGACGCTGCGGTCTGGTTGGCGCGCCGGTGCGGGATCCCCGTGGTCCTGGGATCGGCGACCCCCTCGCTGGAGACCTGGACGAACGCCGCCAACGGCCGCTACCAGCTGCTGGAACTCGCCAACCGCGCCCAGGGCGCCGCGCTCCCCGCCGTGGAACTGGTGGACCTGCGCGCCTCCCGGAAGGCGTCCGGCGGGGCGCTCTCCCCCAAGCTCAGACAGGAACTGGCAGAGGTGGCCCTGCGTGGCGAGAAGGCCGTGGTCCTCCACAACCGCAGGGGCTGGGCCCCGCAGGCGTCCTGCCTGGACTGCGGCACCGCGCTGGAGTGTCCCCAGTGCCCGGGACTGCGCCTGACCTGGCACCGCCGGCGGCTGCTCTGCCACCACTGCGGGCACGTGCAGGAACCGCCCAAAACCTGCCCGTCGTGCGGATCGGGTGCCCTGGAGCCCCAGGGTTGGGCCATCCAGAGGGTGGAGGACGAAATCCGTCGACTGCTCCCGGACATCCCCGTGGTGCGCCTGGACCGGGACTCCACCTCGCGCCGAGGGGGCCACGAATCGGCCCTGGCGGCGTTCCGGGAGCGGGGAGGGATCCTGCTGGGCACCCAGATGGTCGCCAAGGGCCACGACATCCCCGAAGTCACCCTGGTGGGCGCCACGGACGCCGACATCGGCGCCGCCGTCCCCGATTTCCGCGCCGACGAGCGCACCTTCCAGCTCCTCTCCCAGGTCTCGGGTCGCGCGGGCCGGGCGGGGCTTCCGGGCAGGGTCCTGCTGCAGACCAGGCGGCCGGGGGACCCGCTCCTGGCCGACGTCGCCGCCCACGACTACCCCTCGTTCGCCCGCCGCGAGACGGAGCAGAGACGGATCCTGTCTCTTCCCCCGTTCTCCCGGCTGGTGCTGGTGGAGGCCTCCTCGGTGGACGAATCCGCGGCGTCGACGTGGATAAACGCCCTCGCTCGCGCGCTGCGCCCGCGCCTGGGGGCCGGACAGGAGGCCCTGGGCCCGGTGGACGCGCCGATGGCGGTGGTGGCGCGGCGACACCGCTTCCACCTCCTCTGCAAGGCGACCCCGGAGTCCGCGAGCGCCTTGAGGCGCACGGTGCGGGATGCGATGGCGGGAATTCCGCCTCCACCCGGGGTCCGGACCTTCGTGGACGTGGATCCCCAGGACCTGCTTTGAACCTCGCCATCTGCCTTTGGATGCTGCTGGCGGCATCCGGTTCCGGGCGGATCGATTCCGTACACGTCGCAGAACCGTCTCCAGCCCGGCTCTCCCCCGCCCTGGATTCCCTGCGGGGACGGCCCCTGGTGGAGGACACCGTGCGGAACTGGATGTTCCACGCGGTGGACGAACAGGTATCCAAGGGATTCCTCGCCGCCTCGACGACGGCGAGCCTCGCCGCATCCGCGGATTCGGGAACGATCCTGGACATGGAGGCCGCGGCGGGCCAGAGGTTCTCCTGGGGAACGGTCCGCGACGCCGATTCCACCCGCATGGACTCCCGCGTCCTGACCCGCCTGTCCGGTCTCGGGCACGGGGAACCCGCCGATCCCGCGCGCATGGACGAGGCCATGCGACGGATCTTGTCCACCGGGTACGTGGACCAGGACGCGCCGCCGCGCCCGCTGCGCGAACCGCGGAGCGCCCTGGTGGACATGGTGGTCCACCTGCGCGACCGGCCGGCCAGCACCATCGAGGCGGCAGGAGGCTGGACGGAGGGGAGCGTCTCGTCAGGATACGTGGAGATGCACCTGGTGGACATCCTGGGAACCGCCCGCGACCTGGACTTCGGGATCTCGCAGGGGGCCGCCGGACTCCAGGCCCACGCCGCCTGGAAGGAGCCGTGGATCGGTCCTCTGGACCTCCAGGTGCGCGCTTCGGGGGACATCTCCGAGGACACCCTGGCCCGGATCCTGGAAGGGAACCTGGACCTCGCCTGGACCAGCGCCGACGGCTCCACCACCATCCTGGGTGGGCTCACGGCCGCCCAACGCGTGGAACGCGCACCCGGGGACACCGTCTTCGGAGTGGAAGACGACGAATGGGGGACCCGTGCGGGCTTGGATTGGAGTTCGTCTCCCCCGCCCGCCTGGCCCCTCTCGCTCCTGTCCATCTCCAACCTGCTGGAGGCGGTCCAAGTGGTCTCCGACACGGGCAACACCGAACGGGTCCGCCTTCAGACGATCGTCCAGGCCTTCCACCCGGTCGGTCCCTTCGTCCTCCACTTGGGAGCCAACGCCCGGGGCATCTGGCCGTTGGATGCCTCGGCCGGCCTTTCGGAAGCCGAGACCCCGGGAGGCATCCGCGGCTGGAGAGGCTGGCCGGAGGGTTCCCCCCGGACCCCGTCCTGGGCTTGGGCCACCTTGGAGGCCAGGTTGGGATCCTCCCGTTCCGGCGGAGTCGAAGCCTTCTTCGAGCCCGGAGTACGCGCCCTCCGGCAGCCGGACCTGTCCTGGGCCGCCAGCCCCTCCTGGTCCGCCGGTGGCGGCGCCGAGCTCATTTTCCCGGGTTGGCTGGTGGAATTGGCCATCGCCATGCGCAACGACACCCCCGATTGGACCCAGGCCCTGCTGCAGGTCCGCGCGGTGAATCGGTTCTGAGACATCCCCTCCCCTTTCGGGAGAGCGCCCGAAGGGCTACCATGTAGTGTCTGGAGGGCAATGCCATCATGGGTGAAACGCGAAAGATCTTCGTTCTGGACACGTCCGTGGTCATCCACGACCCGCAGTGCGTCCAGACCTTCGGTGACAACGACATCGTGGTCCCTCTCGCCTTGATCTCGGAGATCGACGGGTTCAAGACCGGCGACGACCAGAAGGGATTCAACGCGCGCGAATTCTCCCGCGTGCTGGACAAGCTCAAGGAGGAGCACGACACCCTGCTCAAGTTCGTGCCGCTGCCTCCACCGGCCTCCGGCGGCATCTGCATCTCCGGCGCCCAGGAGTACGTGAAGAAGGTCCCGCTGGAATTCGACCAGGCGCGCAAGGACAGGGAAATCATCGCCACCGCGCTGCGCTGGGCCACCGAACACAAGGACCGCAGCGTGGTCCTCGTGTCCAAGGACACCAATGTGCGCCTGATGGGACACGCCTGCGGCCTGGTCACCGAGGACTACAAGCGGGGGAAGATCAAGAACCTGGACCAGCTCACCCACAACGCCACCGTGGTCACCGTGGACGACGCCCACGTGGATCGTTTGATGCGCGAGGGTTGGCTGCCGCTTTCCGAACTGGGACAGAGCGGCGATGGACTCCGGGAAAACCAGTGCCTCACCCTTCTCGGAAACGGGGAGAGCCACGCCCGATCGGCGCTGGCGTCCATCGAGCGGCTTCCGGAAGGCATCATGCTGCGCCGGCTGATCAAGGACGAATGCCGGCTCTGGACCCTCATGCCCAGAAACCGCGAACAGATCTTCGCCTCGGCGCTGCTGCGCAATCCAAGCGTCAAGCTCATCACCCTGGTGGGCAAGGCCGGTACCGGGAAGACCCTTCTGGCCATGGCCGCGGGGCTGGACCAGGTCCTGGAGCCCAAGCGGCGGCTCTACCGCAAGATCGTGGTCATGCGGCCCATGGTGTCGGTGGGGAAGGAGATGGGTTGGCTCCCCGGCGACGTGAACGAGAAGATCCACCCCTGGATGAAGCCCATCTTCGACAACGTCCAATTCCTGCTCGGCGACGAGCGCAAGGACAAGGAGAAGAGCGAGAACGGGCACCAGACCCTCCGCCTGCAGCAGCTTTTGGAGCAGGGCGTGATCGAGCTCGAGGCGCTCTCCTTCATCCGCGGCCGGTCCATCAACGACGCGTTCATCGTGATCGACGAGGCGCAGAACCTGACCCCCCACGAGATCAAGACGCTCATGACCCGGGCGGCGGGCAAGTCCAAGGTGGTGCTGACCGGAGATCTCCAGCAGATCGACACGCCCTACCTGGACGCGCACTCTTCCGGTCTCACCCACGTGGTCAAGAAGTTCGGCGAACATCCCATCGCCGGGCACGTCACGCTGGTGAAGGGCGAGCGATCGGAACTCGCGGAACTGGCCGCCGACATGCTTTGAGCCGCGACGTCGCGGTGGTGGTGGTGGGGGACGAGATCCTCCAGGGACGCCGCTCGGAAGCGAACGCGGCGTGGCTCGCCCGGGAGCTGTTCGCCATGGGGGTGCCTGTGGCCGAAGTGCGGGTGGTGTCCGACACGCCCGGCGCGCTGGTGTCCGCGATTTCCCAACTGCGGGAGCCCGGCCGGACCTTGATCTGCACCGGGGGATTGGGCCCCACGCGCGACGACCGCACGCGCGACGAGGCCGCCCGGGCCTTCGGACGGAAATTGGTGCGTTCCGAAGAGGCGTTGGCGCAGGTCGCGGCCCGCTACGCCACCTTCGGACGCCCGTTGGATCCTTCGTCGTACCTCCAGGCCGACATCCCGGAAGG
>DATNIW010000038.1:0-4536 GCA_035604215.1 Fibrobacteria bacterium
GGGCGCGGTGTTCGCGTCCCTGGGCTTCGAGGGGACCCTCCCCTTCGTGCACGGCTCGCAGGGCTGCGTGGCCTACTACCGCAGCCACCTCTCCCGCCACTTCAAGGAACCCGCCTCCTGCGTCTCCAGCTCCATGACGGAAGACGCGGCGGTGTTCGGAGGGCTCAACAACATGATCGACGGCCTGAGCAACGCCGCCTCCCTGTACAAGCCCAAGATGATCGCGGTGTCCACCACCTGCATGGCCGAGGTGATCGGGGACGACCTCAACGCCTTCATCAAGAACGCCAAGGAGAAGGGGTCCGTCGCCGAGGAGTTCGACGTCCCCTTCGCCCACACCCCGGCCTTCGTGGGCAGCCACGTCACCGGCTACGACAACATGCTCAAGGGCATCCTGGAGCACTTCTGGGACGGCAAGGCTGGCACGGTGCCCAAGGTGGTGCGGGTCGCCAACGATTCCCTGAACATCATCGGCGGCTTCGACGGCTACACCGTGGGGAACCTCAAGGAGATCAAGCGAATCCTGGACCTGTTCGGCATCGGGTACACCATCCTCGCCGACAACAGCGACACCTTCGACACTCCCGCCGACGGCACATTCCGCATGTACGACGGCGGGACCACCCTCCAGCAGGCGGCGGACGCGCTGCACGCCAAGGCCACCATCTCCATGCAGGAGCACTGCACCGAGAAGACGCTCAAGCTCGTCGAGGAGCACGGACAGGAAACGGTCGCGCTGAACCACCCCGTGGGCGTGGCCGGCACCGACGCCTTCCTGAAGGCCGTCTCGCGCCTCACCGGCGTGCCTGTTCCGGCGGCCCTGGTCAAGGAGCGCGGACGCCTGGTGGACGCCATCGCGGATTCCAGCGCCCACATCCACGGGAAGAAGTTCGCCATCTACGGCGACCCCGACATGTGCCTGGGCCTCGCCGGGTTCCTGCTGGAACTGGGCGCCGAGCCCGTCCACGTCCTTTGCACCAACGCCCGCGACGAGTGGAAGCAGAAGATGGACGCGCTGTTCGCCTCCTCTCCCTTCGGAGCCGCCTGCCACGCCTACCCGGGCAAGGACCTCTGGCACATGCGCTCGCTCCTGTTCACCGAGCCCGTGGACTTCCTGATCGGGAACACCTACGGCAAGTACCTGGAGCGCGACACCGGCACGCCCCTGATCCGCATCGGATTCCCCATCTTCGACCGCCACCACCACCACCGATACCCGGTGTGGGGTTACCAGGGCGGACTCAACGTGCTGGTGTGGATTTTGGACAAGATCTTCGACGACATCGACAAGAACACCAACGTGCCGTCCAAGACCGACTACAGCTTCGACATCATCCGCTGAGAAGGAGTCCGCCGCCATGAGTTCGCTCGCAGGCAAGATCCAGGACGCCTTCCAGGAGCCCGGTTGCGAAAAGAACCTGGGCAAGTCCGAGAAGGAACGCAAGAAGGGCTGCACCAAGCAGCTCCAACCCGGCGCGGCGGCCGGGGGTTGCGCCTTCGACGGGGCCAAGATCGCGCTGCAGCCTTTCACGGACGTGGCGCACCTGGTGCACGGACCCATCGCCTGCGAGGGCAATTCCTGGGACAACCGCGGGGCCCTGTCCTCGGGTCCATTGCTCTACCGCACCAGCTTCACCACGGACATGAACGAACACGACGTGGTGTTCGGCGGCGAGAAGAGGCTGTACAAGTCCATCAAGGAGATCGTGGAGAAGTACGCGCCGCCGGCGGTGTTCGTGTACCAGACCTGCGTGCCCGCCATGATCGGCGACGACATCGAGGCCGTGTGCAAGGCGGCCACCGCGAAGTTCGGGACCCCGGTGATCCCGGTGAACTCGCCGGGCTTCGTGGGACCCAAGAACCTGGGCAACAAGCTCGCGAGCGCGGCGCTCCTGGACCACGTGATCGGGACGCGGGAGCCGGACTTCACGACGCCGTGCGACATCAACATCATCGGCGAGTACAACCTGGCGGGAGAGCTCTGGCAGGTGAAACCGCTCCTGGACGAGCTGGGGATCCGGATCCTGTCGTGCATTTCGGGAGATGCCCGCTACAACGAGGTGGCCGCGAGCCACCGGGCCCGCGCCAACATGATGGTGTGCTCCAAGGCCATGATCAGCGTTGCCCGCAAGATGGAGGAACGCTACGCGATCCCCTTCTTCGAGGGTTCGTTCTACGGCATCGGCGACATGAGCGACTCGTTGCGGCAGATCGCGAGGCTCCTGGTGGAGCGGGGAGCCCCCGCAGATCTGCTGGAGCGCACCGAGGTCGTGGTGGCGAGGGAAGAGGCCAAGGCCTGGGCGGAAATCGAGGAATACAAGGCCCGTCTATCCGGAAAACGGGTCCTGCTCATCACCGGCGGCGTCAAATCCTGGTCGGTGGTGTCCGCGCTCCAGGAGGGGGGCATGGAGGTGGTGGGCACCAGCGTGAAGAAGTCCACCCCCGAGGACAAGGAGCGGATCAAGGAACTGATGGGCGAGGACGCCCACATGATCGACAACCTGGCCCCGCGCGAGATGTACGCCATGCTGCGCGATGCCAAGGCCGACATCATGCTTTCCGGCGGACGCACCCAGTTCGTGGCCCTCAAGGCCAAGATGCCCTGGTTGGACATCAACCAGGAGCGCCACCACGCCTACGCCGGCTACGCCGGGATGGTGGCCCTGGTGCGCGAGATCGACAAGTCGCTCTCCAGCCCGGTCTGGGAGCAGGTGCGTCGCGCCGCGCCCTGGGAAGCGGCCAACACCGTCCCGTTCGCGCGGGTGGCGTGATGGCCACGGTCGTGAAATCCACCAAGTCCTGCACGGTGAATCCGCTCAAGATGAGCCAACCGGTGGGCGGGGCGCTGGCGTTCATGGGCCTGCGCGGATGCATGCCGCTCTTCCACGGTTCGCAGGGATGCACCAGCTTCGGACTCGTGCTCTTCGTGCGCCACTTCCGCGAGGCCATCCCGCTGCAGACCACCGCCATGAGCGAGGTGGCCACGGTGCTGGGGGGCATCGAGAATGTGGAACAGGCCATCCTGAACATCGTGAAGCGCGCCAAGCCCGAGATCATCGGGATCTGTTCCACAGGGGTCACCGAGATCAAGGGCGACGACGTGGACGGATTTTTGCGGACCATCCGCGCCAAGCACCCCGAACTGGACGGGACGGCCCTCGTGTTCGTGTCCACGCCCGACTTCAAGGACGCGTTCCAGGACGGCTGGGCCAAGACGGTGGCCACCCTGATCGAACAAATCTGCGACGACGGACCCGCCGTGCGCACCGATCCGCGGCGGATCAACGTCCTTCCCGGAGCGCACGTCACGCCCGGAGACATCGACGAGCTGCGGAACCTCTTCGAGGATTTCGGCCTCTCTCCGGTCTTCCTTCCCGACCTTTCCGGATCCCTGGACGGGCACATCCCCGACGACTTCTCGCCCACCACGCTCGGGGGTATCGGGCTGGAGGAGATCCGGTCCTGCAACGAGGCCTCCTGGACGGTGGCCATCGGCGAACAGATGCGGCCCTGCGCCCTGGCGCTGGAGGAGAAGACCGGAGTACCCTACGTCCTGTTCGACCGGTTGACGGGACTTGGGCCCTGCGACGAGCTCGTCTCGTTCCTGACCGGAGCGAGCGGGCTGCCGGTGCCTGTCAAATATCGTCGCCAACGCAGCCAGCTGGTGGACGCCATGCTGGACGGTCACTTCTTCTTCGGAGGCAAGAAGGTGGCCATCGGGGCCGAGCCCGATCTCCTGTGGAGCCTTGGGAGCTTCTTCGCGGAGATGGGCGCCACCCTTTGTGCCGCGGTCACCACCACGGAATCGTTCCGGCTGGAAGCGCTCCCCGTGGACGAGGTCCTGATCGGGGACCTGGAGGACCTGGAACGGCGCGCCGAGGGCTGCGACCTCCTGGTGACCCACTCCCACGGCCGCCAGGCCGCCGAACGCCTGGGGATCCCGTTGTTCCGCGCCGGCCTTCCCATCTTCGACCGGCTCGGGGCGGGGCACCATGTGTCGGTGGGATATCGCGGTACCCGCGACCTGATCTTCCAGGTGGGGAACCTGCTGATGGCCGCCGAGCACCAGGCCACTCCGGACACCTGGAGGACCGCGTCCGAGGATGGCGCACCGCATCCAGGACCCATCCTGTCGGAATTCGTCACCAAGGAGACGCCATGAAGATCGCCTTCGCCACCCAGGATCTTGCCACCGTGGACGCCCATTTCGGGTGGGCCAAGAACATCTCCATCCACGACGTGACCCCCCAGGGGCATTCGTTCGTGGAGAGCATCGCCTTCGACGGAGACCTCCAGGAAGACGGCAACGAGGACAAGCTCGCGCCCAAACTGGAGGCCATCGCCGACTGCGCCATCCTCTACGTGGCCGCCATCGGAGGGTCGGCCGCGGCGCGGGTGGTGGCCAAGAAGATCCACCCGGTGAAGGTGGGGCAACCGGAGTCCATCGAATCCCTGCTGGACCGGCTCCAGGAACTTCTCAAGGGCGCGCCGCCACCCTGGCTGCGGAAGGCGCTTCTCAAGGGCCAGGAACGCGAA
>DATNIW010000039.1:0-26839 GCA_035604215.1 Fibrobacteria bacterium
CAGACGGAGCTTCTGGTGTTGAACACCTCGAACAACTGGGTGAAGGTGGACAACAGCACCCAGGTGGGCGCGGGCGGGACGGTGATCGGCGGAGCCCCGGCGCAGAACGACTCGAGCCACGTGATGGCGGTCTACCTGCGGCTGAACCGACCCGTGAGCGGGGAGCTGTACATCTACGACAACATCGGGATCAGCGTGTTGCACGAGGACCTGTCGGCCCTGGCGAGCCTCTGGCCCAAGGGAGACGAGGACGCGATGCGGGAGGTGAGGATCACCTGGAACGGCACCGATGCCAAGCGCAAGTTCGTGGCCACGGGCGTGTACCTGATGCGGGTGGTGGTGAAGGTCGACGACGGCGTGGGCCACATCTACTACAAGAACCTGCTCTGGAAGTACGGCTGGCTCCACGGAGCGAATTGAGGCCCAACCCACCTCACCCCTACCATGCCCACCTCACCCCTCCCTCGCCATGGGCGAGGGTGTCCCCTCTCCAACAAGTGGAGAGGGGAGATGAAGTGCGCCCCCTCTCCACTTGTTGGAGAGGGGGAATGGGGGTGAGGTGTGAGGAATGACGGCGCGAGCGGGAGTCGCTCACCCCGGCTCCACGGCCCTCGTCAGCGCTCGATGCCCCTTGGTGGTTTCCGCCTCGGCACGCAGATAGAGGGCGCCCGAAGGTGCGTCCAACCGATGGGACCATTCCCCGGCATCGGGTGAGGCGCTCAGGAGGAGGTCTTCCTTGGCGCTTCCCTTGAGGTGCGCATAGACCCGCACCTCGCGGATCCTCCCGAATTCGACGGGCGAGCTCGCGCGCAGTTCGATTCCCGAGCCGCATCGCTCCTGGGTTTGGCCTGCGCCGGACACGCGCAGGGACAGGAAGGGTCCGTCGGAGAGGATGGTGGGAGTGTCGCCGGCCAGGGCGTTGCGGATGGAGTTCCTCGAGGGTTCCTCGTCCAGGTGGACCCAGGTGCGTGCGTGGCCGAAGCGGTGGCTCCGGGTCTGGCGCAACCCGAAAAGAGGTGTGGAGACCTGGGTGGCGCGGTTGAGGTCGCCATGGGCGTCGTTGCCCGCGATGGGCAGGCGGCGGTTCCCCCGCAGCAGGTCGGAGATCCAAAGGGCCCGGCCGTGACGGAAATCGTCGCCTGGTTTGCCGTTCCAGAACTGCAGACCGTGGAGCGGGGGAACGAGGTCGGGAAGGTCCCAGTCGCCGCGCCGGAACACCAGTCGCTGCACGACGCCGATCCCCGGCTTGGGATGGGCTGCGATCGCAGGGGCTCCGCTCTTCGCCGTTTCCGCCAGAACCTGACCGATGGACAGGTCGGGCCGGTTTCGGAAACCGCGTCGCCCTCCGTCGCCCTGGCCGAACAGGTATTCGGGATGGTCCACCACGATCAGGTGGACGTTCCGTCCGTCGCGGTTCCCGCAACTGACCTCCTCCGCGGGAAGTACCACGGAACGCCCGGGCGCGTCTGCCGGGAGGGAGGCGCGGAAGGCGCGGAAGCGCTCAACAGGATCTGTCTGCACCAGCCAGTTCCCGTGTTCCCAGGCGAAGTCGTAGGAGTGGTCGGTGGCCGCCCAGAATCCCATGCCCTGGCAGTCGGCGGCGCGGCGCATGACCTCGGGGTCACCGCCCCATTCCACCGGATCCTCGCTCCAGGAGGTGTGGCAATGCAGGTCCCCCGAGATCCAACCCTCGGGGAACGGAAGCGGCTTGGACAGGCGCAGCACCGATAGGCTCGTGGGGGCCAGGGTGGGCAGGTTGTGGTTCACGAATTTCCGTCGCCGCCCCTTGGGCGTCTCGATCTCGAAAAGGACATCCACCAGGTTCTCTCCCAGGTCCTGGGTGCCGGTCCAGGGGAGGTCGATCCAGTGGAAGGGCTGGTCCAGCCGCAGATCGAAGGTCTTTTCCACCTTCCGCATCTCGCCCCCCGCCCGCACCACGACTCGGGCTGCGCGCAAGGTGACGGGGAAGAGATGGGCATCGTGCACGCAAAGGAACAGCGGAACGTCCCGTCCGGGCAGGGCCATCCACGGGGCGTCCACGATCATTTCCGGCAAGCGGCGGTGCAGGGGCGACCAAGGCAGCCGGAACTTGTAGTGGGTCTCGGCGTAGCCGTTCACGGCATCAAGCTAGGAACCGGTCCGCTTCCAGGCGCATCAGCGCAGGGACTGGAGGAAATCCTCCACCGTGTCGCAGCGGCCGAGCTCGTCGTGGAGCTCGATCAATTCGTCTGCGCCCACCGGGTGGTCCAGGACGGGATCGCCCGCGGAATGGACGGCTGGCGGGAGGGAAAGGACGGCGCCTTCCCTCATGCGAACGGCTCCCGTGGCCTCGCGCATCCCGCCGCGCTGGCGCAGGTAGCGGAATTCGGAAGGTTCCACCTGGAAGGTCTGTCCGTAGTAGGAGACCAAGGGGCTTCCGCAGGACGGGCAGCTCAACAGGACGACATTGGTCTCGTCTTCCAGCCGCAGGTCGCACCCGCAGCCGCATCGAGGACAATCGACATCCAGGGTCTTCATACCTCTAGGATACCTTCCCCACCGCCGACCGGTCAAGCGCTCGGGCGCTTCCATCCCCCCTCGATCTCCTACTTTTCCCAACCATGACGGATCCCCTGGACTTGGAGGCGGAACTCGATCTGGCCCGCCGCCTAGTCGCCGAGGCGGAAGGACCCATCCTTTCGCGGTTCCAGCGCAAGATCGAAGTGGTGAAAAAGCGCGACAACACCCCGGTGACGGAGGCCGACCGCGAGGCGGAGGCCATGGTGCGGCGTCGACTGGAAGAATTGCGTCCGGAACACGGAGTGATCGGGGAGGAATTCGGGGTCCATCTGCCCCAGGCCCGGTTCAAGTGGGTGGTGGATCCCATCGACGGAACCAAGGCCTTCATCCACGGTGTTCCACTCTTTGGCACCCTTCTGGCGCTCCTGGACGGGGATGTTCCCGTCGTGGGCGTGATCCATCTTCCCGCTTTGGGAGAATCCCTGTGGGCTTTCAAGGGCGGCGGGGCATGGCTGAACGGATCCCCGGCCCGGGTCTCCGAGGTTTCCGAGTTGTCCGACGCGCTGCTGTGCGACGGATCCGCGCTCACGGTCTCCCGAAGCCCCTGGGGAAAGGCCTGGATGGGACTGCGCGGGGAAGCTGGACTTTCCAGGGGTTGGGGCGACTGTTATGGGCACTTCCTGGTGGCCTGCGGCCGCGCCGAAGCCATGCTCGACCCGGTCGTGTCCATCTGGGACGTGGCCCCGATGGGCGTGATCCTTCCCGAAGCGGGGGGATCCTTCACTTCCGTCGCCGGGGAACAACGGATCGACGCCGGAACCGGGCTCTCCACGAACAGGCGGTTGCACAGCGAGATCGTCGCGCGACTCGACGCGGTTTGAGCACCTCCCCCGGGCATTCTCCGTCGGGCGTCTTCCCGATCGTTGGTACATTCCAGCCCACAATGTCCGTCCAGAACATCGTGCTCCTCGGAGCCACGGGCTCCATCGGGGCGAGCACCCTGTCCGTCCTGCGCGAACACCCCGAACGCTTCCGCATCGCGGGGCTGGCGGCGCATTCCAAGGTCGCGGACTTCTGCCGCCTGGCCCACGAATTCCCCGATGCACGCCTGGCCCTGTTCGATGCCGTGGCCGCCCGCTCGGCGCAGATGGAACTCGGGAGGCCCGTGGGATCCGGCATGGAAGGCTTGCTGGATCTGGTGGCGGATCCGGAGGCCACGACCCTCGTGAACGGCCTGGTGGGGTCCATCGGGTGCCGGCCCACCATGGAGGCGATCCGGCGCGGGATGCGGGTCTGCCTGGCCAACAAGGAAACCCTGGTCATGGCCGGGGAGATCATCCGGGACCTCCTGGATCGCCATCCGGAATCTTGCCTGGTTCCCATCGATTCCGAACACTCCGCCCTGCACCAGTGCCTGGGTGGGCGGCCGACCGCCGAGGTCGAAAGGATGGTCCTCACCGCCTCCGGAGGGCCGTTCCGCGACCTCCCCGCCTCGGAATTCCAGGACATCACCCTGGAGCGGGCGCTCAAGCACCCCACCTGGAACATGGGTCCCAAGATCACGGTGGACAGCTCCACCCTCTTCAACAAGGGACTGGAGGTGATCGAAGCCCACCACCTGTTCGGGATCGACTTCGACCGCATCCAGGTCCTGGTCCATCCCGGGAGCCACGTCCATTCCCTGGTGCAGTTCAGGGACGGCGCGCTGATGGCGCAGTTGGGCACTCCGGACATGCGCCTGCCCATCCTCTATTCGCTGGTGGCCCCCGAGCGGGTGTCCCTCAGCGGAGACCGGCTGGACCTGGCCCAGGTGGGAGAGCTGCGTTTCCAGCCCCCGGACCACGCCCGGTTTCCCGCCCTGGGTTTGGCCTACGCCGCAGGACGAGCCGGAGGCGCCCTGCCGGCGGTCCTCAACGCGGCCAACGAGGCCGCGGTGTCGCTGTTCCTGGATCGGCGCATCGGCTACCTCGACATCGCGCATCTGGTGGAATCCTGTCTGACCTCGGCGGATTTCTCCCGCCATCCCGACTTCGATGAACTGCTCTCGGCCGATGCGTGGGCCCGCGGGCGTGTGCTGGAATTGGCCCGCGCGGAGACCGTTCCGTGAACCACCTCGTGTCCACCCTGCTCTGGCAGGTCCCCATCGGCCTGTGCGTCCTCTCCTTCCTGGTGCTCATCCACGAGGGAGGACATTTTCTGGCGGCTCGCCGCGCCGGAGTCGCGGTGGACGCCTTCTCCATCGGGTTCGGTCCCCGGCTGGTGGGATTGAAGGTGGGGGAGACCGAGTACCGCATCTGCGCCGTTCCGTTCGGCGGGTACGTGGCCATGCGCGGCGAGCAACCGGGAGACGTCGCGGGCGCCGCCGAGCCCGGGAGCTTCGAATCGGTGAGCCTGGGCTGGCGCGCCGTCATCGTGGCCGCCGGACCGCTGGTCAACATCCTGTTCGCCGTGGTGGTCCTCTGGGTCGCGGGCATGGTCGGGGTGCGGGAGCCAGCCAAGGGGTTGGTGGTCGGGAGCGTCGCCGCGGGCAGCCCCGCGGAACTCGCCGGAATCCGCTTCGGGGATTCGCTGGTCTCCATGGATGGCAAGCCGCCCACGGACGAAATGGGCTTTCTGGAGCATGTCGCATTGAACAAGGGGCACGCCGTGCACATGGTCGTGCGGCGAGGTGGCGTGGAGATGCCGTTCGGATTCGTGCCGGTCCGCTGTCCCGAACCACAGCTCGATGTGGGCTGGTCCGGCATCCAGTTCGGTGGCAGGATCCTGGTGGAGAACGTGCTTCCATCCGGCGCGGCGGAACAGGCCGGCATCCGGGCCGGCGACACCCTGCTGGGCATGGACGGCAAATCCCTCACCAGCCCCGAGCAATTGCCCGACCTCGTGAACGCGACTGCGGGCAAACCGGCGCGGATCACCCTCGCCCGACCTGGCGCGAGATTGGCCTTGAACGTGACCGCTCGTTGGAGCGCGGACGCCAAGCGGTGGATGATCGGGGTGGTGCCCGGGCCGGTGGTTCCGCTGGAACTGCACCGGTATGGTCCAGTGGCGGCGCTGACGCGGTCGCTCGGGGAGTGCTGGAGCAAGGGAACGGCCATCTTCCGCTTCCTGGGGGCGCTGTTCACAGGACGCCTCGCGGTCAAGAACCTGGCGGGCCCGGTGGGGATCGTCCAGATGTCGGGAGCCGCCGCCGCCGAGGGATGGCAGAAACTGGTCGAACTGATGGCCATGATCTCGATCAACCTGGGCGTGCTGAACTTCCTGCCCCTGGTGGTCACCGACGGCGGCCGCCTGGTGGAGCTGGCGGTGGAGAAGGTCCGCGGACGCCGGGCCAACCGGCGCTTCATGGAGGTCCTGACGAACGTGGTGGTGTACCTGTTCCTCGCGCTGGCGGCGTACGTGACGTTCCACGACCTGCTGCGGGCGAAGATGTTCCTGCGCTGATGCGACCCTCCGCCGACATCCTGGGCGGCGAAAGGGTCCTGCTGGCCTGTCCCGACGCGGCCTTCCGTCGGAGGGCCGCCAAATCGCTCCAGGAGGAGCTGGGACTTTCGGTGGAGATCGCCGAGGACGGGGGAACGGCCCTGGAGATGATCCAGAACCGTTCCTTCCGTCTCCTGGTGGCCGACACGTCGCTTTCCGGCATCCCCTGGTTCGACCTGGTCCAGTTCCTGCGCGAGCTGAGACCTTCCACGCGCTACGTCCTGTTGACCTCCACCCCGCCCGAGGAACATTTCCGGCTCGCGCTGGAGTACGACGTGGGCGCCATCCTTCCCCGCGCCGGAACCCGGCCCCTGCGGGACCTGGTGGAGACGGCCGAGAGCTTGTTGACGGAAAACGTCTTCGGACTGGAACGATGGCTGGGAGCCTCCCCCGAGGTCCACGGTCGCCAGATCGGAAACGCGTCCGAGATCGACCAGGTGGTGAAGGACGTGTCCGAATGGTTCCCCGAAGGCGACGCTCGCCGGTCCTTCCGCAGGGCCTTGTCGGAGATGGTGGTGAACGCGGTGTTCTACGGATCGCTGCGGGAGGACGGGTCCAGCAAGGCGGATTGGAACCTTGACGCCCCGTTGAACCGCGACCAGGCGGTGTACGTGTTCTTCGGGCGCGGCGACGACGCCTCGGGGTGCTCCGTCGTGGACAGGGGCGGGCGCCTGACGAAGGCGCAGATCCTCACCTGGCTGGAGAGCAACCGGGTCCAGGGCGCGCAGCGAATCCTTTCCAACGACCAGAACCACGGGCGGGGATTGCACATCACCCGTCGCTCCCTGGACCGGATCGTCCTGAACATCCGGGCCAACGACCGCACCGAGGCGATCCTCCTCCAGGAGACGGGTGTCAACCGTTCGCCCCAGCGCCCGCTGCTGATCCACGAGTTCTGAGCGAAACGTCCTCGGATCTTTTCCGGGGATCCGATGGTAAACTTCCAAGCGCACGGCGCAGGAGGATTCGAGTCATGATGAAATGGATCGCCATCACGGTGCTGAGCAGCGTCGGAGGCTACGTGGGCTGGGATTTGGGTCTCCGGTTGTTCTCGCCCTCCAGCGCGCTCTGGCTCTCCTTCATCGGAGGACTGGTGGGCACCGTGGCGGGCTATTTCGTGGTTCCCCGCGACTAGCACCGGCGGCGCCTCGGCTGGGGTCGCTGGATTCTCGGCCTTCCAGGTGCCCCACCCACCCCGTCGGAAAAAAGGTTTCATGCTCGTGTGCACGGGCTACATGAATATTTGTAGATTTCTTATTCATATAGGGTTTCTATGAATTAGAACCAAGGAGCGACGCGATGGCCCTGAAATTTGAAAAGTCCCAAGTGGTCGTGGAAGAAATCGCGGACTACCGGAAGATCCTGGAGGATTTCCAGGAAGGGCGATTGCCCGAATCCGCCTTCCAGAAGCGGAGGCTCTGGCAGGGCATCTACGGTCAGCGCCAACTGGGCGTCCAGATGATCCGGATCAAGGTTCCCTACGGCGCCGCTGATACGGCCATGCTCCGCTCGATCGGGGACCAGGCCCGCAAGCGCTCCAATGGAATCGTCCACCTGACCACCCGCCAAGCCATCCAGATCCACCACATCCCCCGCGGCCAGACGGGCGACCTCATCGACCAGCTCGCCGACGACGGTCTCACCAGCCGCGAGGCTTGCGGGAACACCGTGCGCGCCATCACCGGCGACTACATGGCGGGGATCGGGGCGGACCAGGTCTTCGACTTCCGACCCGTGGCCGACATCCTCTTCAAGCACCTCCTGCGCAATCCCTATTCGCAGAACTTCCCGCGCAAGTTCAAGATTTCGTTCTCCGGGAGCGAAGCCGACCGGGGCCTGACCAACCTCCACGACATCGGGTACATCACCACCGTCCGGGACGGCGTGCTCGGCTTCCGGGTGGTGGCCGGAGGGGGTCTGGGGGCGCAGCCCTACTCGGCGGAGGTCGTCGAGGAATTCCTTCCGGTGTCCCATGTCCTGATCTGCGCGACCGCGCTGGTGCGCCTGTTCAACGCGCACGGGAACCGGGCCCAGCGCATGAAGGCGCGGATGAAGTTCGTGAAGGAGAAGTGGGGCATCGTGAAGTTCCGGGAGGTCTACCGCGGATTGTTCGACGAGCTCGCCGCCTCCGACTACGGGAAGTCCCTGCTGGTGGACGCCTCCGAGCTTCCCCTGGCACTTCCCGCGGAGCGTTCCTCGAAGGAAGGACTTTCCGTGCCGGGCGCGCCGTTGGAATGGGTGGACGAAGCGGTGCTGCCCCGGATCGGACGGGACCTGTTCTCGGTCAAGGTGCGCATCGTGCTCGGGGACATCCATGCGGACGTCCTCGACAGGCTCATGGATCTCGTGGAAGCCCACGGAGGCGGCGAAGTCCGGATCACCCCCGACCAGAATCTGGTCCTGGCGTCCATTCCCGGGCGGGAATTGTCCGCGGTGCATGCCGGTCTCTCCGCGCTGGGCCTGGCCGACTCCCGCATCGGACGTCTCTCCAACGTCCTGGCCTGCCCTGGCCGTTCCACCTGCAACCTCTCCATGACCTCCTCGAAGGGGCTCGCCACCGCGATTTCCAAGCTCCTGGACTCGCGACCGGACCTGGACGTGGATGGATCTTCCATCAAGATCTCGGGCTGCCCCAACTCCTGCGGCCAGCACCACATCGCCACCATCGGGTTCCACGGGGTGGGCTTGAGGGCGGGCGGAGGAAAATCCGCGCCCTTCGCCCAGCTCATGCTGGCGGGCGGTGCGGAGAACGGCATCCGCCGCATGGGTCGGCGCTCGGTCCGCGTGAGCACCAAGCGCGCTCCGGAGGCCGTGGCCAAGCTGGTGGAAACCTGGAAGACGGAGGCGAAGGGCGAAAGCCTGGACGACTTCCTGTTGAATCTGCCCGACCCCCGGGTGAAGGAACTCCTGGCTCCGTACGCCGAGCTTCCGTCCTACGAAAAGGATCCGTCGGCCTTCCGCGACTGGGGGGAAGACGAGGACTACAACCCCGCGATGGGCCAGGGCGAGTGCGCCGGCGGTGTCACGGACCTCATCAACGAGGCGCTGATGGACGCCGAAAACACCCAGAAGATGGCGCGCACCCTGATCCAGGGCGGCTTCTGGAAGGACGCCGTGACCAACGCCCGGGAGGCGGTGGGACACGTGTTCCGCGCCGGCCTTTCCAACGCCGGCGAGACTCCCGTCTCGTGGGAAGCGGATTTCGCCACGTGGCGAAAGTTCTACGGAACCAACCTCGCCCTGCCGGAGGTCCCCGAGACCTTGCCGGTTTCGCATGCGCAGGTGACGGAAGCCGTGGCCCGCGAATACGTGGCCGATTCCGGCGCCTTCGTGGAGGCCGTCACCGAGGTCTACCGCTGGAAACCGGAGAAGTTCAAGCCGGCGGCGATCGTGGATTCCACCGACGGCGGCGAACGCAAGATCCCCCTCCTCGACCTCAAGGGGATCGGGTCCAACCAGGCCTTCGTGAAGATCAAGCTCAAGCTGGAGCTGCTGGACGCGGGGCAGGAGGTGGAAGCCATTCTGGACGCGGGCGATCCCTACCGGAACGTGCCGCCGTCGCTGCGCATCGAAGGGCACGAGATCACGCAGCTGGAGCCCATCAACAACGCGGAGCAGTATTCGCTGATCGTCCGCAAGGCCTGAGATTCGGCTGCGCGGGCGCATACTCCCGTTCCAGGCACCACTCCCCTCGGGTCGCAGTACCGACGCGTACTGCTCCCGTCGGGTCGGATGCCTGCGCCGGTCGTCTGCATCCCGCTCGCTCGAATCTCGCTCGCTTCGTCTCGTCTTCTCGGGCTGGCGCCTTCGGCGCTTCGCTGCGGGGAACCGGGATTAGGCTTTCGAGGGGGACCACTCCATCGGGCGGGTCGCGACGAGGCCGATCAGCATGGGGTACTGCGGATCGAAGTGGTCCAGTTCCTCGGGGGTCAATTCGTGTTGCGCCAAACCGTAGAGGAACGAGGCGGCCGACAGGACGTTTCCGTAGCTGGCGACTTCGAGACTGTCGGCGGGAAGTTCCTCCTCGAAGAGTCGGCGCAGGGACAGGTCGGTGAAGCCCCAGAAGTGGCCCCATCTCTCCATGTCGTCGCGGGAGATCTGGGAAACGCCCCCGGCCGTGACCAGGAGGCTTCCACCCGGCTTGAGCATCCGCAGGGCGTTGCGGATGACGGACCGCACGTCGTAGACGAAGGGAAGGGTCTGGGTGAGGATGAAGCAGTCCAGGAACTCCTCGCGCGGGCATTCCCTGCTCAGATCGCAGACGAAATCGGCGCCGAACCCCTCGTGGACGTGCAGCACCAGCGGCTGCGTCACGCGATCGTCCCCGAAGCGGCGGGTATATGTGGAGCTGGCGATCTCGAGGACCGTTCCGCGGATCCGTTGGCGGTGGGCCGACAGGAACTTCTCGATGTAGTACCGGTCGATGGGGACGCCGCGATCGATCCCGAAGTTCCGCGAGATGGGCTGGAGCTTGTTCCGCATGGGAAGCAGGTCCAGGACTCCGCGGACGGTCCGTTTCACCGCCTTGCCGACCTTGCGCCTCGCCACGTCCTGCATCCGTTCCATGGAATTCCTCCGGGTGAGAGCGAGCCCATCCCGAGCGCGCTGCGGGCATCCTCGCCAAGTACTCGGTTGGGGAAAACATAGGTCAAGGAGAAATGGGGTGCCGCAGCGGCGGGGTCTCTGGATGCCGGGGTACGGTTCTCCAATCAGCCGTGTGTGGACTCGTCCTTCCCCTCGCTCGGGCTGAAGCCCTTCGCTCGTCAACCTCGCTGCGCTCGGGGTCGATGTCGTTCCATCGGAGCGCCCGTCAGGGCGTTGTCCAAGCGACGGGCTTCAGCCCGAGCGTTTCCCGACGGACATTCGGCTAGGTCCGTGGATGGGAAGGTCAGACGAGCTTGGCCGCCTCGCCCTCCAGCTCCGTCCACGGCAGACCCCACTTGCCGATTTCCGCCATGAACGGATCGGGGTCCATCTGTTCCATGTTCACCACGCCCGCCCTCTTCCAGGTGCCGCGCAGCATCAGGGCTCCGCCCAGCATGGCCGGGACGGCGGTGGTGTAGCTGATCGCCTGGCCGCCGGTCTCCTTGAAGCATTCCGCATGGTCGCAGACGTTGTAGACGAAATACGTCTTCGGCTTTCCGTCCTTGGTTCCGGTGATCTGGCATCCGATGCAGGTCTTGCCGGAATACCCTTCGCCCAGGCTGTCGGGGGCGGGCAGCAGTGCCTTGAGGAACTCCAGGGGGATGATGTCCACCCCGTTGAACTTCACGGGATCGATCCTCGTCATGCCCACGTTCTGCAGCACCGTGAGGTGCTTGATGTAGTTGTCGCCGAAGGTCATCCAGAAGCGGGCCCGTTTGAGCTCCGGGAAGTGCTTCACCAGGGATTCCAGCTCCTCGTGGAAGAGGACGTAGGAGCCGCGGTTGGCCACCTCGGGGTATTCGATGTCGGCCTTGACGGAAAGGGCCGGGATCTCGTGGAAGGCGCCGTTCTCCCAGTAGCGGCCGGGCTGGGTGATTTCCCGGATGTTGATCTCCGGATTGAAGTTGGTCGCGAAGGCCTTGCCGTGGTCGCCGTTGTTGCAGTCCACGATGTCCAGCGTGTCCATGCGGTCGAAGTGGTGCTTCTTGGCGTAGGCGGTGTACACGTTGGTCTGGCCCGGGTCGAAACCGGAACCGAGCAGGGCCATGATGTCGGCCTTCTGGAATCGCTCGTGGTAGGCCCACTGCCAGGAGTACTCGAACTTGGCCACGTCCTTGGGTTCGTAGTTGGCGGTGTCCAGGTAGTCCACCCCGGTTTCCAGGCAGGCGTCCATGATGGCGAGATCCTGGTAGGGGAGGGCGATGTTCATCACCAGTCGGGGCTTGAAATCCCGGATCACGGCGGCCACTTCGGAGGCGCGGTCGGCGTCGACCTGGGCGGTATGGACCGGAATGTTCGAGATGGAGGCGGCGATCTTGTCGGCCCGCGATCTGGTTCGCGTGGCGATGAGCAGCTCCGAGTAGTCGGCTTCGTTCTGGGCGCATTTCTTGGCGACCACGTTGGCGACGCCTCCGGCACCGATGATCAGGACTTTGGACATGCGGAGGATCCTCCCCGGAACTGGATTTGATGCGTCGTCTGGAGCGCGGAAAAGATGCATTCGTCGGTGTTTCGAGGTCGTTGCGGAACCGTACCGGACCTGTCGAAGGCCTCGGTTGCCGAATCTCCGGATTCCGTGGGTGGTCGGGGTTTGATCTTTTCCGCACTTTCCGTTGCGAAATGCCTGTCGTTGGGCTCTTGGCAAGGATCCGCGGGAAGATGGCAAGTCGGCCACTGCGCCTTTGACCACTCTCTTCATGAACGCGGACCGGTGCCGGTCTCAAGGAGGATCAAATGTCGATTTCAACCAAATTCGCAATGGCTGTGCTGGGTCTGTCCCTGGCGTCCCATGCCGCCAACCTGCAGATCGGGGCATTCGTGGGAAGCGCGAGCGACACCTCGCTGGACGGCAGCTACCCGCAGCCGACGCAGAAAAATGTCGCAGCATTTGCGGCCTTGCAGGGGCGACCGCTCGACTACGTCCAGCTATACTGCATCTGGCCCGCCACGTGGAGCACGGTAAAATCATACGCCGACATCGCGGCGAACAATGGCGCCACCCTGCTCGTCACCTGGCAGCCCAACGGGTACACCGCGCCGGACATCAATTCCGGAACCGCCGACGCCTACATCACCCAGTTCGCCAACGACATCAAGAGCTACCCCCACGATGTCTGGCTCCGTCCCCTCCACGAGGCGAACGGCGGCGACTGGTACTCCTGGAACGTCGGCAATTCGAGCATGCTCAACACGAACGCGAACGTCGCGGCGGCCTTCCAGCACATCGTGACCCTCTTCAGAAACGCCGGGGTGACCAACGTCAAGTGGGTCTGGACCACCAACGGGACGAATGCCTCGGGCGGGAATCCCACATCCTTCGCAGGGACCTATCCGGGCGACGCCTATGCCGACTACATCTCCATCGACGGCTACAACTTCGGGACCTTCCACACCATCGCAAACAGCGGATGGACATCGAGTTGGCAGACCTTCGCCCAGGTGTTTTCAGCGCCGTACACGGCGATTTCCAGCATCAACAAGCCCATGTTCGTGGGCGAATTCAGCTCTTCGGAGTTGGGGGGAGACAAGGCACAGTGGTACAAGGACGCTTTCGCTTCCCTGGCCACCACCTTTCCCAAACTCTTCGCGCTGATGGTGTTCAGCCTGAACGACGCGAACGGCGATTGGCGGATCAACACCACGGCGGCATCGCTCCAGGCATGGAGGGATTGCGTGGCCCAGTATGCCGCGACCACGTCCATCGCTTCCAGGGGAATCCCGACGAGCGGAAATTTTCTCCAGGCCAGAGGTCCGTCCATCGTGGGATTGAACCTCGACAAGGCAACGCGGGTTCGGGTCTCCGTTCGGGATGGATCGGGGAGCCTGTTGGAGAGCCGGGATCTGGGAATGCTCGCCGCCGGTTCCCATGAACTGGACCTGGGCACCGGGCGCGGCATGCGATTCGTGCGCGTCCAGGCGGGATCGCGAAGCGAGACCCTGCCCATTGCCGGATTCTAGGCTTCGCCCGAGGAGCGGGCATGCGTCCGCTCCTCCGTAGGAGTTCTGCCCCATGTCTCCTTGGCCAACCGGTTGAAATGGGAGACGTTGCCGTAGCCCACCTTGTAGGCGATCTCCGCGATGCCCAGCTCCGACTCGTGGAGGAGCCGGCGGGCCTCCTGGAGTCGGAGTCGGTTGAGCACGCCCTTGAACGTCTCCTGGAAGAGGCGTTTCACTTCCCGGGAGGTCGCGTCGGGTCCCAGCGCCAGCTCGCGCGACAGGGACTCCAGGGACAGTTCCGGATCGTGGTAATGGGTTTCCATCCAGCTCCGGATCTGGTCGCCACGAGGGGTGGGGATTTCCAGCGGGAAAGGGGAGAGGCTGCGGGCGACTGCCGCATGATTCTGAGGTGGTGGTACGGGTCTGCGTCTGCCCAGGATCCATGCAGTCGACGCGACGCACGCGGCGGCCAGGAAAAACGCGAGGGCGGGCAAAGGAGACGCTTTCGCCGCCTTCAGCTCCACCGAGTATATCCGCACTTCGTCGGAGGTCCCGGGCGCAACCGTCTCCCCGTTCTCGACGGAGACGGCCAGTGCGCGATCCAAAAATTGTCTACCCACGTCGAAGGGCTGGTGGTTTTCGCGGAACCACCATGCCGGTGGGCGGAGTTCGGCGAGCGCCCAGGAGGATTTTCCGCGCTGGCGGGGCGGAACGCCTTCGATCTGGAGATATCTCCGGGACAAGGGACGATCTGCCGTGGTGAGGCCGGGTTGATCGACCAGGATGGTGATCCGAACCGCTTCACCCTTGTCCGATTCCCAATCCAATGAGAGGGAATCCCATGGATCGATCCGAAATCGCGCATGGTCGGGGCGTTCCAGCAGGAATCCCAGATAGGCGTTGCGAAGATCGTTTCCCAGAGCCCAGCGGAACCGCAGACGCTGGGAAAACGTGTCCACCGAAGCCACCGAAACTCCGCCCACCTGTCGGTCGTCGAAGGCCTGGGCCACAAGCCCGGCTCCGGGGTAGAGCCTCCTCGCTCGCGGACGCAGGTGCTGCGCCCACCAGAGACATCCGCACAGGAGGAGGATGCCGCTGAACGCCCAGCTTAGGTGGATGGCGCGTCTCATCGGCCCGGAAAGGTAGATGGGTGGCGGGATCATCTCTTCGCATTCGGCCCGGGGCCCTCAGCAGGGGAGGATTGGCGGAATTCCCGGATCGCCCGGAATCCTGGAGCTATCCTTCCAGGCAATGTCACGGACTCCGCTCGACCGCCTTCTGGCAGAGGGAAACTTCACCACCCATGACTTGGTCGCGGCCTCACCCAAACAGCTCTCCCACAAGAACGTGCAGAAGGCCCGCAAAGGCGAGCGACCGGTGACCGATGCGGTGGCTCGGACGATCACAGACGCCGTGAACGCCCTTCTTCACCCCGAGAACGTGTTGCGCGTCCGGGAGATCTTCCCTCAGTATCGGGTCGACCAGATCCTGCCGTGAACGTCGCGTCGATCTTCGACGACAAAGGTTGACCATGCTCGACTTCGAACTCCACAATCCCACCCGTATCGTCTTCGGTCGCCACACCATCCCCCGCCTGGCGGAGCTGGTTCCCCGCGGCGCGAGGATTCTCCTGACTTTCGGGGGAGGTTCCATCCTGAAGAACGGGGTCCATGCGCAGGTGCGCAAGGCCTTGGAGGACTTCCACGTGGAGGAGTTCGGAGGCATCGAACCCAACCCGCGCTTCGAGACCCTGAACAAAACCGTCGCCCTCGTGCGGGCGAGGAAGATCGACTTCCTCCTGGCGGTGGGCGGCGGATCCGTGCTGGACGGCACCAAGTACATCGCGGCGGCGGTCCATTACGCCGGCTCGGACCCGTGGGACATCCTGCGCACCGCGGGCAAGGGCGTGAACACCGCGGTTCCCATCGGGGCGGTCCTGACGCTTCCGGCGACGGGTTCGGAGGCCAACGGATCTGCCGTGGTCAGCCGTGCCGACACCGAGGAGAAGCTCCATTTCTATTCGCCCCTGGTGTATCCCGTCTTCTCCATCCTGGATCCTTCGACCACCTCCACCTTGGACGCGCGGCAGACCGGCAACGGGGTGGTGGACGCCTTCGTCCACACCACCGAACAGTACATGACGGTCCACGCGGATTCCAGCCTGCAGGACCGGTTCGCCGAGGGCATCCTCTCCACCCTGGTGGAGGAGGGGCCCAAGGCGCTCGCGAAACCGGACGACGGATCCGCGCGCGCCAACATCATGTGGAGCGCCACGCAGGCGCTGTTCGGAGCCATGGGAGCGGGCCTTCCCGGCGACTGGGCGGCGCACGGAATCGGACACGAATTGACCGCATTCTACGGCCTGGACCACGCGCGCACGCTGGCCATCACGGCTCCCGGAGTCTGGCGCCACCAGCTCGAACGGAAACGGGCGCGGCTCGCCCGCTTCGGGGAGAGGGTCTGGTCCCTTTCGGGTGCCGAGGAGACGGTGGCCACGCGGGCCATCGAGCGGACGGAGGCTTTCTTCGAGTCCATGGGACTCCCCACCCGGCTTTCCGGGCACGGGATCGACGCCTCCGAGGCCGCCTCCCGGATCCGGGCGCGTTTCGAGGATCGCGGCGCCAAGCTGGGCGAGGAAGGCTCGATCGGCCCCCGCGACGTCGAAGCGATCCTGCTCTCCAGGGCCTAGGGCGGTTCCCGGGTCCGCTCGGGTGGAGCGGACGATTTCCTGGCCACCACGATGCCCTGGTGGCACATCACGGCCGGTGCGGGAGACGAGGACAGAAGCTGGCGGATCATCGCCCGGGCCATCGAGTCGGATCCGAATCTGTAGCTGGTGAGATCCGCGCGCAGCGCCTCCACCGTGTCGTCGAATCCGGCGATGGAAATCCGTCGCGGGACGTCCACTCCCTTTTGCCGGAGCCAGGACGACGCGTGGAGCGCGCACAGATCGTTGGCCGCGATCCAGGCTGTGGCTCCGCTCGCCAACGCATTCTCGAACAAAGGGACGGTATCCCGGTGGATCCGGTTGGTCCCGAGCTCCCGGATCGCGTCCTCGCGAATCCGAAGGCTCGATCCCTCCACCAACCTCGCCAGGAGCGCATCCGGAAAGTCGGCCTTCAGACTTGGATCGGAATAGGCGGGAGCCAGTCGATCCCAGACCGAGAGTCCCTTCAAGCAGAAGGCACCCACGGTGCCCCCACGGTTCCGGACTTCCTCCTCGATGCCCTGGAGGCGATTTCTCGACCATCGGCTGGCGTGCCAGGGAGAGATGTAGGCGAACCGCACATGTCCAAGGTCCAGGAGGTGGCGGGCCGCCAGGGTTCCGATTCCCTTCAGGTAGCCCTGCTCGTGGAACCGGATCCGCGATTTCCGCAAGGCCTTGGCCTGGAGGGTGAACTCTTCGGCCCAAACGCAGACCGGCAGCCGCAACTTCTCCAGCTCCCGGCACAATTCCACGGGCTCCTGGCAATGCCAGGTCGAGGCCACCACCCCGACCGTGGAAGGGTCCGGCCGGATCCCTCCGCGGATCCAAGGTCGCCGCTTCAGCGCAAGTCCCGCCTGGGCGGCCTGGAAGCCCAGCTCCCGCCAGAAATCCGACTCCCGGTCCGTGTCCATCCGGAATCGGCCCTCCTCGTCGGCGGTGCCGATGCACAGCAGCGTGGGCGGAGCGACACCGCGACGCGGGCGGGGTCGCATGGGGCGGTGATGACGCCCATGCCGTTCCAGGAAACCGGTGCGAACGGCTATGTCCAGCGCCTTGCTCGCCGTCTGGGAATGGCAGTTCCATCGGGTCGCGAATTCCTTGATGGAGGGGAGATCCGAATCCCAGGGGTACGATCCCAGACGGATTTCCGCGCACAGCCGTTCGGCGAAATCCCCGGCGTTGGGCTTGAACTCCACGGTCTTCGGCTCCGGAAGCTGACCTGCACGCCACAGGCCGGATCCGCGTCGGGACTCGATGAGCCCTTGCCGCAAAAGCAGACCCAATGCCGCTGTGACCGTCCTTGTGCTCGCGGCATGGCGAGAGGCGAGCTCCCGAACCGTGGGAAGTCTGCCGTCGGGCCAGGTGGGCAATTGCTTGGCGAAGAGGGCGGCGAGTTCGTTGAATTTCTGCACCAGGGAAACAATAACCACTGTTTCGTGTTTTAAAGCCTCGAGATTCCTCGAAGCGGGAGGAAAATTCTCCACACAACGTGAAGGAGGGCCCTTCGGGCCGCTGGGATGGTCGCGCCCGGCACTGGAAAGATGGTCGCGGGTGTCTGGTGCTCGCCACCGGAATCGACAACCGCGAAACCGTGACAAGTAGTCAAATATTGTCTTTACGGCCGGTGAGGATGCCTCGCAGGTTGATGACGTTATTTGTCCAATTCTACGAAATGCCGATGAATTCGAGGATTCCGGCGATCCGACAGGATCTGCCGTGCCTCCGTTCGATCGGAAATCACCGCATTGGTGTTTCTACAAATGCTTCGTTCGGCATCGAGCCATACGAAGGCGGAGCTGCGCTTAGCTTCACCTCGAGCCTCCATTCGAGCGGTGCACCCTCCGAAGGATGGCCCGCTTCCGGTTCGCAGCGTACGAAAGGAATCAAGCCATGAACTCCAGGAAATTCAACCTCGGCGAACCAGGTGCCCGGCGCGGCAATCCCTCCAGGATCCCGATCCTTCCCGCGCTTGGGGTTCTGCTCCTCGCCGGCCTCGCCTCGGCCAACATCACGGAACGGCGCGAGAACCAATACCTGCAGGCCCGCACCAAGACGCGCATCGACGAAGGCTGGAAGATCCTCATCGGATCGAATCCCTCCGGCGCCCAGACCACGGCCTTCAACGACGCTTCCTGGACCACCACCAACGTCCCCTACGACATGGCCAACGTCCTGGTGGGGACGGGCAAGGGAACCGATCCCGGACAGAAGGGCTGGTTCCGCAAGCACTTCACCGTGCCGGCCGGGGCCTCCGGGAAACAGGTGGTCGTGCAGTTCGACGGCGTCTACCACGACGCGGTGGTCTACGTCAACGGAACCCAGGTGGCCAGCCAGGAATACGGCTACGTGAGCTTCAAGGCCGACATCACCAAGTACCTGAACCTGACCGGCGACAACGTGCTGGCCGTGTGGGTGGACAACCTGACGGTGCAGACCTCGCGCTGGTATTCGGGCTCGGGGATCTTCCGCCACGTGTGGCTGATCACCACCGATCCCGTCCACGTGACGAACTGGGGAACCGCGATCACCACCGTGGGCGCCACGGCGGCCAGCGCCACCGTCAAGATCAGCACCGATGTCACCAACGAGACCTCCTCGTCCGCCTCGCGCACCCTGGTGACGGTCATCTGCGACAGCACTGGGAAGCGGATCGATTCGGTCTCCACGCCCATCACCGTCGCGGCCAACACCACCACCACGTTTCCCCAGTCCATCGCCATGACGGGAAGCAACATCTGGTCGCCGAGCAATCCCTACGTCTACAACGCCTACACCAAGATCCTGAACGGCACGACGCTGGCCGACGACTACGTGACACCCTTCGGCATCCGGAACATCACCTACTCGACTTCGGGCCTCTTCGTCAACGGAGTCAACACGAAGATCAAGGGCATCTGCATGCACCAGACCATGGTGCCCGTGGGCAGCGCGGTCCCGGAACAGGTCTGGTACCGGGTGATCAAGCAACTGCAGGCGGCCGGGGTCAACTCCATCCGCACCTCCCACTGCCCCATGGAGGCCGAATTCTACGACCTCTGCGACAAGATGGGCATGCTGGTGATGGACGAGTGGTGCGACAAGTGGATCGAAGAGTCGTCGAACAGCTACTACCAGGACTGGAACAACGTCTGGCGGGCCGATCTGACGCTGTTCCTGAAGCGCGACCGGAACCATCCCTGCATCTACATCTGGAGCTACGGCAACGAGGTGGACCCAGGTACCGGAGCGATGCCCGCGTACGAGTTCAACATGTCGGATACCATCGTGCCGTTCGCCAAGACCATCGAATCGTCCAGGCCCTACACCCACGCCGTCTTGAACGGGTTCTCCGCCGACATGCCGGGATATGTCAAACTCGCCCAGTACGAAGACATCGTGGGCATGAACTACAACGACGGCTCCTACGGCACGGGGATCGCCGACGGTCCGAACGTCGTCTGGATCGGGACCGAGCAGTTCCCGTACTCGACAACCTGGAACAATTGCGTGAACAGGCCCCAGGTGCTGGGCCAGCACATCTGGACGGGAATGGACTACCTCGGAGAGACCGGGCCCTTGGGGGAAAACTCCGGCTTCCTGGACGACTGTGCCTTCCGCAAGACCTGGTTCTATTACCAGAAGGCGATCTACGGCACCGATCCGGTGGTCAAGCTCGGCGTCGGAAACCCCGCCGGCAGCGCGTGGGTGACGCCGGAACTGTCCGAAAGCTGGAACCAATCGGGAAGCCAGAACGTGGTGGTCTATTCCAACTGCCAGTCGGTCAGCCTGTACCTGAACGGCAGCCTGATCGGCACCAAGTCCAACCTGGGCACGCCCTCGACCTCGCAGTTCACGGTGAACTGGGCTTCGGGGACCCTGAAGGTGGTCGGATCCAACAACGGGACGCAGGCGGCGGTGGACAGCCTCATCACCGTCGGGGCCGCCTCCAAGGTGGTGATCGAGTCCGACCGCACCACCCTGTACGCCGACGGCGACGACGTGGCCAACCTGGACGTGTACATCACCGACGCCAACGGGAACCACGTCTGGAACGCGACCAACACCTTCACCTACACCGTGACGGGCGATGGCCGCGCCTACGGCATCGGAACCGGCGACTTGACCAAGGCCCAGAACTTTACCAGCAATAGTCACGCGGCCTACCAAGGGCGCGCGTACCTGCCCGTCCAGTCGACCTCCACTCCGGGCGCCATCACGGTCAACGTGACCGCCAACGGACTCACCGCCGGCTCCATCGCGCTCACGACGGTTCCGCAACCCGCCGGAGGCACCACGAGCATCGAGGGCCGATCCGCTGCGGTCCCCCCGGCGCTGTCCTTCGATCTGAAGTCGGGGCTGCATTCGGTGGAGATGGACTACCAGTTGAACCAAGCCTCCCCGGTCCGGATCTCGGTCCTGCTACCCGACGGTCGGGTGGTGGAAGACTTCAACGTAGGGACCCAGACCGTGGGTCTCCACTCCTGGTCGTGGAACGGGATCCAGGGACAGCACGCCTACTTCGTCCGGCTGCAGGCCGGCGGAAGATCCACCACGAAGATGCTGGTGGTACCCTGAGGCAAGCGGACCGATCTGCATGGCGCCGATCAAGGAGACTGAAAATGTCAAAGCGCATTGAATCTCGAGTTCCTGCACTCCAATCGCTTTTGGCGGGCGCCATCCTGCTGGCAGCTTCGACGTCATCCGCCACGACCAACCAGTTCAGGGGCGTGAACTGGGCCGACCAGCGCGACAACTTCCAGACCGGGGTCGTCTACGTGTCGGGACTGTCCTCGACCGACACCTACGCTTCGGCCTCGGTCGTCGCGGACAAGATCGTCGGCCAATTCGTGTCCAAACTCGGATCCAACGCGGTGCGGATGCCCATCAACGAGACCACGGTAAGCACCTACTGGGGAACCTATACGGGGGCCATCGACATGGCCCTGACCAAGGGCCGCGTTGACCTCTGCTTTTGGGGATCGTCTTCGGGGGCCAATCCGCCGGACATGACCGCCTGGTGGAGCATGTGGAGCACCGTGGTCGCGAAATACGGTTCCAACCCGAACTTCTACGCCGAGGTCTTCAACGAACCGAGCGGTTACAGCACGTCCGCGCTGCTGACCCTGTACGCCCAGTGGCTCCAGAAATTCCCCGGTTTTCCGCGGAACCGGATCGTGCTCGACGGCTCGGGACTGGCCATGAACGTTCCCGACGTGGGTTCGGACAGTCGATTCGACAGCTGCCTGTTGGCGGTGCACGACTACTCGTTTTTCGGGAGCACGGCCTGGACCAGCCCATCCCAGTGGGTCAGCCAGTTCAAAGGTGAGGTCGGAAGCTATTCCGCCCGGACCATCGCCACGGAGTGGGGAGGCCCCATGAGCACCGGGTCCAAGGACGGAACCACCTACCAGCCCATGGACTACGGTGTCGCCGCAACCAATTACTTCGAGGCCTACATCCAGGGGATGAGCCAGCAGCTTCACGACTGGAAGATGGGCAGCTTCGAGTGGCCCGGACTCCGGGACGGCGACTGGTACAGCATGACCACCCGAAGCGGCAGTGGTTCCAGCATCGTGTTGACCGTCAGCAACCAATCGGGATTGACCCAGGTGCACGATTCCTGGACGGACACCGGCACGACGTCGATCCAGACCACGGGGCCGGATGCTCCGCTGTCGGCCCATCCAAAGCTGACCATCGAGGGAAGCCGGTTGCGTTTGGAATTCACGCCCCTGTCCACCGGAACGGGGTCGGTGGAACTCTTCGGCACCGACGGGAGGAGGGTGAAATCCTTCCAGATCCAGGCGACGGCCGGCGAGAACAGCTCCCGCAGTTTGGATCTGTCCGGCCTTCCGAACGGCTTGTACCTGGCGAGCCTTGAAATCGGCGGGCGCCCATCGGGGAGTTCGAAGATCCTGCTGAACCGTTAGACCGCACTCGCTCTCCACGGGATCCCGACCAGGGCGAAGCCGGTGGACGATATGACAAAATCTGTTACGAACATCGGAGATCCAATGAATCCGGAGGGAATCATGTCAGGGAACAAAACAAGGGCGGTCGCGATCGCGGTGGCGTTCCTTTCCGGGGTGGCGTCGGCGACGATGTACCACGAACAATCCTCCGCGACTTCCACCATCACCTATTCGGGCCGGAGCCTCACCGTCAACGGCAAGCCCACCTGGATCCTTTCCGGCGACGTGGAATATTGGCGCCTGCCCAGGGGACTGTGGCGCGACCGACTCACCCGGGTGAAGCGGGCCGGGTACAACTCGGTCACCTCCTACGTCGCATGGAACCTCCACGAACCGGTCCAGGGCCAGTTCCATTTCGAGGACAACCTCGATCTCGACGCATGGCTTTCCCTGATCGATTCCCTCGGCATGTACGCCATCGTGCGAGCGGGTCCCTACATCTGCGCCGAAGTGGATTTCGGCGGGTTTCCCCCCTGGCTCGCGGACATCCCGAACATCAAGATCCGCGGGACCGACGCGCAGTACCTGGCGGCCGTGGACGCCTTCTACGGGCAGATCATGCCGATCATCGCCAAGCACCAGGTCACCAATGGCGGCGCCGTCGTGGTCGTCCAGATCGAGAACGAGTACTACCCCGCGGGCGGCGCCTACCAGTCGCACCTGGTCAGCAAGGCGCAATCCCTCGGAATCGTCGTGCCCTACATCTGGTCGAACATCTACAACGGCACCACCTACGATCCGGGAGCCTTCCCGGATTTCTCCTCCAAGGGCCTGATGACCGAGCAGTGGACGGGATGGATCAGCCGATACGGTCCATCTGCCGCCTCTGATGTGACCACCTACAACGACCAGACATGGAGGATGCTCGGCTGCGGCAGCGGCGGAACCAGCCACTACATGGCGATCGGCGGAACGGACTTCGGCTACACCTCGTCCCCCGACCAGCGGATCACGAGCTACGACTACGGTGCACCCATCGGTGAGCTGGGACAGATCCGGCCGGCCCTGTATTCGGTCAAGCAGACCGGGTACCTCGCCAACGCCTTCAACGGGATCTTCGCCACCTCCACCGACGGCTCCTCCGGGGTCTCCGGCCTGCCGGGCGCGCTCGCGAGCTACACCCAGACGAGCGGCGCGGGTAAGGCCGCCATGGTGTCCGGAGGATCGGCCACGTTCACGGTCGACTGGAAGAACAAGGGCGTCACGGTTCCGACCACCGGCTCGTGGTCCCTGCAGGACGGGAACAGCGCCCATTTCATCGCCGACGCGCCCATCACCTCCAACGCCACCCTCGACTACAGCGCGACGGGCATTCTGGGCCAGAAGAAATTGGGCACCAAGAACTACCTGGTGCTCTACTCCACCCCGGGGAACACCGGCGGCGACATCGCCTTCGTCTACAAGACCGCACCCACCACCGCCCCGGGCGCACCCTGGAGCTGGAACGCGACGGCCAAGCGCGCCTCGATGCGGTTCGCCTATCCCACCACCGACTCGGTGAACGAGGTGGACCTGGACGACGGGGCCGGTCAGACGATCAACCTCCTCATCATGAACACCAACCAGTCGAACAAGACCTGGTTCACGGATTCCAGCATCGTCACCGGAGCCGACTACGTCGACGAGAACAACAACCTGCAGTTCCCCGCGGCGGGCGGGAAGGCCTACGTATTCTCGCGCACCGGCATGCAGGTGGTGAACCAGCCGGCGAGCTCGGGTCAGGGCTCCAAGTCCTTCGCCTCGGGTTGGAGCTGGATCTCGTCTCCGGAAGTCGGGACCTCCTACGACGACGCGGCCTGGAAGCAGACCGCCACGGCGCAGGACATGGTCTCCTACGGCTGGCCGAACGGCTATGGCTGGTACCGCACTACCTACACGGCCGGCAGCGCCGGAACCGCCACCCTCGCGATCCCCAACCTCCAGGGAAGCGCCTTCATCTTCGTCAACGGATCCTTCGCGGGAACCAGCACCAGCCAGTCGATCACCCTCAAGCAAGGGGCGAACAGCATCGCGATCCTGGTCAGCGCCGCCGAGCGCGACAAGCAGTACAACACCTTGGATTTCACACCTCCGGACATCGTCAAATCCGGCATCCTCGCCGGGGTCACCATCGGTGGAGCCGCGACGGGCCCATGGCGCTTCCGCGGCGGCTTCGAGGGCGTGGACGAATCGCCCATGATGGGCACCATCACGGCGGCTTCCTGGACCTCCATGCTGGCCAAGACCTGGTCCACGGGCGCGGCCCCGTCGGACAACGTCCCCCGGCTGTGGCGGATGGACTTCCCCTACACACCGACACCCAACGCGCTGCAGACCTGGACACTGAACGCGACGGTGACCAGCGGAACGCAAGGCGTGGTCTGGATCAACGGCCACTGCCTGGGACGTCAGATCACCAGCCAGCCCGCTCTCTTCGTTCCTGAATGCTGGCTCCAGGCGAACAATACCGTCATCCTCGTCACCCAGGGCGGGAGTGCACCTCAGGGATACTCGCTCGCCCCGGTGGAATACCATTCCCTGGTCCCCTCGCCCATGGGCACCACCGCCTTGAAGGACGGCGCCCAGACCCGTCTGTCGGAACGGATGGTCGGCGATGCGACGCTCGTCTCGATCGGGGACAAGCTCTTCCTTCCCGCCGGATTCGCCGGTAGGACGGGGAGCGTGTCGATCTACGACCTCCAAGGCCACTTGGTGGTGGGGAACGTCGCGGTCCGCAACGGATCGCCGGTGATGCCCAGTGGAATGTCCGTGCCGCGCGGTGTGCTCGTCGCGCATTGGGAGAAATAGTGGCTCCCACCTTGAATTTCGATTCCAAAGGAAGGCGATGAAATGACCCAGAACAACGCGCTCAAGATCCTTGTCGCTGCGCTTCCATTGGCCGCGACGCCCGCTGCCGCCAAGACGTTCATCGACTACTTCCTGCCCACGCCCATCACCTGTCCGCTCACCACCAAGGCTTGGGGTTGCACGGCCACGGGTTCCACGCCATCCAACTGCACCTCGGGCTCGGGCGTGGTGCCTCGGGACACGTGCAACGGCATCGAGAGTCCCTCGAATCCCCCCGCGAACTACTACTGGGACGGAAGCCTGCTGCGCGCCGCCGACGGCACCTACCACTTGTTCGCCGACCGGTGGGCCGGCTCCACCGGGTTCAGCAACTGGGGGAGTTCCGATCCCATCCACGCCGTGGGCGGTACGAGCCCGTACGGTCCCTTCACGGACAAGGGATATGCGTACAGCGACGGGAGCTTCGGCAGCGACCAGCACCACGGCCACAACAGCCAAGTGGTCGCGCTGCTGAACGGCACCTATGCGCTGGTTGTCAGCGAGGTCGTGCCGTTCACGATCTTCACAGCCACATCCTTGAACGGACCTTGGACCCCCTGCTCCGGCTCGCCAGGATCGAACTTGAACGTTCCCTCCAACGGATTCGGCGGGAACAACAATTTCGGCTCCAACGTCAGCCTGGTGGCCCGACCGGACGGCAACTTCGAGGTCGTCCAGCGCCACGGACTCATCGCGCTCAGCACCAATGGCGTCTGCGGTCCCTACACGTTGCAGCAACCCACCAACACCTACCCCTCCGCGGAGGCCGTTCCCTCCGCCTCCAGCGCTAGCATCTACCCGGACAAGAAAACACACTCCGACCCCCTGGGACCCTCGACCGCGGAAGGGACCTACACCCTCGCCGAGGATCCGGTCATCTGGTACAGCGGGGGGCGGTACAATGTCCTCTTTGACTATCCGGACGATCGCGTCGGGTATCTCCTCAGCTCGACCGACGGCATCCACAACTGGACCGACCAGGGCCTCGCGTACGATCCCAGGGATGCGCAGAAGATCTTCAGCTACACGGACGGCACGGTGGACCACTGGTACAAGATGGAGCGGCCCAACCTCCTCCTGGAGAACGGACACATCGCCTATGTGACCTTCGCCGTGAGCGACGTGGACAAGAACAACCAGATCCCGGCGGGGTCGGACCACGGCAGCAAGGTGATCGTGATCCCCTTCGATGGGGTCAACTTCGACAAGGACAACGGTTACACGACGGGGATCGACGAGGCGACGCGGACCGCGTCGAACGCCCGGCAGTCCATCGTATCTCGGGACGGTTCCTACGCGGTCGAGTATTCCGGCTACACGCCCGGGGAAGCCGATTTCAGCCTCTACTCCACCGATGGATCCATGAAATCGCGCAGGAGCGTCTCGCTGTCGGAAAGCGCTGGCACCTTCGAATGGAAGGATCTGTCTTCGCTCCCTCGCGGGATCTACCTCGTGCGGGTGAAGTCGGGCGACAAGGTCGCCTCGGGCGGAACCTTCTTCAAGCCCTGACGCCGCTTGCCAAGCGGGAACACGATTCGAATCAAGGAGGTGGACAATGGATAGACGAACAGTTCTCGCAATCGTCGCAACGCTTGGCCTGAACGTTCTCGTTCATGCTCAGAATCTGCACGGCACGATCTCGAATCGGGCCGGAAAGCCGGTGGCAAAGGCCGTTGTCACCCTCGCTCCCAGGGGGTTGTCGGACACGACCGGGGCGGATGGGGTCTATTCCATCACGGTCGCCACCTCCATCGCTCCGGCCTTCGAGGCGGCCAACAAGGAGGTTTCCTTCGGG
>DATNIW010000040.1:0-2395 GCA_035604215.1 Fibrobacteria bacterium
CCGCGACGGGCCATCTCCTCCAGGGGCAGACAGCCCTCGAACAGCTCCTTGGGCTCGAAGGGCTTGGGTTCCACCGCATCGGCCTCGGCCAGGCCCTGCACGAAGGCGTCGTAGACGGGCCGGTCCAACGGGCAGTTGACGAAATCCGTCCCATCGCCCTTGCCCCAACGGTTGGCCTTCCAGCAATGCTCCAAATCCAGGGTGTCCGCCGAGACGATGGGAGCGATGGCGTCGAAGAACGAGAGCCGCGTCCCGCCCACCAGTTCGCGCAAGGCGGTGGATAGAGCCTCCGAGGCCAGCGGTCCAGGCGCGAGCACCGTCCACCGCTCGGGATCGATGGAAACCACCTCCTCTCGAACCAGCCGAATGCGTGGCTCGGCGGCAATCGCCTCCTCCACGGCACGGGAAAAGGCCTCGCGATCCACGGAGAGGGATTCCCCCGCCGGAACGCGTGCCGAAAACGCCAACGGCAACAACGCCGACCCGAAGATCCCCAGTTCCTCCTTGGCCAACCCATGCGCCGACCCCAACCCCAGCCCCTTGAGGCTGTTGGAGCAAACCAGCTCTGCCAAATTTTCCGTCTGGTGCGCCGGTGTATTCCGCACGGGCCGCATCTCGCGCAGCTCCACGCGGTGTCCCAACCGAGCCAACGTCAAGGCGGCCTCGCAACCGGCCAACCCACCGCCCACGACAAGGATCGAAGATTCAGGCATAGTGGGGGTGGGAGGTAGAAATCGTACCCCTTAAGGCGGCGATGCCTCGCTCAATCCTTCAGGCATCTGATTGCGAAGGCGTAGCTCTTGTAGGCGGGTTGCTTGGTGTAGGGGTATGGACTGTAGTAGAACAACAGCTCGTAAAAGGAAACCTTCGACTCGGCGGGCCCGGGCTGCTGGGAAGCCGACCAGAAGTCGGCTTCCTGGCCCGGATAGAACAGGAACACTCCGGTATCCGCGTACCCGTTTGACAAAATTCGGAACCCGTAGGTGTCCTTGTTCAGGATCCAGGAAGACGGGTATTGATGCCACGATCCGGTCGCGCTCAAGGCCAGCTTCGCGCTGTCGGACCCGACGTGGGCGAACAGGGAATCCCAATCGGCCGAGAGAGGAACGCGCCAACTGCTTGGACAGGCGCCCTGGTGCAAACTGCTGTCGGCACCGGACCAGATGGTCGTGTCGTACATCGGATCCAGTCCCATGACCGCGGCCCATCGGTACAATCTCCCGTATTTCGCGCAGCTGTCGCTCGAATTTTGCAGGCACACGGAGCTGTCCACCGCGTAGTCCAGGTTCTCGGCCATCCATGTCTGGTCGCCGATCGCCACGGTTCGATACACATGGTCATCCCGATCGTCCTTGAGGGAACCGTAGGAGATCCGGGCATTCCAGGCGAACCCCTGATCGTCGCTCCAGGCCGTATCGATCCTCAGGACGATCCCCGTCGAATCCGAAGAGGCGATAGACAGCACCACAAGTTGTTTTCCTTTCCAATACAACATCAACGTATCCGTTCCCGCGGCGTCAGCCGCACGTGCCGCAGAAGTCGGGAGCGATGCGGTTTGCATGCTTCTCACGGGCACTCGATGGCCCAAGGCGTCCACACCGCCGAAGACCAGACGCGGACGACCGTCTTCCACCACCAGGTGGGAGGACACGGAAACCGGAATAACCTTGCGCTGGACGACCGACAACGTGCGCGCCAGGCTCCAGGTGCCATCTCCCGCCGTGATCGCGGAATCGACTGGGGTCTTGACGACCGCGCCGACGACGGGCGCTCCCGAAAGATCGATCACCGTGCCGCTGAAGGTTCCCGCCAATGCCAAGAGGGGAAACGCGAGGAGGATGCGGACGATTCTCACGGGGATGGCCTTTCTAGAAAGCTGAAGTTCGCGTGACTCCAAAGAGAATATGGACTGATGTTACGATCCGACAAGAATCGATGCCCAAAGTTCGGTAGAAAAGCCCGCTCATTCTGTGACGCCCATCACACCACCCGCCATCTTGCCGCCCTTCGATACAACGGCGTTCCGCCATCACTCAGGGACCGGCAAGTTGGCGACGGCTCAGGACAGTCAACGCAGCCCCGACAAACCTGACCACCGGCACCACATTCCCGCCGCCACGGCGCATCGCCGTGCAGGCGGGCGCGCCAACCCAGATGCGCCGCAACGCTCACCACATCCGCCGCTGAATTTCGTTGGGGTGCAGGGGGACGGCAGTCCCCCGCGAAGGCCCGGGGATCCCCAAGGGGCCGGGCCAGCGGTCCCTTGGGCCGGGGTCTGGGGCGGGACAGCCCCAGAAGGCCCGGCGCCTGCCAAGGCGCAAAAAAAGACCCAGCGTCAGCCAAGCTTCGCCCGGAACTCCTCGTACCCGAACTCCCTGTGCACGACCAGATGCCC